>CANJVG010000089.1 GCA_947478005.1 Bacteroidota bacterium
GGCTTAGGAGGCTATACTTGCTTAATGGCAAACCTGGATAGCGGAACAACTTATTATGTAAGAGCATATGCTACAAACACTGCCGGAACTGCCTATGGCAATGAGTTGAGTTTTGTAGCTAACCTTGGACCCGGGGAAGCCTATCAGGGGGGGCTAATTGCCTATATTTTTAAATCCACAGACCCTGGTTATGTAGCGGGTGAAATACATGGTTATGTCATAGCAGGAGCTACGCTTAGTTTAGCGCCTGCCGGCTGCCGCGGAACCGTTATTGGGACCTCCACTGCTTTTGGCACCGGGCAGGCTAATACGAATGCTATCTTAGCTGGCTGCCCAACGGCCGGTATAGCCGCCCGCATTGCTGACGATTTTGTTTCCGGAATATATACCGATTGGTATTTGCCAAGCCTTGATGACTGGAATGCCATTTATCCGAATAAAAATGCTATTGGCGGGTTTTGGGGTTATTACTATTCCTCCTCTTCGGAAGCTCCGCTCAATGCAGCGCAAGCAATTGTGTCAAAGGATTTTGCACAGGGCAATCAACCAGGTGCATTCAAAGATGCCTCCATCTATGTGCGTCCTATCCGCAATTTTTAAACATAAGGTTTCATTATAAGGAGGTCTATGCTTTACCAGCATAAGAAAGCCTATAGCGGAACAAAACCCACTTTGGAAGATGTAAACCTGCTACTTCTTCTCCTGTTTTTTAAAGCAAGCCTTAAACAGGAAATCAGGCATTAGTAAAAAAGAAGAGCTAAAATTTACAACCTGAAAATTGATAAAGTCGAACAAGCCTTTATCTTTGGAAACATTAATAATGCATCTGGTCCTTATTTTTTCAAAAAGTACAACTTTATGAGAGTAGCCTCTACTTGTTTCCGGTTTCTAACCCTCCTTATTTTTTGCGGTTGTTTAAAACCAACTTTAGCCAGCAATTCCGTTTACGAACAACGCAAACAGGACTATATAGATACTTCACTCACTTACAGTGGAGAGAATAAATTGGTGTTGCAGGCCTTCCGCGGTTTGCCTTTGGACACAGCGGCTCTTAATCTTGTGCTCAACCGTGTTCCTACCCGCGAAACAGCCGATTTCGATATCATTCACCTCATTCGTATTTTGTATTTGACCAACGGTACTTATGATGCAAAGATACTGCCCGTGCTGAATGGTATACATTACTGGATAAACTATGGAGACACGCTGCACAATTATTTCTCCGAGAACCACGGGGTGATGTGGATGGGTTCCGATTGGCTGCTCCACGAAAAGTATAACCGGCCTATTGATAACCGCCTCGAAGCCCGGCTAAAACATTATCTGCAACTGAAAGTGCAATTTGGTTTCTATGAATTTTTCTCTTCTACTTATGGCCCATTCGAATTGGGCGGTTTGCTCAACCTGGCCGACTTTTCACAAGATACGTTGATTAAAAATCTGGCCACCAAAGCTTCGCAAATATTGCTGAAAGATTTTTTGTTATTGACCAACGATAAGGGCAGCTTCTTTCCGGTGGCCGGAAGGAATTATCCGAGCAAATATGATTCCCCTTATGGTCAAAATCACAACAATCTGACTTACCTCATGACAGGTTTCGGCCCTGCCCCGCAAGGCGCATCGCATGCAGGTCCTTTTCTGGCTTCTACCGGCCTGTCGATGGATAGCGTAATTGCCTCCTGGCGACCATTTGAAAACTTTACGATGCACAACGGGCATAGTTTAGACACAGGCTTTATCATTAATGCTGCCCTCTCCACCACCGACCGCGTGGTGTTTCAATGGAGTTCGGGGGCTTACTTCCATCCTTCTGTGGTGCAGGAAACAGCTCAACTGCTTCGCGATTCTAACCTTTGGGCACAAAACGATTTTGCACTGCTGGCTCCGCTATCGACTATTCCCCCACAGAATATGCCGGGTATAGCCAATAATCTGAGCAGCATTTCTAAAAGCGGGGGAATTTTTGAGGCCAATATTGCTATATTCAAAAACCGTTCGATAACGCTATCGTCTATTCTCGATTTCTGGAAAGGCAAAGTAGGTTTTCAGCAATATCCCTGCGTGGCCAACGTAGGCACTACTGCTGTTTACACAGGCTCGGGCGAAGTAAAGCCGATTTGGGGCGACCGCAACCCAAACAATCAGAACACCCACTTACCTTACGTTGAGCAGCATAAAAATGTATCACTCATCATGTACCGTCCCGAATCGGTGCCCAACTTATTAGGGGATAACTTTGCCTTTAAAGAAGTAGCACTGCATTGGCAGGATGCCGATTTTGATCAAGTGGTTGAAGACAGTATGTGGCTGTTGGGTAGGCAGCAGGAAAGTTACGTAGCCGTACGCAGAGCCTGTCTTGGCGAAATCAATACCCTTCGCGCTTGCCCTACAGTCGGTGGACAAACCTGGGTAATTATGGTCGGGGACTCTTCTATGTACAGCAGCTTTACCAATTTTCAAAACGTTGTGCATCAATCGCAGTTTGAAGAACGGTGGTATTTAGATTCCCTTACTTCGCAGTATGTGTACTATGCCAAGGTAGTAGTAGATACCACGACTATAGATTATGCATGGGGTGTAGATAGTACTGCTACCGGTATTGCAAACCTTGGAGAAGATAATTTGAATTGGACGGTTTATCCTAATCCGGCCAACGCCACCTTAAATGTGGAATGGAAAGAAACGAATGGGCCGGCATTGCTTCAGATATACAGTATTGATGGTGGACTGATTTATACCCATCGGGGCAACGAAAAATCTTTATCTCTTTCTACCCAATCATTTGGCAATGGCATGTATGTGCTGAAAATAACTACGGCTAAAAGTGTGAACTCAAAGAGGTTTGTGATAGAGCATTAATTGCGAAAAACAAAAAAATGAAAGGCAAAAGGATACCCAGACTAAAAGGCAACACTATATTCAGCAGTGGCAACGGGTTGCGGAAGAATCCTTTAAATTTTTTAATAGAAAAGGATAAGGCCTATCCGGGTATTCTTCACTGGAAGTTTTTGCATCTGGATGTTGTGCAATTAACTGACCCTAAGTTGGTGCGGTTCGTTCTGCAAACGAATCAGAAATATTATGTAAAGAGCACCATGTACAACCAGTTGAAACTGCTGCTTGGTCAAGGCTTAGTAACCAGTGAAGGCAAGTTATGGAAAAGCCAGCGGAAAATGATTCAACCTTCCTTTCATAAGCAGCACATCAACAATCTCTTTGATGAAATGCTGAGTTGCACCAATGAATTGATAATGGATTGGAAAGAGGCGGCACAGAAAGGAGGGAAAATTGATTTTGCCGATGAGATGATGAAGATTACACTTCAGATTATTGGCAAGACAATGCTTAGTGCAGACTTTAGAACCGAAGCAAAATCGGTAGGTGTTACTTTAACTTACCTGCTGAAAGCACTGGAGAAAAGAGTTTTGCGAGGCGTGAATTTCCCTATCTGGGTTCCTACTGCTGCCAATCTGGAGTTTAAAAGGAAGCGGAAGGTATTGGACGACATAGTATATAAAGTGATAGGTGACAGAAGGGAAAGAGGCCATGCAAAGGGCGATTTATTGGATATGCTCATGGAATCAAGATATGAAGACACCGGTGAAGCCATGCCAGATAATTTATTGCGCGATGAATTAATGACCGTTTTTTTAGCAGGCCACGAAACCACAGCCACCGCTTTAACATGGACATTCTATCTTCTTTCCAAACATCCTGACGTGTATCAAAAGTTGAAGAAGGAAGTAAAAGAGGTAGTTGGTGATGGAGAATTGACTTTTCAGCATCTACATCAATTAAAATATACAAAAGCCTGCCTCAATGAATCCATGCGATTGTTTCCTCCGGTTTGGGTAATAGGTCGCGGAGCCACCGAGGACAACATGGTGGGTGATTATTTTATCAAGAAAGGAACTACAGTATTAATGTCTCCTTATATAGTTCACCGGCATCCTGACTACTGGAAAAACCCGGAGGTTTTTGAGCCGGAGCGTTGGGAAACTGAAGAAGTTAAGGAAATGGATAAGTATGCCTATTTTCCTTTTGCGGCCGGCCCCAGAATGTGTATCGGAAACAATTTTGCCCTACTTGAAGCCGATATTATTCTTACCAAAGTTATTCAGCAATTTGATTTTAAATACCTTGGTGAATCAGAGCCCGTAATGGACCCTACTCTAACTTTAAGGGTTAAAGAAGGAATGCCAATGCAAATTCGAAGTTTAATTTGACATATATAACACACAACCTGCCTTAAAGATTCATACCAATGATTACCTACTTTTGTTTTGCACTGAAATTATTCCGCACCCTATTAATTGATGAGGGTTACCTATCACTCCACCGTATCGCTACTACTTCTTCTACCGCTTTTTAAAGTAAGCCTTAAAGAGGAAATTATATTTCAGTGCTACCATCGTGTAGAGAGACCAGCGTAAAAAAAGTATGTATTCCGAAGGTTTATATATTTGGTTTAGTAATTAAGTTCATAGCTGAATTGCCGAATTGCTCAAAGAGAAGAGCCGGTTAAATCCTGGGAAAGCAAATAGAAATGAAAAACAACTTTTTAATAGTAATCGCAGTTGCTCTATGCTCGCTTTCTGCAAATGCTCAAATACCTGTTTTACCGTTAAATTCCTACGGAGTTTGGGATCGGTCTAATGCTTTCGATATTTCAGTAGATACTGCTTATGGCTATTTGCGGGGCATAAGTGCCGATGTTAAATGGCAGGATGTTCAAGCCACCGACTCGAATCATTATGATTGGTCGGCCATTCAGGCTGTGTTGCAAACGGCCAGCCACAACAATCAGATGGTAAACATAAGTATAGGGGTAGGTCCCGATGCACCTGCCTGGATATATGCAAATGAGGTGCCCGCAGTAATTACAGATGATTCATCACATTCATGGGCCCAATATCCCTATTACCTGGATGAAGATTACCAACGCTATTGTTTCAGACTGATAGATAGTTTTGGCGTTTTCTTAAGAACGCTGCCGGCAAATCTATTTAGTCAGGTGGCATGGGTTCAGGTAAAGACGGGCTGCACTGGTGATGAAGTCGCTTACAAAGGAAACCCGATTGATACGTTGTATAGCTTACCTAAATCAGGTACAAGTTGGGGTACATTCCGTTTGGCTGAATTTGAACAATACCGATTGGCTTTTAATACGGGCGATAGCAGTAGCCGAATAGGCCTTCTTTTCAATTGCATTGACCCTGTCGATAACCCCAATGAGTGGCAATGGGTATTGAGCAACGTTGCTTACGGCTTTGGATTTAAAGGCGGTGCTTATGCCCGTGGGCATCATCTTTCAGACGAGCTGGATTTTAAAAATACTTGGACCCCTTACCTCGTCAATCCGCAGGGCTTGCCATTGTTTTCAGCCGCAGAGATGGATCAAAGTTGGAAGAATCCATTGTACAACATTAATGTACCACTGGGGTTTTATTGGGGAGCTATCAGCGGACTGAATACAGGACTTTCGGTTTGGCTGGTGACACAAAGTGCCCTGTATGAAGCGCAGACAAGACCCGAGTTACATACCATTTTTCGTTTGTTCAACAAGTATGCCGGTCAGATTTATCCTCAAACGGCAAATGTGGCTTATACCTTTTTTCATGAAGGGCTAAACGCTCATAACAAGGTTAAATTTCCGGAAGCCATTTTTGGAAATGCAACGCAATCGAATCAGGCTCGTTATCTGGCAATATGCAACGCCTATGCAGGCAGAGGTGCCCAAATGGATGATGTGTATGCAGCCACCAAAGGACAAGTTTATCAACGCGATAACCAAACAGGCTATAATGATGCAGGGTGGAATATTGAAGAAGGTAATTACGAAAGATGGATTACTCAGTTGAATCCTGATTCTACTTCCATTGGTCTATTCCGGGTGCGAGGCTTGATTGACTCTAACTCATCTAAGTATGATCGTTTTGCTCGTTCCTTTGAAAGTCGTAGTGGTAGGAATACCATGTACTTTAAATTTCATCCCGATTTGTTTTCACTTATGGGACCCGATAGTTTAACCTTTACAATTACCTGGCTCGATAAAAACCCGAACTCAACTTGGTCATTGAACTACAACAATTCATCGAGCCAGCAAACGGCTTTAAATGTCACGGGTGTTGGAGATAATCAATGGAAAACAGCAACGGTGACTTTACACCATCCCATAATAAATCAAGGCGGAATCTTAGGTTCCGATTTTTCGCTTACGAATACGGATAGTCTGGATGATATTTTTCATGGCATCGAAGTAGATATTACACGCGACAATGCCCTTACTGCGATTCAGAAACTGACCGACTTTCAGCCAATCACCTTATTCCCTAACCCTACAAAATCGCTTTTATATTGGGACAACGTAATTGATGCTGATGAGGTTATTGTTTATAACACTTTGGGTTCAATGGTTGTGAAATCAAACGATATGAAGTACCATTCAATCAACTTAGGTGGTTTAAATGAGGGGATGTATTACCTTGAATTTTTAAAAGAAAAGAAAAGAATTGCTACATCTAAAGTGATAAAGGAATAGCTGTTTTTAAAACAGACAGCCACTACCTTTAGATCCAATCAGGGAACCAATCGAACAACCTAGAATATTACTTCTTCTTCTCCTGCTTTTTAAAGTAAGCCTTGAACAGAAAATTATGCTTCAGTGCTTCCATCAAGTCGGGGAGTTTCTTGGCGGTTATGTCAATGTTCACGAGGCTGCGCTTGAGGTTATTGGCCGATGAGGTATCGTTTATCAGGGTAGATAAGGTACCACCTCCGGTGTTTACTTTTTTCAGTATCACCTTTAGCTCACCGGCTGAGGTATTGATTTGTTCACCGGCAGTTCGAACCTCTTTCACGGCCTTGCTCAAATCATCGGCCATTACCGTATCTTTTACCAGTGTAGCTATAAGACCTTTGCCGTTTTTCGCTTCTGATACTACATCATTCAAGTCAGCCGATATCTTTAAGATATTGTTGCTTACCACATCAATATTGCCGAGGGTATGGCGTAAGCCTTCGGCAATGGTAGTATCCATCAGGACGGTGTAGAGGGTGCCCCTGCTGTCAGTAATTTTCTGGGTAATGTCGCGCAGGTTAGCTGAAATAACCAAAATGTTCTTATTGGTTTTATCGAGCGTGCGCAGCATCTCATCTGTGTTCAGTGGTTCAGTGGTGGCCAGTTCTTCTCCATCCTTAATTAATTCCTCGTCAGTCGTTCCAGCTGAAATATTAATCAGTTTATTGCCCATCAAACCATCGGTGCCAATAGTGGCGGTCGAGTTCCTGCGTATCACCTTTTTCAAATCCGCCTCCACCGACATTTCAACGCGGATAGTAGTATCGTTTACAATTTCAATATTCTTGATGGTGCCCACATCAATGCCCGCATAGCGCACGTTGTTTCCCTTCTTCAGCCCGTTCACGGTTTCAAAGCGGGCATAGAGCTTAAATGTTTTGCTAAACAAATTGCTATTGCTGCCAATAAAATACAGGGCCAGAATCAGCAAGGCTGTTCCGGTGATTACAAAAAATCCAAGGCGGATATTCTTTATTAGTTCTTTGTTCATAGTTCCTTGTTTTTAAAAAACGCATGCACCTTCGGGTCGTTCATTTTACTTAGTTCTTCAAAAGTTCCTTCGGCATAATTGATGCCGTCAATCATCACCGCAAGGCGGTTGGCCGTAAGCCGCGCGCAGTGCATATCGTGCGAAATAATGATACTCGAGGTATTGTATTTGTGCTGCATCGCCAACATCATATTGCTTATTTCCTCGGCCGTAATGGGGTCGAGACCCGTGGTTGGTTCATCATATAACATCAGCTCGGGTTTCAAAATAAGCGAGCGCGCAAGGCCTATTCGCTTGCGCATACCACCTGATAGTTCCGAAGGCATCAGATTGATTGCATTCGCCAAACCTACGTTGTCGAGCATTTCCTCTACCAGCTGGTCCACCTCCTGTTTGGTTTTTCCTTTGCCGTGTCTGCGCAATGCAAATTCCAGATTCTCGCGTACGGTCATGCTATCATACAGTGCGCTGCTCTGAAACACAAATCCAATGCGCGCGCGCATTTCATCGAGTTCTTTTTGTTTCAGGGTATTGATTTCTTTATCAAAGACCTGCAAGGAACCTTCTTCATATTTCAGCAAACCCACCACACATTTAATCAGCACCGATTTACCACATCCCGATTTGCCCAAGACTACCACATTCTCTCCGCGCCTCACCGTTAGGTTAAATTGCTTGAGAACATTGTTATCGCCAAAGGATTTACAAAGACCCTTGATGGCTATGATAGGCTCACCGTATTTTGCCGGAGCGGAGGTTGAGTTGGTAGTTGAAGCAGTCTCCATCATAAATACCCGAAAAATTGAGTGATTTGAACCGCTATTAAATCAATCACAAACACCAGCAGCGAAGCAATCACCACTGATGAATTAGCCGACTCGCCCACGCCTTTGGTTCCTTTTTTCGAATTGTAGCCTTTGTAGCAGCCTACCAAACCAATCGCAAAGCCAAAGAAGAAAGTCTTGACAAATGCCGGAACAAAATCGCTGAAATTGGTGCTTTGAAAAACCTGATTGAAGAACAACGTGAGGCTGATGGAACTGGTTAGCTTAACCGCCAGAAAAGAACCGATAAGAGCAATAGTATCACCCATGATAACTAAAATAGGAATCATAAACGTGGTGCTTATAACGCGCGAAACCACAATGTATTTAAACGGATTGGTGCCGCTTACTTCCATGGCATCTATCTGCTCAGTCACCTTCATAGAACCCAACTCGGCACCGATGCTTGAACCTATTTTCCCGGCACATACCAGCGCCACAATTACCGGCCCTATTTCGCGAATAATGCTGATACCTACCATAGCCGGCAACCACGATTCGGCACCAAAGCGCGCGAGCGTGGGGCGCGATTGCAAGGTCAGCACCAAGCCAATAATAAAGGCCGTTAAACCCACTAACGGCAGCGAGCGATAACCTATTTCGTAGGACTGTCGGAAAATTTCTTTCAGCTCATAAGGCGGCATAAAAACCTCCCGAAAAAAGCGCAGTACAAAGCGTACAATTTCGCCCACCTCATTCAAAAAGTCGCGAAAACCCTCCGGCATAACCGTATACCAGATTGGTTCAGTTCGCTTTTTTACAGGATTAGGTTCAGTTGGCTTGTTTTCCATTTAATGTTTCGTCAAATATCACTTATTAAACCGATGCGCAGGCTGAGGTCTGTCAAGCAGAGGGCTGATAAGAATCAACCCAATGCAAACTTAGTGTACCTGGTTTTATAATAACACGGCTTCTTTTTTCCAAATTTATCTCTTTTTTTATCTCGTTTCGTCCAAATTTTACCATCTAAAACTTTTAGGTTTCACTTCTTTAAGAAAACTGGAGGTCATTTGGCCTAATAGCGGGAACCATTCGCCTAATGGCGAAATGATTTCGCCTTTAGGCGAAAACTTTTCAGACCGAGGCCTGGATGGTTTTTCCTACCTTAAATCCTGTCTGCCTTATTTTGGTGGTTGATTTTACATCCGCCTGGCGTTCGGAAGTATAGAAACGGCTATCGAGGCAAAAAAAACAGTGAAACTTTCTACGAACATGCCTTTCTTTTCAAACTAAAAAATCATTTTCGCACCCGATATGAATACCAAAAAAAACGCAATCCGTTTGCTGGCTGAAATATGCCGGCAAAAAGGAATTCGCAAAGTGGTCTTTTCACCCGGTTCTCGTTCCGCACCAATGGTTTTCGCCTTTTCGCAAATACCCGAAATTGAATGCCTTGTTATTCCCGATGAACGGGTGGCGGGCTATTTTGCGCTTGGTCTTGCGCAGCAATTGAAACAAACGGTGGCGGTAGTTTGCACTTCGGGCACCGCTGCGCTCAACCTGGGTCCTGCGGTGTGCGAGGCGTTCTATCAACACGTTCCCTTGCTGCTGCTTACAGCCGATAGACCCGAAGGGGCTGTGAATAAAGGCGAGAATCAGGCCATTTGGCAGGACGATATTTTTGCAGATCACATTGTTTTAAACGATACGATAGATGGAGACGCCAGTTCGGAAGAAGAATTGGCCCAATTTGCCTATGACGTAAACGAGGCTATTGATGAAATTGCGAATGATTTTCCGGGCCCCGTACACTTAAATGTGCGCCTTAGCGAACCTCTGTATGAATTTAATGATGAAGCATTCGAGCACCATTTAATTTTTGAAAAATCGCAGCTTGAGAGTGATTATATTTCGCTTAAAGATTTGCAACGCATAAAAAAGACTTTCTCAAGATATGCACGCAAACTTATTATTGTAGGAAGAAGAGAACCGGACAAAAATTTTAGAAACCTGCTGAAGAAGTTGAACGCCCGCACAGACGTGGTGGTTATACACGAAACACTTTCTAATGTTCATTTGGAGAATACGATTGGGAACATAGATGCTTCGCTTGCTGCAATGAAAAAAGAAGAAGAGGAGCGATTCATTCCAGATGTGGTCATCACGCTTGGACATCAGATAATTTCTAAAAAGCTAAAACAGTTTTTGCAGAATAAACCCAAGGTGCATTGGGACGTTCCACCCGATTCTAATATGGAGCGGGGCTTTGCCCTATTTGGCAATATGATTGATTCTTTTGAACCCATCAACGAAAACCAATTTTTAGAAACATTGCTCCACACCCCCGATTCTACTGAAAATAATTTCAAAACTAATTGGCTTGCATTAAGCCACCAGGCAAGCCAACTATCCGAAAAATATTTTGCCCAAATTCCTTTCAGCGATTTGCAGGCAATCAAAACATTGGTCGAAACATTTCCCGCCAAAGCCAATATACAATACGGCAATTCCACACCCGTTCGTTATGGCAGTTTCTTTGAGCACAAGAAATCCTCCAGGGTTCATGCCAACCGCGGCACCAGTGGTATAGATGGTTGCCTGAGCACCGCTGCTGGGGCCGCCTACACCAACAAAGAGATAACCGTTTGTGTACTGGGCGATGTAAGCTTCTTCTATGATTCCAATGCGTTGTGGAATAATTATCTGTCGCCTCAACTGCGCATCATTCTTATCAATAACGCAGGGGGAACCATTTTTCGTTTAATAGACGGGCCGGGTAAAGTACAAGACTTCGAAAAATTCTTTGAAACTAAACACAATCTTTCGGCCAAACATTTGGCTTCCATGTATGACCTGCCTTACTATTTTTGCGCGCTTCAGAATGAACTGGAGGAAACGCTGAAAACATTTTATGAACCATCGGCCACGGCCAAAATTCTTGAAATAAAAACAGATGGAGCTGTCAGTGCAGAGGTTTACCGCCAATATTTTGAATACCTACGAAACGATAAACAATAACTAAAACAATCAAATAGCCATGTCAAAGCGCAAATGGAAAAGCATTAAGGAATATGAAGAAATAAAGTTTGAATTTTATGAAGGCATTGCCAAAATAACCATCAACCGACCTCGCTATCGCAATGCTTTTACACCGCTCACGGTGAAAGAAATGATTGATGCTATGAACACCTGCCGCGATTCGCAGGATATAGAAATCATTGTCCTGACCGGTGCAGGCGACAAGGCATTTTGCAGCGGTGGCGATCAGAATGTGCGCGGCCATGGAGGTTACATTGGCAAAGACACGGTGCCCCGCCTAAACGTACTTGATTTACAAAAACAAATCCGTTCTATCCCTAAATGTGTTATAGCTATGGTCAACGGCTTTGCGATAGGTGGCGGTCATGTGTTGCATGTAGTTTGTGATTTATCTATAGCTAGCGAGAACGCTATTTTCGGGCAAACAGGTCCTAAGGTGGGCAGTTTTGATGGAGGTTTTGGAGCTAGCTATTTGGCGCGCTGTGTGGGGCAAAAAAAGGCACGGGAAATCTGGTTCCTCTGTGATCAGTACAATGCGCAGGATGCACTTGGCATGGGCTTGGTAAATAAAGTTGTTCCACTCGAAATGCTCGAAGATGTAACTGTGGAATGGTGTAAAAAGATTCAGGAAAAATCTCCGCTTTCTATTCGTATGCTAAAATCATCTTTCAATGCCGAATTAGATGGGCAGGCAGGTATTCAGGAACTGGCAGGCAATGCCACCCTGCTTTACTACCTGAGTGATGAAGCCAAAGAAGGTAAGAATGCATTTATAGAAAAGAGAAAGCCTGACTGGAGTAAGTTTCCAAAATTCCCTTAATGGTCAGGACGAAATAGCAAGCTGTTTTATCTCTTCCAAAACAGTCTTCTATACTAAATTTAAGGCAATCTACATTTCGTTAGAAGAAAAATTATCTTCGGGCGGTAATTATTGAGAATGGAAATTATAGCCAAAGAATATTGAAAAGCATATTTGAGGTAGTTTTATTCGTTTCCAATCAATAATGACAGGTCACTAAATTTGGTATAACGGCATTGCTAAGAAAAATCCACCGGGTGAAAAAACTTTACATACTTCTTCTTACCGCTTTCTATTGTTCCGCAGCAACTGCACAGCAGCAGATTGTTATCTACACCGAAACATTCGAAAACGGCTCCAACGTATTCGATTTCTCAACAGGAGGTACAGGAACTAATACCGGAACCAATAATTGGATTGTCAATGACCGCTATTCCGGTGGCGGTGTTTATCCTGATACGCCTCCTCAAGATAGTATCGCAGGCGGAGGAAATATAACCGGTGCCCCTAACTCACATTACCTTCACATACACGATTCCCTAGCAGCACCCACTAACTGTAATTGGAATTCAAATACAGCCAGCGACCGATTCACATACATTGGCAGCTCCTTTTGCACCCTTTCTATGTCCGATGTTATTTTTACCTTCTTCTGGATAGCAGAAGGCGACACAAACGCATATGGAGAAGTTTATTACAGAATAGGCGGTGGCCCTTGGATAAAAACCGGCCAACCGAAATACTTTAACCAGCCAATCTGGAAAATCGAACATATCTCTGACCCGGCTTTTGATAATGTGCAGAATCTGCAATTTGGTTTTCGTTGGGTAAATCCAGCCAGTACTGTACCGTCAAATGTATCCTTCGGCATTGATGATATTATCACGATAGGTACCTATGACGAAATAAATAATCCTGTTACTATCAATATCACTTCTGTTAACCCTCAAGTGCTCTGCCAGGGAGACTATATAGCCATTAATTACACCCTTAGTAAACCTTTATGTGATGGTAGTTATACTATTGAAATCAGCGACCGTAACGGCAATAATTTTACTGATGCTCATTATGTCCCGAATATTTTTGAAGGTGACACCATCGGCACAGCCTATATTCCGGTTCCCAGCGATACAGGCTCTTGTTTTAAAATAAGAATCACCCGCCTTGCTTCTCCTATTATTGTCGGAACAGCCTCGCTTTGTTTCACTATTAATGATTGCCCCGAAAGCATTTTTACCAGCGAAGCCCCTGTGATGAATGATAATGATACGACCTGTATTCTAAGTGTTATAGATGTGAAGTTCTATTCGTTTGGAGTTTTTGGTCCCGGCTCTCAGGTTAATACCTATACCGCTCAACTTTCCGATTCAACCGGAAGTTTTGCGAACCCTTTCAAATTAGGCACCTTGGTTTCTGACCAATCTTTTCAAGGCCCACCAGGAACAGTCAGCGGATTAATACCACAAGGCGTTCCTCCAGGCTGCGGTTATTATATTCGAGTAATTTCAAACCATCCTGTTACCACCGGTTCTTTGATTGGGCCATTTTGTTTAGTGCAGTGCGATGAATTGACCAACAACCATGCTGATTTGAATTTTTGTATTCATTCCACTAGTCCACCAACTCATTTGTGCGAGCCTTTAGTAATACATCCTAATCAATGGAACAGTCAAGCTACCTATGACACCTGCAACAACTGGACTGTTGAATTGCGTAGCATGATGACCTTTGGCCTGGTGAACTCTGGCGGCCTGGGTGTTTACCACGATAGTTTGGGAGGCAATTTTACACTATGTGTGCCATCCGAAAGAGACTCACTGCCGGTAGCTCCGGGTGCTTATTATATGCGCCTTGTTAGTAACTGCTCCAATCAGGGGTGGAACCAAACAGGTAGTGTAGTACGGGTTACTATTGGCGCTCCTGATACTACTGCTCCGACAATTTTCCTGCCGGATACCGTAGCTTGTAATGTGGGCATTGTGGCAATGTACGTCAATCCTTTCAATCATCCGCCATCCGACTATGAATGGGCATCTAACGCATTAGGTAATCCTGCAGGCACTCCTTTCACCTGGCCTTCGCCACAACTACTTATTAATTTTAATGGAGCACCGGTAGATGACTACTATTTCACTGTCAGAGAATTAAATTTTGGCTGCTATGGACCTTATTCGGATAGAGCAAAGCTTACAATTACGACTACGCCTTCTGTAAAGATTACCGGTGATACTACCATTTGTTTGGGCGATACTGTTGCATTTAGAGTTAGCTATCTGAAAGAAACTTATTACAAGTGGTATGCACCTGCGGGAGTTCATATTTTAGATGAGTCCAATAGCCAGGTTTCTATGATTTTTGATTCAGTTGGGACTTTCACAATTAGCAATTTTTCATTGAACGTATGTGGAAGCGATAGTAATATCTACAGGGTTCATGTAAAGACTTTGTACTCGGTAGATATTGGGTCTGATACAACTGTATGTGAGGGTAGTCCAATTCAAATTCATTCGCAGGTGGCAGATGTGGTCAAAGTTTTTTCCACAAAAGAAACCACAACTACGTTAGGTAAGCCAGGCGCAATGTTTAATATAATTGCACATAAAGATGTGGTCATTGATTCTTTTGCGGTTCGGTATTTAACCACCACACAAATGGTTCAGCAGGAAATTTATGGAAAAATCGGAAGTTATCGAACCTTTGAGCAAAACTCGGGTGCCTGGAATTTGTTAGGTTCTAATCCAGGTTTTCTGGCGAAGCCTAATACACAGTTCACCTTATTGCCTGTTCCTTTAAATGGTGGAACCGGACAAACAATCGCAGCCAATGACACCTTTGCCTTTTATCTCACCACTACAAATGCCACGGCTGTCAATATGCAATTCAGTGCGGGTATTGGCTCTAACCAAGGTACAGTGTACAAAACTGATGGTGTAATTGACTATATCCAAGGTACATTTAATAACTATCCCTTCGGGGCTTCTTTAGGAGCAAGGGTACTCCATACGCGTATTTATTATACGACCAAAGCCGGTATACAATATTTGTGGAATACTGGAGATACTTCTGCTACACTCCTGACAAATCCCATGGTTAGTGGTTCTTATAAGTTGGTTGTATATGATACCAGTGGATGTAAGAATTCAGATTCTATGCTAGTGGCCGTAAAACCGGCTCCATACGTAAATGCAGGAAGGGATACTGCAATATGCCCGGGTGGGACAGTTCAACTACATGGAGTGGATGCCGGAACCATTCTTTGGACACCATCTACAGGAATAAGTAATGATACTATTTTAAATCCTGTTTTTAATTACAACCAAAGCGTTACTTATGTTCTCACGGGCACCGGTGAGAACGGATGCAGTAAAAAGGATTCTGTGAATATCGTAGTTCCTCCCTTACCTACGGTGTATGCCGGTCCTGATACTGGTCTATGTATAGGAACACCTTATACCTTACCTGCAAGCACGAATGGCGATAGCATTCTCTGGTCTCCAAGTAGCGGCCTGGATAATTCTGACACAATAAATCCTGGTTTCATATCCTTGGTGAGTATGCAGTATATTCTTTTTGTTGAAGACAGCTTTGGTTGTAAAAATCAGGATACCGTTCAGATTAAAGTAGGTAGGCCGCCAATGCTAAATGCAGGGTTGGACACCAATTTGTGTGAAGGTGAATTTTATATTCTGACGGCTCTTACCGATGGTCAGAATATTATTTGGA
>CANJVG010000090.1 GCA_947478005.1 Bacteroidota bacterium
CATTACCGTGACCGATGGCAACGTGTGTACTGCATCCGTGTCTATCGCTGTTCTGGAACCGGCTGCTCTTACCATTGCCGCTACTCCAACTGCTGTACTGTGCTTTGGTGGAAATACAGGTGCTGTTTTGGCCGTAGGAAACGGGGGAACCACCGCTTATAGCTTTACCTTAACCGATGGAACCAATACTTTGAATTCGGCCAACGGCCAGTTCAATAGTTTAATTGCAGGCAATTATGTGGCAGGCATTACGGATGCAAATAGTTGTGTGGCCAGTGTACCGGTAACCGTGACAGAACCTACTGCCATGACAAAATCGGTTGTAACTACGCCTGCCAGTTGTTATCAATATGCCGATGGTAAAATTGAAATAACGACCAATGGTGGAGTACCTGCTTACAGTTATTCTTATTCCAATGGCGTGTCGAACGGAACAGGTATTCTGGATGGACTGATTGCGGGTATGTATACTTTCACCATTACTGATGCCACGGGCGCTTGTCCTTTGATCGATAGCGCGGAGATAACCGAGCCGGACTCTGTGACAGTAACCATAACTCCTAACCCTACCGAAGTTAAACTGGGTGAAAGCCTTCAACTGAATGCGCTGACGAATCAGGTAGGCTTAGTGACTTATAGCTGGTCACCAGCTTTTGGGTTGAGCTGCACCGATTGTGCTAATCCGATTTTTGACGGTGTTTATTCTTACACTTACAATGTAACCGTAACTAACAACACTGGTTGCACGGCCACGGCAAATGTTCCGGTAACAGTGATTCCGCTTTACGATGTGTTTATCCCCAACATTTTTACCCCGAACGGAGATGGCACCAACGATACCTGGCAACTATTTGGCAACATGAAAGCCTTTAAGCAAATGGAGGTGATGGTGTTTAACCGCTGGGGCGAAAAGGTGTTTGAAAGCACAGACATTAACTTTGGCTGGGATGGTCGATTCAAGGGTGACTTTGCACTTCCGGGCGTCTATAGTTATTCGGCCAAATTTGTTTGGCTCAATAACCATTCCGACTCTAACTATAAGGGAACGATTACTTTGATTCGCTAAACTGTTCTTACTTCTTATTCATTCAACAGCCGGTTTTACACCGGCTGTTTTTTTTATGCCTGATGTTGATTAGACTTTAAAGAAGAGAGCATTTTTCTTCCCCAAGGTTTCAATAACTTACTCCAAGGTAACTCTAAGTTTCCCCAAGGTAAGGAAAACTTTCGCCAAGGTCTTCGTCCAAAGCCCCAAGGTTTGACAAAGTTTCTCCAAGGTGTTCATAATGCTCTTCAAGGTATGCCTCAGGAACTCCAAGGTATCAATCGGGAACTCCAGGGTTTCCATCGGGAACTTCAAGGTATTCATCGGAAACCCCAAGGTATTTCTCAGGAACTCCAGGGTACGCATAAAGACCTCCAGGGTTTGCATAAGGATTCATCTTTTAAGCAAAATTGGTCAAAAATGAAGGCTTTTGGAGGAACCAGGATTCGAATTTCTTTAACTCTAAACAAGCTTTGTAAAAACAGAAAGCCAAACCGGAGAGCAGAAGACCTGTCTTGTTTAAAAAAATAGAAACCTTGTTCAACCCGACAGCGACATCGCTTCTCTTTTTTAATACTTTCGTTAATCGGAAGACAAAAGTATAACCCATGAATTCAACTTACGACCAAATTATTATAGGAGCCGGATTTGCAGGATTGTGCGCGGCCATCAACCTCAAAAAAGCGGGCGAAAACAACTTCGTTATTCTCGAACGCAACGATTCTATTGGAGGCACCTGGTATGACAATCACTACCCCGGAGCCGCCTGCGATGTGGAGTCTCACCTCTACTCCTACTCCTTTGAACCTAACCCCCATTGGAGCCGCCAATTCGGCCCGCAGGAAGAGATTTTGAAATACATGGAGCACTGTGCCGAAAAGTATGATTTGCAAAAGCACGTGCAGTTGAACACCAACGTTACCCGCGCCATTTTTGATGAAACATCGGGCACCTGGACGGTAAGCACCGCCACCGGAAAATCTTATACCGGCAAAGTTGTTGTATCCTGTTCGGGTGGTTTGAGCCAGCCATCGTTTCCCGATATAAAAGGACTGAACACGTTTCAAGGAAAAGTGTTCCACTCGGCTATGTGGGACAGAACTTATGATTTGACAAACAAAACCGTGGGCGTAATAGGCACAGGAGCCAGTGCCATACAGATAGTTCCGGCCATAGCAGGGCAGGTGAAACAGTTGCATTTGTTCCAGCGCACCCCACCCTGGATTTTACCAAAACCCGACAAAGACATTTCCGCCCTTCGCCAATGGTTTTATACGAATCTTCCTTTTACCCAGCGCCTGCACCGCAAGCGGTTGTACTGGCAGCATGAAATAATGGCGGTGGGTTTTATCAAGAATCCGAAGATCCTGAAACTCTTCAGCAAACTGGCCTTGCGGTTTTTAAAACAAAGTGTGCCCGATGAAGCGCTGCGCAAAAAACTAACCCCCAATTATGTAATGGGATGCAAGCGCGTTCTAATTACCAATGATTATTTCCCGGCCCTCAACCGTACAAACGTAGAAGTGGTAACCGAGCCCATTGCAGCCATAAACGCAAGCGGAATTTTGACCGGTGATGGAATTCAAAGGAATGTAGATGCCCTGGTTCTCGCCACCGGTTTTCAGGCAGCCGAAGAGGTAAGTCGCTTTGAAGTGAAAGGAAGAAACGGCATAGACCTGAACGAAGCATGGCGAAACGGTGCAGAAGCTTACCTCGGCACCTCCGTAGCGGGTTTCCCTAATATGTTTTTGGTGGTGGGCCCCAACACAGGGTTGGGACATAGCTCGATGATATTGATGATAGAAGCACAGGTAAAACTGATAATGGAAAGTCTGAAAGCTATGAAGCTGAGTAAGGCTAAATTTATAGATGTAAAGAAATCGGCACAGCAGGAATATAATCGCGAAATTCAGGAGAAATTATCGGGCACCGTTTGGCAAACAGGAGGGTGTGCCAGTTGGTATCAAACCAAAAGCGGAAAGAACGTGACGCTTTGGCCGGGATTCACCTTTAGTTTTATGAAACGGACAGAAAAGTTTGAGCCGGAGAAATATGAAATGGTACCGAGTTAGGACCTCTATTCGCTTTTTACGAAGCGTTTGGTAATACGAATGTCGCCAGCCTGGATATTCACTAAGTAAACACCCGAAGGAAGAGAGGCAACT
Organism: Bacteroidota bacterium; assembly: GCA_947478005.1. Classification (GTDB taxonomy): domain Bacteria; phylum Bacteroidota; class Bacteroidia; order Chitinophagales; family LD1; genus Bog-950. The sequence goes on from CANJVG010000090.1 coordinate 3,211, forward strand.
TCTACCGGAATAGAATTTCTACCAGGAGTTAGAGAAAGATTTTGCACAAGCACCGTTTCTCCCAACATGTTACTGAACGACAAACTGCCACCTTCCAATTGGTTACTGTTCATCTGCAAATACAATAAATCTTTAGCCGGGTTAGGCATAAGAGTAATATTCGAAAGCGAACTTAATTCCACAAAGCCTGTAGATTCGATTACCACTGACCTTATAATCGTATCCGAACAACTACTGTTTGATTCAATCAACTGCACATTATAAGTACCCGGCTCTGTAAAAGTATGAAGAGGAGTTTGTTGGGTGGAAGAGTTTCCGTCATTAAAATCCCAGGTATAGGAAGTAGCATTCAGCACATCAGGAGTAAAACTTAGCGTATTGCCAACACCTGCAAAAGTAAAAGAGCCACCTGCCATTAATACATCAACTACTACCGGAGTTCTGCCGGTATAACATGGCGCGGGTTGAATTTGCCAGTTATAGAAAAAATAAAACCGCTGTGGGTCCGCATCATTGCCGGTAATTGAAACCGTATTGTCTGTTGAGTTATAAGGATAAATAGCTCCCGAAGTATTTCTATAAAGATTGGACGCGCCACTCCAAGTACCCAAACGCAAATCATTTTGAACCGGTAAGGTGAAATTAAGTGGAACTGTTTGCAAACCATCCACAAGATTTACAGTGGTGGTAGCCAAAACCGCGTTAGTTACATCGCGCAATTGAATAGTTCTGTTTCCAGCGCCATTAGCATCCACATCCACAGAAAGTAATACCTGCTGCACCGTGTTATTGAAAACAACATAATGAGTGCCACTGTTATTTCCACCGGTACCAAAATTATGATCGGCCGGTCCAACCGAAGTGATAGGGAAAGCAATCTCCGTTTCGGCATAATAAGTAGTGCCGGCAGATAAAGCAGGTGTCGTAAAACTAGCGCCTGTACCAATGTTACTTCCACCCGTTTGTGTAGAATACCAATTCATATTTCCATTTGCTACAGCACTTAACGTAGCCGATTCTCCTCGGCACACAGATTGATTGAAAACTGTAGGCGCTTGATTGCTGATTGTAATTAGTTGGGATTTTATAACCGTATCTATCCCGCAGACCGGACTAGATGCAGTGAGCCTTACATTAAAACTACCATACTGATTATACGTATGAGATGGGTTTTCCAATGTGCTGTAATTAGAGTCACCAAAATCCCAGAAGTATGCACTGGCATTTGTACTTACATTGGTAAAAGAGACACCCACAGGCACGGTACAGGAAGCAGTAATAGCAGGCGCAAAATCGGCATCTACATGAGCCGAAAACGTATCACCTACAGCTACCGCATACCATGCATTGGTAACTGTCCTTACTTCCGGAGAACAACCTCCATACAAATCTTCTGCTGCAATAATGGAATAGGTTCTGGCATCAAAATAATCGGAAGTGGGAGTTAAATAAACGGTAAGACTCCTGTAAGCAATAGCAGCTGCCTTTTCGATGGTAATGCCGGTTACATTATAGACATGACCGCTGTCATTCATTCCACTGTTGCCATGCGCCAAGAGGTAGAACCAATAATTTTGCACGCCACTATTTGTATGCACGCCTCCATCATCCTGCGTACCGGTATACCAATATTGCCCATGATAAGTAGTTGGCTGTTGATGGTCTTTGGGATTTGACAGAGACCGAAATGCAGGCCCGTTATCATCGCCAATTAAATAATCAATGATGGCCAATTGCTTTACGTATTGCCGAATAGCAATACCCATACAATCGCTGAAAGATTCGTTCAAGGCACCGCTTTCATTAACGTAATCTAAGTTAGCCGTGTACTGGGTAAGTCCATGCGTAATTTCATGGCCGCCAATATCCAGCGTTGAATATGGAGTTGTGCCATTAGTTGCGTTTCCATCGCCATAATTCATAGCATCGCCATCCCAGAATGCATTATCCAAATTTGTATCGTAATGCACATAATCAATCAACTGCAACCCGTTACCATCCAAACTGTTTCTTCCAAAATTATTAAAATAGAAATCATAGGTCATTTCACTGGCAAAATGAGCATCAGTGGCATATTGGTCTTTATTGGCGTTTACGTTATTCCAAATTGTGGTAGAATTAGTAAAATCATCATTACTAGGACTAATTGAGTGCTGTGCATCGTAAGTTCTAATTCCGTTTCCTCTGCCTGTTTCGCGTAATCGATAGCTCCCGCTGTAATTATCTGTTGCAATCGTCCTTACACCACTATATTGTGTATGAGCTATTGCGGCAACATCATTATTAAGACGGTTCTTGGTAAGGATTACATTTCCCGTTAAGGCATCTACAAAAACATAACTACGCGACAGAGGTTCAGTAGCGTAAACATCAAATTTATAAGCGAGGTAAAATTGTGAAGCTCCGGGTTTCCCATCCCTGCCTACATAAACTAATTCACCCACAGGGAAATATGTAGCATTCGGGTTTCCTGAAGTTTCCTTCAAGCCTTTTTCCGCCTCTGCCGATTGCCACTTGTATTGTGCTGCTCCAATATATTGCAAGGCCGACTTTAACAAAATTGCTTTACTTAGAGTTGGAGATGAAGGGACGGGAGTATAAATATTGTTAAGTAGTAGCCCATTCATACTTTGAATCAACCCATTCTTGGTATGAAGTATATACATCGTCCCTTCTATAGGGGTACCATCAATTGTTTGTTGCAAACGATAATGAACAAAACCCAAATTATCTTTTTCTTGTGAGAGAAGCTTAAATCCATTACCAACGGGAAGCTGGAAATGTTGAATCATCCAATTGTCAAAATCAGAATAAAGAATAAAGGCTTGGGGCTTAAATCGTACAAACTCGGGTACCGAGGAAAATTTTCCGGATAATACTGCCTCACTTCCCTTAACCAAACGAGCAGCCGCTTCACCAGTCAACATTTCGGCACTCAGTAGTCGAATGACCGAAGTCAGCAAAAAGACTAATAACAAGCGAGTAACAAATTGCTTCATAGTAATAATTACCAAAAGTAAAAAACGAGCCTGATTGCAGTAAATTACTTTGTGTAAAAAGAGCAGAAATTACTTAGTTGCTTTCATACAATAGGTCTTTGGAAATAAGACAGCAGATTACTTCTTACTTAGCCTTACCACCGGGATTATCATCTCTTCCAACGAAATGCCACCATGCTGAAAAGTGTTTTTGTAGAAGTTGACGAAGTGATTGTAGTTATTGGGATAAACCAAATACTTATTTTCTTTGGCAAATATATAGGTGGAAGTTAGGCGCGACTTAGGCAATCCGATTTCTTCCGGTACCTTAGCTACAAACACATCCTTGTCTTCATACTGTAAATTCTTGCCTGTCTTATAACGGATATTAGTGGTAGTTTCTCTATCACCAATACACCGCGAAGGATCTTTCACCCGCACTGTTCCATGGTCGGTAGTCAGAAGAATGTTCACGTCCTTCTCTGCCAATTTCTTTAAGGCATTCAAAAGCGGAGAATGATCGAACCAGGAAACAGCTACCGAACGATAAGCCGCTTCATCACTGGCTAACTCCTTCAACACTTCCATTTCTGTTCTGGCATGTGATAGCATATCCACAAAATTGTAAACGATTACGGTTAGCTTATTACCCAAATAATTGCTGATGTTGTTTTCCAACAAAGCACCATCACGATGATTAGTGATTTTTACATACTTATGTTTAATCGGTTCATGCAAAGTTCGTTTCAAAAAGTCCTCCAAAAACTCTGACTCGTGCATATTCTTTCCGCCCTCATCATCATCACTTACCCATTTATCCGGAAACTTCAACTGAATTTGTGCAGGCATCATTCCCGCAAAAATTGCATTCCTGGCATACTGTGTAGCTGTAGGGAGAATTGCATAGAAGGCATCTTCATCATCTACCTTGAAATTTTCCATCACCAAAGGTTGTATAGCCTTCCATTGGTCGTAGCGCAGATTGTCTATCAGAATTAAGAAAGTAGGTTTATCATCTTTCAACATCGGCAATAGCTTTTGCTTCAGCAAAGTATGGCTCATGATAGGAGCATCATCACCCGGCTCGCTATTGACCCAACGTTTATAGTTCTTTATCACAAACTTGTTGAACTCCCGATTTGCCTCTTCCTTTTGCGCATCAAACACCTCGACCATACTCGAATCGCTCTTGTTCAATTCAATTTCCCAATACACCAGTTTCTTGTACAACTCAGCCCATTGCTTGTAATCCAGATTATCCTGCATAGTCATAAACAACTTTTGAAACTCCTGCTGATAATTAGAAGTCGTTTTGTCAGTAACTAATCGCTCGTTGTCAATAATCTTTTTGAGCGTAGAAAGAATCTGCTGAGGTTTTACCGGCTTAATGAGGTAATCGGCAATCTGAGAGCCGATAGCATCCTCCATTAAATTTTCCTCTTCGTTCTTGGTAATCATTACACAAGGCAGATGCTGATTAATTTCTTTTATCCGCGAAAGTGTTTGAAGACCGGTTAGGCCCGGCATACTTTCATCCAAAAACACCACGTCTATCCCCTTAGCTGCAACACGGTCAATCGCATCTTTCCCATTGGTAACAGGAATGACCTTATAGCCTTTGTTCTCCAAATACATAATACTTGGCTTCAGTAAATCAATTTCGTCATCGGCCCAAAGAATAGTAATTGCACTCATAGTAGATTGGTTAGTTAAGTTGATCTGTCGTTGAAGTCTTGTTTGTATTGCTGTCATGCAAGTATAAAGCGAAATGCGAGGATTTATTGTGTAAATCGGTTGTTAAGAAAACAAAAAGGGAAATAAGACTTTCAAAACAAGAAGAAATAAAACCATCATCATTTGAAAAATCCTTCTCGGTTTGATTTCATTTGCAACATATACAGCAACTATATAGCATGAAAAAAGCTACGCAGAAAGAACAAATTACAGAAGGCAAAACAACTGTTCCTTCTGCAAAAGTCTCAAACTCTAAACCGGACTATCGCTTTGCGGTCATCTGCGCCCTCATTGGCTTCCTGTTTTATGCAAATACTCTCACCCACGATTATGCATTAGATGACAAAGGGGTAATTGGTCAAAATGAATTTGTGATGCAGGGATTTAAAGGCATCAAAAACATTTTTACTTCCGATGCCTGGCATTCCATGAACATGAATCTTGGCTACTACCGCCCGTTTTCTTTGGCAACTTTTGCGATTGAAAACCAATTCTTTCCTGGCAGCGCCATGGTCAGCCATTTTGGAAATATTTTCCTTTATGCACTTACCGGGTTTTTCCTTTGCCTGTTGCTGATGAGAATCTTTCAAAGTTACCATCCACTGTTTTCCTTAGTAATTACTATCCTCTTTCTCACTCATCCTATCCATACCGAAGTTGTGGCTAATATTAAAAGCAGAGATGAAATCCTTTCCTTCCTGAATCTCACTCTTGCTATTTATTTTCTCTTGAGTTCTTTATCAAAAATTAAAATCAATTGGGTTAAGGCGGTTATCTCTCTTTTGTTTTTCTACCTCGCTTTACTTTCAAAAGAAACAGCGATGGCAGGTATTCTGCTTATTCCTCTTGTTCTCTATTACAAGAACAAGTTCTCTATAACGCAAATTCTTTCTTTCACGCTTCCCTTTTTTGGTATACTAATTCTGTTTCAAGTTCAAAAGCATTTGGTCTTCGGCTCGTTTTCATCACCCGTTATAAAAGACGTGATGAATTATCCTTACACGGATGCAGATATAAGAGTTCCATCAGTTTTTATGATTCTTACCTGGTGTGCAAAACTGATTCTTGTTCCATACCCACTTTCCTACAGCTATGCTTACAATCAAATTCCCGCTGTCGGCTGGTCTTCTTTGGGAACCATAGTGGGTTTATTCCTTAGCGCTGGCTTTTTATATACGCTCTACCGTTTCATTAAGAAAAGAGCAGCGTGTGATTTCGGCCTGCTTCTTTTCGCCATTACAATAGCTCCTGCACTTGCCTTTGTTTTTTTTAAAGGGGGAATATTTGCCGAGCGATTTTTGTATGCGCCCGTTCTTGGTTTTAGCATCATCATTACTGCAATTCTTTTTCCGCTATTGAAATCACCAGAACAACAAAAGGACTTGACAATTTCTCTTTTGCTTAAAGAGAAGAAATTTTCGATTCCACTCATCTTGCTTTTTGGTTTATATACTGCTCAAACTTTTTCGAGAAACGCTGATTGGAAAAATGATTTCACGCTTTTCAGACACGATGTAAAAACAGCATCGAACAGTTGTCAGGTGCATTTGCATTATGGCACGGTGCTAATTCAGAAAGGCATTGAAGAGCAGGATGCTATGCAACGTAAGACTTTCTTTGAGGAAGGAACTGCCGAACTATATCAGACCATTAAAATCAATCCGCACACGGCTGATGCATATAATGGATTGGGAATGGCCTATCAATATTTAGAACCAAACTTCGATTCAGCTATAGTGAATTACAACCAGGCCATAATGGAAGGCAGCAACAATCCACTATGTTACATAGGGCTCGCATCCGTTTATGAACAAACGGGTAAACAGGAATTAGCTTCTTACTATTTTAATAAAGGTGCTGAAGCAAATCCTTTTTATAAGCAAGGCATGGCCCTTCGCGATGCGCACCGAAAAAAGACGGGATTTGATATTCAGACCTTCCCTTCTGCTATAAATGTTGATACAACGGAATCGAGCGGAGAAGTAAAGGACTTCAACTTCTACAATAATCTGGGTAAAGAATATGGTCAAAAGGGAGATTATGCAAATGCTTTGCGCTGTATGGAGAAAGCAGTCGCACTGAATCAATCCTCTGAAGAAGCCCGTATCAACCTGGCGGTATGCTATGGAATGACGAAGCAATTTGACAAATCCATCGAAGCTTTGAATCAGGTAATAGCCATTAACCCAAACAATACAACGGCACTATCCAACTTGGTGGTGATGTATGACCATGTGGGTAAGAAAGACAAAGCCAACGATTGCCGAAGGAAGTTGAAAGAATTAGGGAAATAACCGTTATCTACCATCCACAACAATAGGTGTAGTTTTCACCTTATTGCTGAAATGATTGGCAAGGTCACGAATAACAATCGTGTAAACCACTGTATCCAAAGGACAATTCGGGTCAGGAACACTCAAACATTTTTTCGAGTCAATAGCACGGATAATGTCGATATCACCGGATATACCTTTGAATTTACTATCCGAGGAAATATTGGCCGAGGCAAAATAGCTGACACAGGTATCGCGGCTGTCGATCATAAAAACATTATAGCTATGCATGAACAAACAACTGGTATCCCCGCGTTTAAAACTACATGGGTCACACGAATCGCTCGAAGATGCATAGACACCAATATCACCATCCCCATCAGTAAAAGAAACAGTAATCGTATCAACATAACCGCTAAACAAACTGGCAGATGAAACAGATTTGAATTCAATATGCGGCTCTACCGGATAGGAAGGACCTTTTACACAGGCAGAAACACCTGCCAGCAAAGCGGATAAAAGGAGGAAACGAATTTTCACGGGGCTAAGTAAACTTAAAATCATGGTATTTATTGCATTTTTACTCCAACATAAATTTATCCGTTGAGTAATCTTACCGAAAAAATATTTTCTGCTAACCATTCGAGTTTTGAATCTGTTGCTTTGGAAGTTTTCAAATTTCAGTATGAAGGAGTTGACTTGTATCGTCAGTTTTGTACTTCACTAAAAAAAAATCGGGCTTCGGTAAACAGCATTGCAGACATTCCGTTTCTGCCAATCGAATTTTTCAAATCACATATCATTATCCATTCCGAAAAAAAAGCAGAAAGAATATTTGCAAGCAGCGGAACTACAGGCCAGGTTTCTTCCAAGCATTATGTAGCTGATTTGTGTTTGTATGAAAGAAGTTTCGTGAAAGGCTTTGAACGGGCTTACGGAAATGTTCAGGACTATGTAATTCTTGCGCTGCTTCCCTCCTATCTTGAAAGAGATAATTCCTCGTTGGTATATATGGCGAAGGATTTGATTGAAAAAACCACCGATAAGGGAAGCGATTTTTTCTTACACGACCACGAAAGATTGCTCGAACAATTACACATCCTGAATAAAGAAAAGTGTAAAACGATTCTTATCGGGGTCACCTTCGCGTTGCTTGATTTTGCCGAGAAGTTTAAAATCAATTTTCCTGAATTGATAGTGATGGAAACAGGCGGAATGAAAGGGAAAAGGGAAGAGATGACGAGGGAAGAAGTTCATTTATGTCTCCGAAGTGCGTTCGGGGTAAACCAAATTCATTCGGAATACGGCATGACTGAATTGCTTTCGCAGGCTTACTCTAAAGGAAACGGAATATTTGAATACCCGCCTTGGATGAAAGTCCTGACGCGCGATTTGTACGAACCCCTGCGTTTGCAACAAGATGATATAGCCGGAGCAGTCAATGTGATTGACCTCGCCAATCTTTACTCCTGCTCCTTTATTGCCACTGGCGATTTGGGAAAAGTTAACCCTGATGGAAGTTTCGAAATACTAGGGCGTATGGATAATGCCGAGATACGTGGCTGCAATTTGATGGTGGTTTAAACAAATCAGCGAATGAAAATACCCGGCCACCTTTTTCTCTTTCGGTTGTACAATGAATTCAAACTGCTGTTTGTTGTGGCCGTTGTTTTCATTATGGGCACCGGTTGGTTTGCACTACATAGCCATGAAGAATTTCCTTTCCTGCTGTTTGGCATGTATTCGTTAAAAGAAAAAAAGCAAGCTGAATACATAGCTTATACAATAGCGGTAGATGGCCATGAAATTATTTACAACAACATGCCCGATGCGCAACAGGAACTGGTTGCCACCACGCTTGCCAATGCTGCTTCTTTAAAGACAAATCCTTTGGCCGATGCTGCCTTTATTATTTGGTTAAAGTGTTATACCGTAAATAATAAGCCTTTAGAAATATACAAGCTCACCTGCGTTTATAACGCGGATGGAATCCCTCAGATTACGACACGCGAACTCCTTTACCCGCATGGCCAAATCTGAAAATTTTACGAAACAATACCGGCTCAAAGCATTTTTTGTTTTTGGGCTCGCGCTGCTCATTTTACTTAATCGGCTTTGGGCCCATGCGCTCTTCAGCGGCATGAACCATCCGCTGTTTTTGTTCAGAGAAAATGAAGCGGCTTATCGCTTCTTCCTCCAAACCCATATTCCACAAACCATCACCGGTTATCAGCTGCTCTCGTTTGTCTTCGACCTTCTGCTGTTCCTCATCCCCGTGCTGTTTATCATCAATTTAAGGCAATCCTATGCCGTGGTATTTTCCTTTCTGCTGCTGATTTATTTTTTCACTTACAACCTTGTTACCGGTCATCACTATCATGGGTTGGTTGCAGCTATCCTCATTACGCTACCATTTTGGACAAAAAATGAACAGCGCTTCCATTTGTTATGGGAAGCAGGCCGCTATTACTGGCTCTATATTTTCGCCTCGGCTGCTCTTTGGAAAATTGTTCGTGGCTCTGTTTTTTATAGCGAACAGCTCTGCCATATTCTGAAAGCACAGCAACTCCATTTACTTTTGCAGCAACCACATAGTATTCATGCGCAGATGGTACAATACCTTATAGCCAATCCTGCTGTTGCTCATGCCGTGCTTATCATTAATGTTCTTGTTCAACTAAGTTTCCTTATCGGTTTCTTCACCAAAAAATTTGACCCACTGCTCTTTGCCCTTGCTATTGTTTTCTGCCTGGCCAATTACTTTGTCATGAACATCGTTTCGGCCGAGCTGCTAATTCTTAATCTGACTTTGTTGAATTGGGAGAAGCTTTCTGTTTGGGTTTCTGTCTTTTTTCGCAGGATCCCGCTCGAAAAGAAGCAGTAATTACAAAGGCTGTCCAGTACAAAGCAACATCACCAGCCTAACTTTCACGAGGCATCCTCCTCCGCCCAAGTAACATGTATAAACCTGCAGGTTTATCCTACCTCACAAAGCAATGTTTAGGCGTTGCAAAGTAAGGAACCGAAGATACAAGAAGCCAGATTACAACTACGAACATAGCCCATAGAAAATAGAGGACAGCCTCAAAAACAGTTATTTAGGCCCAAAAACTGCTATTTCCATACTTTCCATTTCTATCGAGGTCGCTCTTTCTTTCGCTTGAGTGACTCTGTCTCAAGGAGGAGTAACTCCGCCTTCCGCTTGAGCGACTCCGCCTCAAGAAGAAGTGACTCCGCCTTCCGCTTGAGCGACTCCGCCTCAAGAAGAAGTGACTCCGCCTTCCGCTTGAGCAACTCCGCCTCAAGGAGGAGTGACTCCGCCTTCCGCTTGAGCGATTCCGCCTCAAGAAGAAGTGACTCCCCCTTCCGCTTGAGCGACTACCACTCAAGGAGGAGTGACTCCGCCTAACGCTTGAGCGACTACGACTCAAGACAGAGCAGTTCCTGCTCCAGCTTGAATGCACTAAAAATCCAACACCAACCGCAACCCTCCATTCTGTTTGTGATGGTCATAAACATTTCGGTTGCGGGCTTTGCTGTAGCAACGGTATTCCTCACTGCGCCAAGAGCCCCCACGCACTACCCTAAAGATGGCCTTTTTATCATTTCGTGGATTGGTAGCAACGCTCCTCTTATAATAAGTAGGGTCCCACCAATCGCTGCAAAGTTCCCAAACATTGCCGCTCATATCATACAGACCCAGTTCATTGGGTTTCTTTTGCCCCACCGGATGGGTTTTGTTTCCGGCATTACCTGCTATCCAACCCACCTCTTCCAGGCTATCGCTACCGCTATACCTGTACCCGTTGGTTTTGTTGCCCCCCTGCGAAGCATATTCCCATTCGGCTTCGGTAGGCAGGCGGTAATTTTTGCCGTTGAGCTTATTGAGTTTCAATAAAAATATATCCACCTGTTCGGGGCTTACTTCCTCCACCGGGCAACTATCGCATCCCTTAAAGTAAGAAAGATTGCTGCCCATCACTTGCTGCCACTCGCGTTGCGTCACCTCATATTTACCGATATAAAAAGCATTCACCAAAACCTGATGCGGAGGTCGTTCATTCTTCAAACCTTTGTTGCTGCCCATTTCAAAAGTGCCACCTTCTACCTTTACCATAGCAAAATCAATTGCGGCCAATGCCCTGGCTTTCGGGGAAATTTCTGTTGGCTGCGCAGCAACAAGAACTGCCATCATCCCTAAAAAAACGAAAACAGTTATACATTTCATAAATACCATTCTATGGTTTTGAACTTAGCGAATATCTTCGGGCGAAAATTAATTAATACCAAACAGTGAACATCTTCATGTCAAATAAAATCAGAATCATCTTTTCAATTGTGCTGCTATCCATGTCGCTAAGTTCGTGGGCCCAAACATGGGTAGATACCTTAGATAGCTATGCGCGTGAATCTTTTCTGCCTGCCTCGTCCTATCACTGGCGCTGGACCGATGCTGCCTTGTTGAATACGATGGTGAAGGAATATGATTTATGCCCTGCTTCGCAAAAGCAGTTATACCTCGATTACATAAGGAAGGCGATGGATAAAACTTACGGCTTTGCCAATGGCAAAACACCCAACTCAGTGGCTTCGGCTCTTGGATTGGCGTTCCTGTATCGGGTTACCAAAGAAGAAAAATACAAAGTCAAGGCAGAGAAAGTGTATAGCGATTACTTAAAAATAAGAAGAACCACAGAGGGTGGTGTATCCCATCTCATGCTGTTTACCGAATTGTGGGACGACACCGTTTTTATGATTGGACAGTTCTTACTCAGTATGTATCAGGCCACCGGTGAACAGAAATATCTGGATGAGTTTATGAAGCAGTTTCGCATTCACCGCGAGAAATTGCAGGATAAAGAATGGGGTCTGTGGTATCATGGATGGGACAGTGATAATAAAACGCATTGCACTTTTTGCAGCCAGATGTACTGGGCCGATAAAAGCTCGCGCAGAAGCCATGAAATATGGGGCCGTGGTAATGGATGGATTGTGGTGACACTTTCCGATGCGTTGGAAATAATCCCACGCAGCAATCCTGTTTGGATTGAAACAGCGGGCTACCTGAAAGAAATGATTTTGCACCTGCCCGAATTGCAGGAAAGAGAAACCGGACATTGGTATCAGCTGCCCGTAAGGAAAAACGAAGAGCATAACTGGATGGAAAGTTCCTGCACTGCCATGTTTGCCTATGGCATTACCGCTGCATTGCATTTAAACCTGGTTTCGGATTCTATTTATAGACAGACCGCTGACCGGGCCTATAGAGGACTTAGAGAGTACAGTATTGTTCCCGCCAAAACGAAATATCTCACCACTCAGAACATTTGCACCGGCACCTGCATTGGCGATAAGAATTATTATTTCAAACGCGGAGTGAAGAAAGGCAAGCCTTATGGGATTGGCATGTTCATTCAGTTTGGGAGAAGATATGAAATGGATAAAAGATTGAATTAAGTGTTGGGTTTCTCAAAACCCGTGAAACCTTTTCTGCAACTTGTCGTACACAGAGACAGACTGGTAATAAACAAGTCGCACTTTTTATCAAACAAAACACAATCAACTACCTATGACAATCTCTAACCGAATCAGAAAAATCAGAGAAATACGCGGATGGAAACAATCAGCTGTTGCCTCTTCTATGAAAATTACCCAACAAGC
>CANJVG010000091.1 GCA_947478005.1 Bacteroidota bacterium
AACCAGATTGCTGCCGGTGAAGTGATTCAGCGGCCCGCTTCGGCTGTGAAGGAGCTGCTCGAAAACTCGATTGATTCGGGCGCTACGCATATTAAACTGCTGGTGAAACAGGCGGGCAAGAGCCTGGTGCAGGTGATTGACAACGGCTGCGGCATGAGCGAGACGGATGCGCGGATGAGTTTTGAAAAACATGCGACTTCGAAGATTCGTGCGGCAGAGGATTTGTTCAACATCCGCACGATGGGTTTTCGCGGAGAGGCGCTGGCTTCGATAGCTGCCATTGCGCAGGTGGAGCTGCGCACGCGGCAGACCGGTGAGGCGCTGGGCACCTGTATAGAAATAGAGGGCATGAAGGTGCTGAAGCAGGAGCCTTGCCAAACGCCCGAGGGGACTTCGATAGCGATGAAGAATTTGTTTTTCAATGTGCCCGCGCGCAGAAATTTTTTGAAGAGCGATACAGTGGAGTTGAAAAATATACTCGAGGAGTTTCAGCGCATAGCCTTGGCGCATCCGAAGATTGGGTTTCAGCTTTATAATAACGATTACGAAATGTATCACCTGAAGGCGGGCAATCTGAAGCAGCGAATCGTAGCCTTGTTCGGAGATAACTATGCCGAAAAAATTGTGCCCGTAGAGGAGAAGAGTTACGCGCTGCATGTGTATGGGTTTACGGGCAAGCCGGAGTTTAGTAAGAAGACGAGAGGCGAGCAGTTTATTTTTGTGAATAATCGTTTTATCAAATCGCCTTATCTGAATCATGCGGTGAGCATGGCGTTTGACCAGATGTTGCCGCAGGGCAGTCATCCGTTTTATGTGTTGTTCCTCGACATTGACCCCTCGAAGATTGATATCAATGTGCATCCGGCAAAAAATGAAATCAAGTTTGAGGATGAGAAGTTGGTTTACACTTTTGTGAACCTCGGGGTGAAACATGCGCTGGGGGCTTACAGTGTTTCGCCTACGCTGGATTTTAATCAGGAGCATCATTTGAATAACAGCAGCGCCTTCGACCAGCAACCGCGCACCTGGCTGGAGATTACACAACATGCCGCGCAAACGAAGGACGCAAAGAAGTTTGCTCCGCCTTCGAATTTTCAGTCATTAACTAAACGGGAGGATAATAATTTGAAGAACTGGGAACATGCGTTTGATACGGTAGGGAAGACGGATGGCCGAAGGCCGATGTCGGATGAAAATGCAGAAGACACTTTGCCGTCAGACACCGGACACCGGACATCGGACACGGAATCATATAAAGAAGCTGTGCCTCCGCATCAGATTCAGAGGCGGTATATTGTTTCGCAAATAAAGAGCGGGTTTATTTTGATTGACCAGCAGGCCGCGCATGAGCGAATTATGTTTGAGCGCTACCTGAAACTGCTCGACCGGAATAAAAATGAAAGTCAGCGACAGTTGTTTCCGCAGAATCTGGATTTGAATGCCCTCGACACGCAGGTGCTGTTGCAGATACTACCCGAAATAAATAATCTGGGTTTTGATATTCAGGAGTTTGGCAAAAACAGTTTTGTGATTCACGGTTTCCCGGCTGATATTTTGCAGGGCGATGAAAAGAAAATGATTGAGGAACTGATTGAGCAGTTCAAAATGAATTTGCAGGTGACGAAACTTTCGAAGCGCGAAAATCTGGCTAAGTCGCTGGCTTATAGTTCGAGTATTAAGGCCGGCAAGAAACTTTCGGTAGAAGAAATGAAAGCGCTGATAGATGAACTCTTTGCCTGCGAAAATGCCTTCACCGCTCCGAACGGAAGGTTTACTTTTATTACTCTTTCGAATGATGAGCTGGACAAACGTTTTGAAAACAAATAATTCTACCCCTCATCCGTTTCATCTCTTGCATTAAATTCGCGACATGTTCAACAATATAGATACGAAAAGCGTTACGTTCAACATCATTGTGGTCAATGTGGTGCTGTTTGTGGTTTGTCATTTCATTCCGCACTTCAATAGTCTGCTTAGTCTGCACTACTTCTTCAACAAACACGATTACCTGCTGGCCTTGTATAACGGCACGGTGGATGCCAATCAGTTTCCCAATCTGAATCAGTTTGCACAACAGGCTTTTATGTATGGCGAAGGCGGAAGTTTTATGCCGATACAGATAATCACCCACATGTTTATGCACGGCAGCATCAGTCATATTTTCTTCAACATGTTCGGCTTGCTGATGCTTGGAAGTATTTTGGAAAGAGTTTGGGGCCCGCAACGTTATCTTACGTTTTATATGATAACCGGCTTTGGCTCGGTGTTGCTGCACATGGCGGTGCAGGCGTTTATGGTTTTCAAAGCGACCGGCACGGTTAATCCTACTATGGCTTTGCTTGACGCGCATCCGGAGGTTTGGGGCACGTATTTCTCTTCTACGGTTGGAGCTTCGGGTGCCATATTCGGAGTGCTCACGGGCTTCGGGGTGTTGTTTCCGAATACCGAGCTTTATATCATGTTTATCCCTATTCCGGTGAAGGCAAAGTATTTTGTGTCGGTTTATATTCTGATAGAACTTTACTTAGGCATTCAGATGAGCAGTGGCGATAACGTGGCGCACTTTGCGCATTTAGGCGGGGCTTTGTTTGGATTTCTGCTGGTTAAATATTGGAACAAAAACTCGAACACCTTTTACTAAACAGCTATGCTCACGGGTTCTATTACCAACGACATTAAATATCAATTCCGCTATGGCAACATGGTGATGAAATTGATTTTTGTGAATGCGGGCGTGTTTCTCTTCTTCGGGATTTTCTACTTCATCAGCTTTCTTTTTCAGAATAACACGGCCTACAATTTGGTGTTGAGTAAAGTAGAGATGCCGGCTTCTATAAGCACCTTGCTTTATCAGCCGTGGTCGGTTTTTAGTTACATGTTTCTGCACACTGGTTTTTTTCATGTGCTGTTCAACATGCTTTGGTTTTATTGGTTTGGAGAAATTTTTGTGCTTTATCTGGGCGATAAAAAAATTCTGCCACTATACATTCTTGGAGGACTTGCCGGTGCGGTGATTTATTTGCTTGCCTATAATCTGCTTCCGGTTTTTAAACCGCAGGTAGATGTTTCGATGATGCTCGGAGCCTCGGCAAGTATTTTCGCTATCGTATTTGCAGCTGCTACCATTGCACCCGACTATGAAATTAGGTTGATGTTTCTCGGCATCGTGAAAATAAAATACATCGCGGTTGTTTCCTTGTTGTTGGACATCATCAATATTCCTTACGGAAACGCAGGAGGCTATATTGCACACATAGGCGGGGCATTGAGCGGTTATCTTTATATCAAATCGTTGCAAGGAGGTTTTGACTTTGCCTCTCCCTTCAACAAACTCTTTGATGGCGTTGCGAATTTGTTTAAGCCCAAATCGAATATAAAGGTGGCCTATAAAAGCGAAACTCGGAAGAGCGAGGTTTCTTCGCGCAGTAAAAATGAGCAGCAACTGGTTGACGAAATATTAGACAAGATTGCGCGTTCGGGCTATGATAGTTTGACGAAAGAAGAAAAAGATTTTCTCTTCAACTATTCTAAAAAGTAAGCGTGCTGAGAGGCTTCTTTAAATTCTTAAACATACTTGCCCTTGCTGTGTTGCTCGCCTCTTGTATGGCAAGCTACGTAGAGCCAACCAAATACTGGCAACTCACTTTTATCGGATTTGCTTTCCCGATTGTGTTGGTCGTAAACGTTTTTTTTCTGCTGCTCTGGATTTTAAAGCACGATGCTTTCGGCCTGATTTCCTTAGTGGCGATAGTGCTCACCTGGAAATTTATTCAGTCAACCTTTGCGGTGAACTTTAATGAGGAAAATAAAGAGACCGGATTAAAGCTGATGACCTGGAATGTGAAATGTTTTGACCTCTATAATTGGAACAAGAACCTAGACACCCGCGAGGAAATGATGAGGCTGATTAAAAAAGAAAATCCTGATGTGCTCTGTATGCAGGAGTTTTACTCGAACAATCAACTGTTTCACAACATTGAATTTATACGCGATACGCTTGGCTATAAATATTTCTATTTCCCACCGAGTATCGAGCTCACAAAGCTTCCGAAAACAAAACTACAGCAAACATTATGGCGCAGCGGTGTGTTGAATCAGAAATGGGGTGTAGCCACATTTTCTAAGTATCCGATAGTTGACACCGGCAGAATTGACTTCAATAATTCCTTCACGAACGATTGTATCTATACAGACGTGGACTTTAAGGGCAAGAAAACGCGGTTATACAATGTGCATTTTCAATCTATACATTTAGGTTATGGCGATTATGCCACGCTTGATTCCTTAAAGGAAAATCAAAAGGCTCCCTGGGTTTCGCTCAAAAATATAATGCGCAAAATGAAACGGGCTTATACCAAACGATCTCAACAGGCGAATGCGGTAGCAGAGCATATCAGCGAATTTAAGGGCAAACAAATTCTTTGCGGAGACTTTAACGATGTGCCGGTTTCCTATACTTATACTACCACAAAGGGAAGTTTAAGGGATGCTTTTATCGAAAAGAGCAAAGGATTCGGAGCTACTTTTGCCAACGAATTTTCCATCTTCCGGATAGACTATACCTTTTTCGATCCGGGAATAAAAATCAATTCTTACAAAACCATACGCAAAGAACTCTCTGACCATTATCCGGTAGTAGTTACTTTCGCTCTGTAAAAAACCTTCAACACATTATATTGCGCCCATGTCTGAATTAAAAATTTACAACACGCTCACGCGCGAAAAAGAAATTTTCAAACCGCTCAATGCTCCACATGTGGGCATGTATGTGTGTGGCCCAACCTTATACAGTCATGCGCATCTTGGCAATTGCAGAACATTCTTGTCGTTTGATATTGTATTCCGTTATCTGAAGCATCTTGATTACAAAGTTCGCTATGTGCGCAATATTACCGATGTGGGGCATTTGGAAAGCGATGGCGATGAAGGGGAAGATAAAATTGCAAAACGCGCGCGGCTCGAAAAATTAGAGCCGATGGAAATTGTGCAATTGTATGCGGTTGATTTTCATAAAGTGCTGGATGATTTCAATCTGTTGCCACCAAGCATTGAACCCACTGCAAGCGGGCACATCATTGAACAGATTGAGATGACAAAGAAGATAATTGAGAATGGTTTGGGGTATGAAGTGGATGGAACTATCTGGTTTGATGTAGAAAAGTTTGCGAAGACCTATCCATACACCGAATTGAGTGGAAGAAAACTGGATGAAATGCTTGATGGCACCCGCGAAAATTTGGAGGGTCAGGAAGAAAAGCGTGGACGCTTAGATTTTGCTCTTTGGAAGAAAGCGAAACCGGAGCATATTATGCGCTGGCCGAGTCCTTGGGGAGAAGGCTTTCCCGGTTGGCATATTGAATGCAGCGCTATGAGTTCAAAATATCTTGGTGAACAATTTGACATACATGGAGGAGGCATGGATTTAATTCCAACGCACCATACAAATGAGGTGGCGCAGAACGTGGCTTGCTGCAAAAAATCTCCGGCAAAAACATGGATGCATACAAATATGCTTACAGTGAACGGACAAAAGATGAGCAAGAGTTTGGGCAATTCTTTTTTACCACAACAACTGTTTACGGGCAATCATCCACTGTTGGAACGCGGCTATTCTGCGATGGTGGTTCGGTTCTTTATGTTGCAGGCACATTACCGCAGCACCCTTGATTTTTCAAATGAAGCTTTGCAGGCATCAGAAAAGGGCTTTAATCGGTTGATGAATGCCCTAGGACTTATTCCTAATTTAAAAACGGCATCAAAATCTTCTTTTAATATTAACGAGTTGAAGGAGAATATTTATTCTGCTTTAAACGATGATTTTAATACCCCAGTTGCGATTGCATATTTGTTTGATGGTGTAAAAACTATTAACTCTATTAATGATGGTAAAGAGGCAATTACAGAAGATGATAAATTAGTGTTGCATAGACTTTTTCATGAAATTGTTTTAGACGTTTTAGGATTGAAAAAAGAAGTTTCGGATATTATCGATAGTAAAAGCCCTGCCCTGATTCAAACAATACTGGATTTTCGTTCAGAGGTTAAAAAGGACGGCAATTACTCAAAGGCAGATGAGATTCGCAAAAAGCTAGAAGGGCTTGGAATACAAATAAAAGATTCAAAGGATGGTCCAGCTACATATACAATAACCCTTTGAAGCAATAAAATGAATTTCCATCTGCGCAAATCTGCGTTCATCTGTGGTGCATTACTCTTCCTCTCCTCCTGCGACAAATGCAATAAGGTAAACGACAACAATGTTGTTGAAGCGCCCAAACAAATTGTCGTAAACGCACCCGATTTCAATAGCGACTCTGCTTATAACTACACGCAAGCACAAATCAATTTCGGCACGCGCGAAATGAATTCGAAAGGACACGAGGCCTGTGCGAAATATTTAATCGAGGAGCTCAAAAAGTTTACCGATACGGTTTATGTGCAGAAATTTGAAGTGAAAGGATTTGATGGTGTAAATCTGAAATGCACCAATATCATCGGCTCTATTAATCCAAAAGCCACCAACCGAATTCTGTTGACCTCACATTGGGATAGCCGCCCTTGGGCTGACCAGGATACCAAAGACCGCGACAAACCGATTCTATCTGCCTGCGATGGTGCTAGCGGTGTTGGAACGCTGATGGAAATGGCGCGGGCTATTCAAACTTCGCCTTTGAAAAATATTGGCGTGGACATATTCTTTAACGATGCTGAAGACCGTGGCTATTCTTCTTCGCTGAACGGAATTGTGAAGCCTGGCGAATATGATAGTGAAGGTTCCTGGTGTTTGGGGGCGCAGCATTGGAGCGCCAATCCGCATGTGCCGGGTTATAAGGCTGACTTTGGAATTCTGTTAGATATGGCTGCCGCTAAGGGTGCGGTGTTTTCGCGTGAAGGAATTTCTTCGTTCAATGCCGGTTGGGTGCAGGATAAGGTTTGGGCCAATGCAAGCGCGGTTGGCTTCGCGAATTTTTTCAGCAATCAGGCCGTGGGTTCTATTACCGATGACCATGTTTACATCAATCAAATAGCCGGGATTCCAACCATTGATATTATTCATATTGATATGTCCTCTAACTCCGGCACGTTTGGCAACTACTGGCATACTCATGCCGATGATATGACGGTGATTGATAAAACCACCCTCAACGCAGTGGGCAAAACTTTGCTCTATACGGTTTATCAGTTTGAGGCCGAACACCGCTAAACCGCTCGCCTTGGCGAAGACTCTACGCGGTAATTCTTTTTGCCCATATACAATATGAATGAATTAAGCACACAGAAGAGGACCTCATTCCTAATGGACTTTTCCTACAATTTCAACTAGTTGGCTGGCTAATTTCTTTAAGATTTTTGGCTCACTACCATTTATTGCTTTGAGCAAACGGTTATTTGCTGACCACCAAGTCTCTATTTTTTAAAAAAAATAATTGCATCGTATCCAACAAGAGTTCAGTTGCTATGGCAAAGAGATCCTTAGTATCTACTAAGCGTTCGGTTTGTTAAAGAAACACCCACTTAATGTCCACCAAGTATTCAGTTGCTACAGCAAACAGACCCTTAGTACCCACAAAGGGTTCAATTTGTTAAAGAAACACCTACTTAGTGTCCACCAAGTGTTCAGTTGCTACAGCAAATACCCACTTCGTATCCACTAAGAGCTCATTTACTATTGCAACCAGACTCTTAGTATCCACTAAGCGTTCGGTTTGTTAAAGAAACACCCACTTAGTGTCCACCAAGTGTTCAGTTGCTATAGCAAACACCCGCTTCGTATCCACTAAGAGCTCATTTGCTACAGCAAACACGCTCTTAGTTGTGTTGATTATCAACCAGTTAGCAAAAAAGCATCATTTTTTAACTAAAAATCAACAAACCTTGCCTGTAGTTAACATAAAAATCACAGACAGCAATCCAAGCCGCAAAACAACCCTTAAATATGTCAATATAAAACACTCTTCGAAGCCTTCAGAAAGACTACTTCGAAGTTCTGATGGAAACTAAGTCTGCGATTTGCGGCTGATAAACAAAAACCGCGAAGGAAAGCCTAAGCCCTTGTTGGTCGCCTGACCAACAAAAACCAAAAAAGCGCGAAGGGTTCCTTCGCGGTTTTTAGTTTGTGTTAAGCGTTGGTGGATTCTCTTTGATAATAACCGGTGCCATCATAAACCCTTTTAGCCGGAGCAGTCATGCAGGCTTCGCTGCAACAGCCTTCCATTTTCCAGCCACATTCTTCGCAGAGAACAAAGTGTTCGTTACACTCCGGATTGGCACAGTTAACCATGTGAGCCGATTTGGTTCCGCAGATTTTGCAGGTAGAAACTATAGATGGAGCCACCGAATTTACATCGACCAGCACCCGATTATCGAATACATATAGTTTGCCCTCAAAGTTTTTGCCTCCGGTTTCTTTGGCATACTTCACCACACCTCCGTCCACCTGATAAACATTTTTAAAACCGTTTTGTAACAGATAGCCACTTGCCTTTTCGCATTTAATGCCACCGGTGCAGTAGGTAACTACCTTCTTATCTTTTAAATGTTCGAGCCCTTTCAATTGTTCAGGAAAATCGCGGAAGTTATCTATGTCGAGTTTCAGCGCATTCTTAAAATGACCGACTCCGCTTTCATAATTGCTGCGCACATCTACAAACACCACATCATCGCGCTCAATCATTTCATCCACTTCGAATGGTTTTAAATGGATGCCCGTGGTTTGATTCGGGTCAACATTCTTAATGCCGCGCAAACTGCTGTGAACTATTTCGGGTTTAAAGCGCACATACAACCTTTCAAATGTTGGAGCATCTACCTCATTAATCTTAAACTCAATGCCCTCGAACAACGGATTTGATTTCACGGTGTCCATATATTTTTTGCATTGAACCACGGTGCCGCTGATGGTTCCGTTCAATCCTTCTTCCGCAACAATTATTCTTCCCACAACACCAAGCCGTTCGCAGAATTCTAAATGATGTTGCGCAAATTCTTCGGCATCGGGAATGCGGGTGTATTTGTAATAAAGTAAGGTTTGATATGGCTTCATAACGGGTGCGAAAATAATGGTTCCTATGAACCGAAGAAGGGGAATTCATATCATCAAGGGCAATTCCTATTTCCGATTATCTTCGCCCACTCATTTTTTATGAGTAGATGAAATGCCCGACTTCAAAATTTTACATGACAGACTTGATAATATCTCGGGCATTCCATCTGTCCTTTAAAAAGGAAATTAGAAACAGATGAAAAGAAAAAACGAAGACAGTAAAGGCTATCCCGAATACGATCAATTACATCTCCCGACCATTGAAAAAGAAATTTTGAAAGGATGGCAGGAGAATAAAATATTTGAGAAGAGCGTAAGCACACGGCCTGACGACAAACGCTTTGTGTTTTATGAAGGACCACCAAGCGCGAATGGTAAGCCCGGCATTCACCACGTCATGAGCCGCACCATCAAAGATTTGTTCTGCCGTTTTAAAACATTGCAAGGTTACCGAGTAGAAAGGAAAGCAGGTTGGGATACGCACGGTTTACCGGTGGAACTCGGAGTAGAAAAACAACTCGGCATCACCAAAGCCGATATAGGAAAGACAATCACCGTTGCTGAATACAATCGCCTCTGCCGCGAAGATGTAATGAAGTTCACCGACATCTGGCGCGACCTTACCGACAAAATGGGTTACTGGGTTGACCTCGATAATCCATACATCACTTACGAGAACAACTACATCGAAAGTTTGTGGGCCTTGCTCAAAAAGCTTTACGATAAGAAAGAGGAGAATGGTAATAGGATGTTGTATGAAGGCTACACCATTCAGCCATACTCACCTGCTGCGGGAACCGGTTTAAGTTCGCATGAATTAAATCAGCCTGGATGTTATAGAAATGTGAAAGACACATCAGCTATTGCGATGTTCAAAGTTCAGCACGAGGAACTTGGAAAACTGCCATTTACATCAAAGTGGGATGTTTACTTCCTTGCTTGGACAACTACACCGTGGACTTTACCAAGTAATACAGCCTTAGCAGTAGGACGAGATGTAAACTACGTTGCTGTTGATTTAATTTCCCCGTTTCATCCTGAAAAGGACCCCATTACAATTATTCTAGCGGAAGAATTAGCTGAACAATATATTTCTTATGCAGTTCCTGAGGGCATTGCATCTTCTCACCCGCATGGAAAGGAAATAGAAGAAACAAAATCACGCAAGGGAAAACCATTTGCAATTGGAGGGAATTCTATTGCCAAGTTTAAAGGCTCTAAAGTTGAAGGTATCCGCTACGAACAACTTCTGCCTTACACCCAACCAACCGATGGCGATGCATTCAAGGTTGTTCTTGGAGATTTTGTAACTACAACGGATGGAACAGGTATCGTTCACATTGCTCCAAGCTTTGGTGCAGATGACTTTAAAGTCGCCAGGCAAAATGGTATCGGCTCACTCACGCTTGTTGACAAGCAAGGGAAATTTGTAGATGAAGTCAACGACCCGATATTTCCCCTTGGTGGTCGTTATGTAAAAGAGGCTTACTACAACGATGCAGAAAAGGAAAAAGAATTTCATCTACAAAAGGAAATTCTGCGCGTAAACAACATCATTCCTGATTTAAAAAATCACATGAGTGTTGACGAGTTGATTGTTCTGAAGTTGAAGCTGGAGAACAAGCTTTTCAAAACCGAAAAATACGAACACAACTATCCGCATTGTTGGCGCACCGATAAACCAATCATTTACTATCCGCTCGATTCATGGTTTATAAAAACCACAGCAGTAAAAGACCGCCTGATTGAGTTGAACAAAACCATCAACTGGAAACCTGCACATACGGGTGAAGGTCGTTTTGGTCAGTGGCTGGAAAATTTAGTGGATTGGAATTTATCTCGCTCACGCTATTGGGGAACACCACTTCCTATTTGGTTGACAGAAGATGGAAGTGAACAAATCTGTATCGGCTCAATTGCTGAGCTGAAAGCTGAAATTGAAAAATCAGCAAAAGCAGGTTTAATGAAATCGGTTGAAGTAACTGACCTGCATAAACCTGTGGTAGATGAAATTATTTTGGTTTCTCCATCGGGAAAGGCAATGAAACGCGTTCCCGATTTGATTGATGTCTGGTTTGATTCAGGAGCTATGCCCTATGCGCAGTGGCATTATCCTTTTGAGAATGAAAATATTTTCAAACAAAACTTCCCGGCAGATTTCATTGCGGAAGGTGTTGACCAAACACGTGGTTGGTTCTTTACCTTGCATGTGTTGGGGGTAATGCTTTTCGACTCTGTGGCTTACAAAAATGTGGTGAGCAATGGGTTGCTGCTCGATAAGACAGGAAATAAAATGAGCAAGCGTCTTGGCAATATCATTGACCCGTTTGAAACGTTGGAGAAATATTCTGCTGATGCTACGCGCTGGTATATGATGCGCAACAGCGACCCCTGGGAGAACATGAAGTTTGACATGAACGGCTTGCAGGATGTTATTCGTTCGCACTTCGGAACCTTGTATAACACCTACGGCTTCTTTGCACTATACGCCAACATTGATAAGCCAAAACAGCCAAAGGGAGAACTGAAAGACAATCCGAATTTTATTGAGTTGGATAAATGGATTTTGTCGCGCCTGCAAACTTTGATTAAGGATACGACTTCTTTCTACGAAGATTACGAGCCGACAAAAGCGGCACGTGCAGTAGAAAAGTTTGTTGACGAAGATTTAAGCAACTGGTATGTGCGCTTGAACAGAAGAAGATTCTGGAAGGGAGAAATGAGTGATGACAAGCAAGCGGCTTACGAAACCTTGTATGAATGTTTGATGACAGTAGCAAAGTTGATGTCGCCTATCTCTCCGTTCTTTAGTGATTGGCTTTATAAAAACCTGAATGGAGAAAAGGAATCTATCCACTTAGACTATTTGCCCGTTGCCAACGAAAAGAGGATTGACAATGATTTGGAAGAAAGAATGGAGTTAGCGCAACATGCTTGTTCATTGATTCTTTCTCTTCGCAAAAAGGAAAAAATAAAAGTCCGTCAGCCGCTATCGAAAATTCTGATTCCTGTGCTGAGCGAAAAAATGCAGCAACAACTTTCGAAAGTAGAGAGCTACATTTTGAATGAAGTGAACGTGAAAGCAGTTGAATACATCAGCGATGCAAGCGGAGTGGTGAAGAAAAAAATCAAACCAAACTTTAAGGAATTAGGCAAGCGCGCAGGGCAGAAGATAAAGGTGATTCAAAATGCGGTCAATGGATTTACGGCTGCGGACATCTCAAAAATTGAGCAGGATAAAACATACAGTCTGCAATTGGACGGAGAGGTTTTTGAATTGCTGATTACCGATGTGGAAATTCAAACAGAAGATATTCCGGGCTGGTTAGTAGTGAGTGAGAACGGATTAACTGTGGCGCTTGATGTAACCATCACCGATGAGTTGAAGCAGGAGGGTAATGCGCGCGAGTTCGTAAATAAAGTGCAGAACCTGCGCAAGGACAAAGATTTCCAAGTGCTTGACCGAATTAAAGTATCGGTAGTCAAGAATGAGGTGCTCGAAAAAACATTGGCATCGTTTAAAGAGTATATCGCGAATGAAATTCTGGCGAAAGAAATTTTACTGGTTGATTCGCTAAGCGAATTTGATGAGGTGGAATTCAATGAAGAGATTTTAAAAGTAAAAGTAGAACTGAACTAAATGAAAGCATACAAAGCATTCTTAATCGTCCTCATCATTTTAATCATTGACCAGGTCACGAAGTTTTGGGTAAAGACCCATATGTTTCTGGGCGAAGAAATCTCGCTTTCATCTTGGCTGAGCATTCACTTCACCGAAAATCCAGGTATGGCTTTCGGTATGGTATTGCCGGGTGTTTGGGGTAAATTGTTTTTAAGTGCCTTTCGCTTGGTAGCCGTTGGTGGAGGGGTTTGGTTTATCCGCCACTTGATTCAGCAGAATTCTCATTGGGGTTTTGTGACAGCTGCCTCTATGATTTTGGCGGGGGCACTTGGCAATATGGTTGACGGAACTATTTATGGAGTGATTTTTTCGGACAGCTATATGGGTGCTGCTAAGTTTTTGCCGGAACACGGCTATGCCGGTTATCTGCAAGGCCTGGTGGTGGATATGATTCACGTAAAGCTTTTCAATTTTCGATTAGGCGACACTTCTTATGAGTTCTTTCCTTTCATTTTCAATATTGCTGATTCGGCAATTACTATTGGAGTGTTCCTGATTCTGATTTTTCAGAAGGCCTTTTTCAAAGAAGAAACAAAGGAGGCTGCTCCAACAGAAATAGTTACAGCAGAAGGTTGAAGATTTTGTTTCCGAAAATATAAACGGCTACAACTGTAGCTACAATTGCGGCTAAGAGAACTGCGCCAGCGGCAATGTCTTTTATTTTCCCTGCTGTTTGGTTAAATTCAGGGGATACTAGGTCAACCAGGTCTTCAATAGCCGTGTTTATCATTTCAGCCACAATTACGCTGCTTATAGTTAGTGCAATCACGCTCCATTCAATAGCGGTAAGGCCAAGAAATATCCCTGCAATCGTCACTACCACAATGGCAATAGCGTGAATTCGCATATTCTGTTGCTCTTTTAAAACAAAGAACATTCCCTTTAAAGCGTAGCCGAAACTTTTGAATAATTTAATCATAATACAGCATCTATTGCTCGTGATAAAAGTGAATTGTCGAAGTCAAAGTTCAAAAATCCGGTGAACTTTTGTGATTCTTCTAACGCTGATTTCAAATTGAACTTAGATTGTTTGACGGAGTAGGCCATTTTCTGCTTCATCAATTCAGCTGCAATTAACTCCTGTTCGGTTTGGCCCGGAGTGGGAATGAAGACTGCTTTCTTGTGCAGTTTTGCCAAATCCATAACGGTGCTGTAGCCGGAGCGCGCAATGATTATTTCGCTTTGCTCTACCACATCATTCAGTTCTTCGCCCGTCATATAATTGGCTATGGTTACACGCTGGTTCTTGTTGTAGTGCTTATTCAGTATTTCAGTTTTGCCACGAACCACAATGGCCGTAAGGCTGCTCTTCTTCAGCTCCCGGGTTATCATTTTTTCGAAAATGCTTCGCTGTGGCTCGGGGCCCGAGCAAATGGCGCAGACCTGATATTGTGTTGGCAGATTCTTCTTTTCGAACCGCGACAGGTAGCCAAGGTAGCGTAGTTTCAAATCGGGATTCGATTTTGTAAGCACCGGTATAATGGAATGTTCGGGCGCAGGCACCCAGACTTCGGCAAACTGTTTTAGCTTTTTGTGGTTGTAGCTATTAACCATGGGCTGCATCCATTTCCACCACAGTGGCATTTGAAGATTTAGCTGATGAGTGATGATGATAGACTTTGTTTTTTTGCTGAAGCAGCCATAGCGATTGTCGGAAATAACGAGGTCTATTTCCTGCTGCGCCACTATTTTTTCAACTTCCTTCTGCTCTTTTGAAATAGCCCGCATGAATTTAGGCAGTTGAAACGCCATTTTAAAAACCATGCTTCCTCCATCGGGATATTGCGGGTCGTAGGCTTTCAGTTCAAAGCTCGTTAGTTGAGGAAATTCCTTTTGTAGCAGAGTGAGTGCTCTGCCCGAGGAGGCAATGAAAACTTCACAATCTCTGTTCAACAATTGACGAATGATGGGAATACAGCGTGTGGCATGACCCAGACCCCAATCGAGCGGGGCCACCAAAATTTTCTTCCTTTGCTCCAACAATTTATACTTACTTTAGTAACCAAACGTTGTAATGATATGAAGAATCAGCTAAAAACAATGCTGCGTGCATTGGTCGTTTTTATCGTAGGTATTATGCTCGCCACTTCGCTGCCGTCCTGCGCGGCCAATAAGTGCGACTGCCCCGAGTTTGGTGGGCACCGATTGAAGCATTGAAATTATTTCTGAAAGCCTCTTGACAAACCGTGGCTTGTCGCTTAGATTATGGACATAAGAAATGACTATGAAACCTTTGCACCAATTAGCCCCCGGAGAAAGAGCCTATATTGTGGACATGCGCAACTCCAAACTGTGTGAGGTGCTTTTTAAGCTTGGGGTTTTTCCCGGAGATTTGGTGGAGATGACCGAAAACAACCAGTTGAATAAATCGTTGGTAGTGCGCATCAACAACAAGCACTACAACATTCACCGGCTGGCTGCTGAAACCATTATTACCAATGTGGTGAGTTTCGAAATGGGTTTGAATTGACACTAGTAAACTCTTAATTCTTTACTTAATTCTATCCCCCCAATATTCTCAAGTTGTACGGCAGTTTTAACCAGCAGGACGATGAATCTCTTCTGACCGAGTAGCTATTGCCTACCCATAACTTCCTTTATTTCTAATTTACCCTTCATTTTTAGCATTTAATTGTCATTTTATTGGCTTTTGACCCCATTTTTGGTTAAATGGGCTTACTTTATCTAAATTCTGGTGGGCAGTTTATATAAAATGAAGTGTTTCATGTCTATTTGTAATTACGTATCAATAGAAAATAAATGTTTCGTATCAATCCGTAATTACGTACTAAGGTGAAACATCTGTTTCTTAACAATACGTAATTACGAACCAATATGAAACAAGTGTTTCATTGCAATTTGTAAT
The DNA here is from genome assembly GCA_947478005.1 of Bacteroidota bacterium. Classification (GTDB taxonomy): domain Bacteria; phylum Bacteroidota; class Bacteroidia; order Chitinophagales; family LD1; genus Bog-950. Next base: position 15,592 of record CANJVG010000091.1, read on the forward strand.
TACCTACTAATAAGAAACAAACGTTTAATCTCAATCTGTAATTACGTACTAATTAAAAACATATGTTTCATATGAATCTATTAATTGGATTAACCAGATAAGCCGCAAAGCCCCGCTATATCTACGTATGTCAAAGGAGGTGATGAAACAAATTTGTGTATTAAGTTACCTAAAATGTTCTTTCGGATGTTTTTCCCTCTTCGATTAAACCGATAGAACAATTCATCTAAA
>CANJVG010000092.1 GCA_947478005.1 Bacteroidota bacterium
CGAGCCAAAGCATGTTCCAATTCTTCGAGCACAATAGCTCCTGCTCCTTCGCCAATCACAAAACCATCACGGTCTTTATCAAAAGGTCGGGAAGCTGTCTCAGGCGAATCGTTTCTTTCGCTCAAAGCCCTCATCGCATTAAATCCGCCCACACCTCCCGGGCTGATAGGCGCTTCAGAACCACCGGTTACAAAAACGGAAGCCTTATTCAGTCGAATTAAATCGAAAGCCTCAATCAGCGCAACATTAGAAGTAGCACAAGCCGCCACCGTGGCAAAGTTTGGCCCGCGATAGCCCCACCGCATAGAAATGAGCCCTGCCGCAATATCAATAATCATCTTTGGCACATAAAAAGGATTGAACCGAGGGGTTCCATCACCTTTGGCAAAAGCAATAATTTCTTCGTGAAAAACATCCAATCCGCCAACCCCCGAGCCCCAAATAACGCCCACTCGATCCTTATTCAACACAGCCGTATCCAATCCGGCATCGCGAATAGCCTCCTCGCTGCTCACCAAAGCATATTGGGTAAAGCGGTCAATGCGCTTTACTTCTTTTCTATCAATAAATTGAAGCGGGTCAAAGTTCTTTACCTCGCAGGCAAAGCGGGTTCTGAATTTAGAAACATCAAAGCGGGTTATCGGGCCGGCCCCGCTCACACCCCCCAGTAAGTTTTTCCATAAATCACCGGCCGTATTTCCTATAGGCGTTAAGGCCCCAATACCGGTTACAACCACTCTTTTCAAATTCATGCCACGAATAAAATTTAAATTCTTTTAGTTGGAAAACTTTTCGGGCCTTCCGGAAAATAAAAACGGCAGGTTGTTCACCTGCCGTCTTATTTTTTTGCAAAATCTATTTACTTGCTTACTGTTTTCTCGAGATATTCGATGGCCTGACCTACAGTGCCTATCGTTTCTGCCTGCTCATCCGGTATCGAGATATTGAATTCCTTTTCGAATTCCATAATCAATTCAACCGTGTCTAAGGAGTCAGCTCCAAGATCGTTGGTGAAACTAGCCTCAGGAGTTACCTGACTTTCTTCTACCCCCAACTTATCTACTATAATTTTCTTTACTCTTTCTGCAATGTTTGACATGTCTGATGGTTTAATTAGGGTGCGAAAGTAAAAACATATCTTCCTTCACCAAAAAAATGTTTCACCTCGAACCATAGTCTAAATTATATAAGAAAGCCCCTCCGTTTCCGGAAGGGCCTCTTTTTTAAACACCAACCCACCTTATGAAATCTTCACCTCAATAGTTCCTTTGGTTTTTGCTTCTTCCAACTTAGGAAGAGATACTTTTAAAATTCCGTTTTCGTAAGCAGCTGCAATCTTATCGGCTACGATTGTTTTTGGCAAAGTAAAGCTGCGTTTGAAGGAGTTGTGAGCAAACTCTCTGCGGGTAAACTTTTCACCCTCTTCAACTTTCTCTTCGCTTGCTTCGGCACTAATGGTCAAGAAACCATCTTCAACTTTAATGTTGAAGCTTTCTTTGCTGAAACCCGGTGCTGCCACATCAATAGCGTAAGCATCTTTGGTGTCCTTAATGTTTACTAAAGGAACCGAGGTTCTGCTCCATTCGTTTGTGAAGAAGGAAGGGAAATCGTTTTCGAAAATGTTTTCAATCAGGTTTGAAAATCTTGGAGCCTGAATTCTCCTGCTTTCTGGTTTTACTGATACAAGTGTCATAGTTATTGGTTTTTGTTTTTGAATAATTGTTTTGACGCAACATTCCTTTCAAACCAAATACCAATGCCTATAATCGGAATAATTGTCAGGGTTAGCCAAGAGAGAGTAGACTAAATTTCCGAATCGAGTCGTTTGAGACTGAAATTATTTCAGGAGGCAAGCTCACTCAGCTCTAACCAACGCATTTCTTTGGCTTCGAGTTCCTTTGTAACCACCCCTATTCGCTCAATCATTTTGTTGAGTTCTGTGTATGGAGCTGAGCCGTCAAGAAGTTTTTCGTTAAGTTCGGCTTTTTCTTTTTCGAGGGCCGGCACTTCTTTTTGCAAGGCCTCGAATTCGAACTTTTCTTTAAAGGTGAGTTTCTTCTTCTCCGACCTTTGGGTCGTTACTTCTGCCGGTTTACTGGCAGCTTGTTCTTCTATTTTACCTGTGTTGGTTAATTCGCTGTTCTGAATCTTAGGTTTTTGATTCTTCTTTTTCCGCACCTCATCTTGGCGCCATTCAGTATAGTTGCCCGGAAAATCATTCACCACTCCATCGCCTTCAAAAACAAAAAGGTGGTCAACCAGTTTATCCATAAAATAACGGTCGTGCGATACAATGATTACACAGCCCTGATATTGCTCCAGAAAATCTTCCAACACAGCAAGGGTTACCAAATCCAAATCGTTGGTAGGCTCATCAAGAATTAGGAAATTGGGATTGCTGAAAAGAATGGAAAGCAATTGCAAACGTTTCTTCTCGCCACCGCTCAGTTTAGAAATATAGGTAAACTGCTGATCTGGTGTAAACTGAAACAGTTGAAGAAACTGTCCCGCAGAAACTTTTGTTCCGTCAGCAAGAGGAAAATGCTCAGCAATATCTTTTACAAATTCAATAACACGCTTATCATCCTTGGTTTGCAGGCCCTGCTGATGGAAATAGCCATACACCACCGTCTCACCGGTATTTATTTTTCCCGCATCGGGTTTTTCTAAACCCATGATGATGTTGAGGAAAGTTGACTTTCCAACACCATTTTTGCCTATAATACCAATGCGCTCTTTATGCTTAAACGTATATTCAAATCCTTTCAGAATTTTCTTTTCGCCAAATGCTTTGTGAACCTTCTTTAATTCCAGAATCTTTCCTCCAATCCGCGTCATCTTCACATGAAGCTGCAACTTCTCTTCATTTTTGCCCGAGTTTGCTTTGTCTTCAACTTCATAAAAAGCATCCTGACGTGATTTTGACTTAGTAGTTCGTGCCTTAGGCTGCTTCCGCATCCAGGCCAATTCTTTGCGGTAAAGATTCTTGGCTTTATCTAAAGAAGAAGCATCTGACTCTTCCCGTTCAATTTTACGAGTCAGATAATTACTGAAATCGCCTTTGTGAATATAGAGCTGCTGATTGTCTATCTCTATGATTTCATTGCATACCAGGTCTAAGAAAAACCTATCGTGGGTTACCAGTAATAAGGTCGTTTTGTTGCCCGAAAGGAACTCGGCCAGCCACTCAATCATTTCAAAATCGAGGTGATTGGTGGGCTCATCCAGAATCAGAAAACTATTGCGGTCGCCAAAGCTAATATCAATAAGCACCTTCGCCAGTGACAAACGTTTACGTTGCCCGCCCGACATAGAACCCGCTTTTTGGTCAAGATCTGTAATATTTAGCGAGCCGAGAATTTCTTTTACCGTGCTTTCAAAAGTCCAGGCATTGAGTTCATCCATCTTGCCCATCAGCTCGGTAAGGTGTGCATCGTCATGATGTTCTAAAGCCAACTCATAATCACGAACGGTATTAATAACCGGGTGGTCGTAGCTCAAAATATTTTCGAGCACATTTTTATCCTCCTCAAACGTTGGATTTTGATCGAGAAAAGAAACGCTGACATCTTTGTTTATCCAAACTTTACCCGAATCGGCTGAATCTTTACCGGCAAGTACACGAAGTAAGGTGGTTTTACCCGCTCCGTTTTTTGCCACCAACGCAATTTTATCGCCTTGCTCGATATTGAAGGTGATATTGGTAAAAAGCGGTTTTTCGACAAACGACTTGGTGAGATTTTCAACGTTTACATAATGCATAAGGGGCGCGAATGTAATTTATTGAGGGAATAGGCGCTTGATTCAGGGACGGCTGTGATAAGCAGAGTTTATTTCTTCCTCCATCATTTGTACGTTTCCGGTCCGCTTTAAAACACCCCAGCTTTGCAATTCACCCTTGAGTGCCTTTCGCACAGATTTGAAAAGCACATGATACATAAGGAAGCGATAACTGAATCGCTGCGGAATAAGTAACCATAACTTGGAATACTTTTCGTTTTCGAAACTGAAGGCGAGCATGGCACTAAGCAAATCGACAAACTGGAAGATGAAATAATAGAAGGCAATCTGCATAGCGTTTGAGGCCGCCACTTCGAAGCTGCCATTGATTATCCCCGCCATGCAAATAAAGTCGTAGAGCAAACCTGTGATCATAACAAAGTCAACAAGAGGAGAAAGAAAAGGAAGGATGATTTGAAAAAGCAGAATGTTAGGGAACGCTACAAGTCCCAACGCTTTATATTTTTTATTGAAACAAACGTTCCTGTTCTTCCAAAAGGTTTGCATAACCCCGAAACTCCAACGGAAACGCTGACGCAAAAACTGTTGCAAAATCTCCGGAGACTCCGTCATGGCAATTGCCTGATAGTTGGTGGTAACCCGATAACCCGCCCGAAGAATACGCACAGTTAAATCGCAATCTTCTGCCAACGTATCGGAGGTAAAGCCGCCTGCTTCTTTCACCGCGCTTCTTCTAAAGGCACCAATGGCACCCGGCACGACCGTAATACAATTGAGCATATCAAATGCCTGGCGGTCGAAGTTTTGTGCGGTGATATATTCAATGCTTTGCCACTTGGTAAGCATGTTTACTTCATTGCCCACTTTCACATTTCCGGCTACGGCACCAATTTTCTCATCCGTAAAACTTTCCATTAATCTCGAAACTGCATCGCGTTTCAACTGTGTGTCGGCATCTATACAAATTACAAAATCGCCCGAGGCTCTTTCAATGCCGAAGTTGAGGGCGGAGGCTTTACCACCATTCGGCTTGTCGAATATTTTTACTTTTTCGTTGCTGCCGAAAGAAGACTGAACACATTCCAGGGTATCATCTTTGGAACCATCGTTTACAAAAATGATTTCGTAGTCGGGATAATCCGATTGCAGCAGGTTCGCTACGGTTTTAACGGCATGTATCCCTTCGTTGTAGGCCGGCACAATCACACTTACCCGCGGTTGCGCTTTAGCTAGGGCCCGCTGCTTTACCTTGCGGTGTTGAATAGTAGCGAGCACGGCAATGAAAATGATTCTACCAATAGCCAGAAAAATGGCTACGAAGAAAATACCGAAAATGAAATGCTGAATCTGAAAGAAGGAATCGGCAATGAAGTAATTGGCGTGATTGATAAGGTTTTGCTTTCTGCCAACCACAGCAGGCATTAAATCGTTTTTGCTTTTGCCTACCAATTGCGCGATGCTTAGAAAATGGTACCCCTGCGATTTATAGTATTGAATGATTTTCGGCAATGCTGCTACCGTTGCACTTCTATCTCCACCCGCATCGTGGAGCAATAAAAGGCCGTTTTTGTTTTCAGCGTTATAAATGCGCGTCATTATCGAATCGACTGTAAAGCCCTGTTTCCAATCCTGCGGGTCGATAGATTCACCAACGGTCAAATAATTCTCCATCCGGCTTTCTGCCACCGGCAATATATCGGCCAGGTTTTGCGAAAGCACATCGGAGTTGAAGGGAGGGCGGAATAAAACAGTGGAGTGATTGGTGATGATTTCCAGTAATCTGCGCGTGGCGTTCAGTTCGAGCTTTGAACGCATTTTTGAAATGTCGGAGAGGTTGGGATGGGTAAATGTGTGATTCCCTATTTCATATCCTTCATCATACACCTTGCGCACCAGCGGAAGATTGTTCTGCATATTGGCGCCTATCATAAAGAAAGCAGCCGGCACATTTTCGCGTTTCAGAATCTCCAATACCTTGGGCGTGAAGCGGGCATCGGGCCCGTCATCGAAGGTAAGAACGATTTGTTTTTCTTCGGTTGGTCCTATTTTTTTAATCACATAACTCGAAGGCAGTTCGATATATTTTTCCTCCGAAATCAATTCTTCTTTGCTGTTGTACTCAATGGCTATTTTGCCATCATGCGGCCAGGCCAACACATCCAGAATCTGAGCATCCCGGTCGCCTATAAAATCTATTTGGGAGGAAGCGCTTACATGCTTGAGCGGTTCAATGTCGGCCGGTGAGGCGCTGAGCGAATCCCTTGTTAAGTCTTTTTTGAAAAAGGACCACAATCGCTGGTCTTCGGCATTTAAACGCCACAGCGCCACGCCCGCCAAACCATATTCGGTGGCGGTTCGCATAATGTTGTAGTTCGTGGCAGCATCGGCAAACCATACTTCATGCTCTTGATTTTTATCATCAAAGTAGTTGTAGTGCAGGTTATAGTTCTCGTTATCAAAATCAATTTTGGCTCCGGTTTCTTTAGCAGTGGAAATAGCTTCCTGAAAACTTACAGCCCGGCCGGTACCGCCTTTCAGCCAGTCGTAACCATAGCCGGCAATGCAAAGCACAAATTTTTCGGGCTGAATTTTTTGGGTAAAAACATCCAACACCTGCTCCACCCATTTGGCTCCGCTTACGGGACCGGGGGCGCTGGTCGTAAAGTGCTGGTCGTAGGCCATCACAAAAATGTAATCGTTGAATTTATGCAAATCGCTTACGCGGTAGTCGGCATTGAACGGTGGAATACATTGAGTGGCCAAGAGATGATGGGCATGCAGCGAGTCATACAGCTCTTCATGAAAGTCAACCAGTTTTTGGTCATCCTGAAGCGAATACAAATCTTCAAAATCGATGCTCACGCCATCGAATCCATAACGCTGCAAGACCACAATAAGGTTGGAGATAAATGCTCTGCGCTTTTTGGGCGAGCCCACCATGCGCGTTACGCAGGTGTCGTGCCATTGGTCGTTTGAAAAATTGGTAAGCAGCGGAATGATTTTTGCCTGCGAAGAATCCATCAGTCGATAAGCGTTCCATTGTATTTGCGCCACCACAGTGTCGGCTGCGGGGTCTATGTAGAGCCATTCGGGCAATATTACATTGAGCTGGTCGATGTGTTTTTGCAGTGAATAGAAAGATTGATTATCCCAATTGACATAAAAAGCAGCGCGGATAGTAGAGTGCAGTGGCGATTGCCTTTTCAGTTTTTTTTCCGCTAAAATTTTGTGCGCCCTTTTTTTGGCAGGGTATCTAAACTCATTGGGCTTATCGGGGTTTTTGAGGGGCTTAAACTCAACATTACTTACCCCTATCAGTTTGGGAAGTTCGGGGTAGGAGTTTTTGAGAAAGGCGAAGATGATGGTGGCTAAAGCGAGCAGCAGCAAAGCGATAATACTTCGAGCTGTCCACACAAAAATTTTCCAACGCCTTGGAGAATCAGTTTGAAAAACCTGTTTGGAATTGTGGGGCATAAATTGCTTGCGCGGCCCAAAGGTAATGATGTTAATGGAGGGAAGTGCAAATGGATGTTAAAGGGAAAATCAGGCACAAAAAAAAGCAGCCCTTGCGGGCTGCCCTCATTATTAAACCACAATCCTTTATTTCTTTCCGGTCAATTCGATGTTTAGTTCTACATCGTTCGAAATAACCATGTCTTTCACAGGCATATCAAACTTTACATCATACTTCTTACGGTCAAATTTCAATTGGCCGCTGGCTTTTACAGTACCTTCCGATTCGGTAATTACAATGTTGTTCAGCGTTTCTTCGTTGCTTTTGCCGCGGATGGTCAGGGTGCCTTTGGCGGTGTTGCCGGCTACGCTATTCACCACAAAGCTGGAGGTAGGAAACTTGGCAGCATCAAAGAAATCAGGCGACAATAAGTGGCTGATAAGTTTGGCGCTTCCGTAGCCTGCTTTCTCGTTATAATTAGTGTCGGTGGTGGCTATGGTGCTCAGGTCGATGGTTAAATTACCTCCGGTCAACTGGCCGGCCTTTGTGCTAATGGTTCCTCCATCGAAGGCAAGGGTGCCGGTATGTTCTTTTACTCCCAGCATCACGCCCTTCCAGGTTACCAGGCTGCTGTTGTCTTTGTTTACCTGATAAGTAGCTTCTTCAGCCGAGGGGCTATTGGTGCTAGTTAAGATTTCGCCCTCGGTGGGTTTGTTCTTGCAGGATGTGAGCAATGCAACGGCACAGATAAGTGCAGGCAAAATGGTCTTAATGTTTTTCATGTTTTAGTTATTTGTCGCAAAAATAGTTGTTTCTACAACAATGGCCAAAACAATTAAGAAAAATTTTGGAATGCTGATTGCGGATTTGAGATTGAAAGGCAGGGTTTCTTATTCTTTGACCAGCTTCCCTTTCTTGATTATGCCTTTATCATTTTCTAACGAATAGAAATAGACACCGCGGACAAGGGAGGCGGTGGAGATGGTGGCGGAGGACGAGAAGGTAGCCAGCAAAACCTGCCTGCCGAGCATATCGGATAGATGAACGGTTACTTCCTCTGTATTAGAAACCTCCAGGCTGAGTTGATTGGTAAAAGGGTTTGGATAAATATTTACTGAAGCATCGGGATCTGTTTCATTTAAGCCGGTAGCGCAGGAAGTTGGTGTAAGCGAAACATCATCAATATATACATAAGCATTAGGTTGGTAACTGGACTGCGGAGGGTATGTAACAAATGAGGGGTTTGTAGCGCTATCACTTTTAAAATTTCCTATTACGATGAAGTTTTCACCTCCGGTGGCGGTATAATCACCTGAAACCAAACTCCAGGTAATTGTATCGAAATTGGCACCGGTGTATTCTATTTGGTAAGGTCGGGACAAGAATCTGGGATTAGTAAAGTCCCGAACCATTGTATCTGAAAAGTAAACCTGAATATTGCTGCACGAAAATTGAAAATAGTTGCCGAGATTGACATACATTTCAAAGTGATAACAATTGCCCGGATTTAAAGAATCACTTAATATAGATTGAATGTAGCTGTGAGGAACAGAATATGATGTATCGTAAAGGTATATACCGGAATAAGCATTTCCACTGTGAGCAGGTTGATATCCCCAATTATTGTTTGGAACTCTTGCTACGGGAGAAGTAGAACATGGATTGTAATAATCAGGAATACCGACAAACGTACCTGTCCAAGGTGTGGCAAGAAAAATTTCACTCAAAAAATCTGGACAGGATGAATGTGTTTCAAAATCTCCATTCGGCACAAGATTTTGTGCAGAGCAAATTTGACAAGCAAACAAAAAACTAAAGGCAAAAAAATTTCTCATGGAGCTTTGCATTTATTCGGCAATAGCACCAAAAGTAAGAAATGAATCATGCGGAATGCTGAATTCGGCAAGCGGAATCCTGTATTTGTATTTCAATCCGCCATCCGCATTCCGATATCCGAATTCTTAACTCACTCTTTCCACCACCCAGCCCACTTTGCCGGCTATTATTTTCACTTTAAACTTTGCACCGGTGGCTTTGCTGATGGGTTTGCAAAAACGGTTGGGGTTGCTTTTTTTCCAATGAAAATCGGCTTTGCTTATCATCAGCAATTCACCCACTTCCATTTCTTCAATCATGATTCGCACCGGATGTTTTTTGCCAAAAGGCAATAGTTTGAAATTGGCGGCCTGTTCGCGTGTGATTTTTTGTGTTGGCATGGCTTTTTGTTTTTAGTTAGTAGCTCATTTACCTGTGTCGAAGCCAAATGTATAAACTTATTTTCAGATTTTAAAAGCCCTGACGGAGAGAATAGTTGGTCTAACGGAAGTAACCGTTGTCTCAACGTAAACTATCGTTGGTTCATTGGAAACAATCGGTGGTTTATTGGAAGCAATCGTTGGTTCAAAGGAAATGTACGTTGGTTCAACGTTGGCAATAGTTGGTTCAAAGGAGTCAAGCGTTGGTATATCGTTGGCAATCGTTGGTCTATAGTCGGCTTATTTTTTTAAAATATATATCGAAGCAACTCAAACAGGCAGAGAAATGATTTTTTCTCTTTTTGAAGCATTTTGAACAGGCAAAAAGGCAGCCGGAAAAGGCGGTGAATTATTTTTAAAAAACCGGGTGACGGCTGTTTTTAAATTTGCTGTAACTGTTTGCTGCATTGAGTTTCAGTAAAAATATTTTCGAAAAAAAGCATTCTTTTTTTTGGTTTTTTCAATCTACTGAATATACATTCGCAGTATCTTTTAATAACACATAAAAAACAGCACCATGACACTTAAAACCAAACCAATTATTCGCCTCTATTCTATGCCAGATGAGGAAATGACCACCCGCGCCCAAACCAAGCACGATTTGCTGGTAGATGATTTGGCCGATTTCACAGCCAAGTTTCCTTTTATAGATATGACCTGGGTCAATTCGTATCAAAGCGATATTACCACGGCTATCAATTATCAAAGCGATACGGTGCAGGTAAACCTGATTAAAGTGCTGACCGAAGATGTGCAGTCATCGGTGGCCGAAGGAATGAAGGCGCTGGATACTTTAGATATTTATGCAAAACTGGCTTTTCCCGATAGCCCGGCCAAGCAGCGCGTGTTTGGGCAGGATAACTGGGACAAAGCCCGCAACGACCAGCAGAAAATGGTGAAGGCCCTGAAGAGTGCCCATACGTTTGCCGATGAAGCAGCTTACAAAACGGCCCTTACCGGCAAGGGATACACCCTGCCCGAAATTGCAGCCCTGCTGACCATAGCCGACAACATCAGCACCAAGGATGCGCTGCAGGAAAAAGCAAAGGCAGGCCGCCCGGTGGTGACCGAAGACCGTATTAATGTGCAGAACATCGTGTGGGAGCGCGACCAAACCCTGAAAACAATGGCCGAGCTGGTGTATAGAGATGATGCAGCCAAGCTGGACCAATATCTGCTGTACCCCGCAGGCAGTGGCGAGTCCACCACGGTAATTGTGCACGTTACGGCCACCATGATTCCGCAGCAAAATGCTACTGTAAGGTTAATGAATACCTCGCTGGCCGCTCAGCAAACCGATGCCAGCGGCAATGCAGTGTTCAGCAGCGTGAACATGCCCGATTCGGTAGATATAAAAGTAGTGCTGGCCGACAACCGCGAAGCCTTACGCCCCAATCAGGCAGTGGTGCAGGGCACCGAAACGACTATTGATGTGGTAATACCATAAGGAATGTTCGGGATAGAAATTGAAACAGCCATCTTTCGGAGGAAAGGTGGCTGTTTTTTTATTCTTCCTCTTCCTCTTTCTTCCAGCGAGTAATGCTCTTCCGTTTCTTTTTAATGTGCTTCATGGCGCCTGAATCCTTATAAACCGTAAGCACCACATTATCTTCGCTCATCACCACCACCGTGTTCTTCACGCGTTCGTTATATTGTTTTTTGTGGAAAAAATGCAGGCACTTTTCGGTCATGATATAAAAGCGCAGCCCCTGCTTGCGAATCATATCGCCAAAGGCCACCGTGTCGTCAATCATTTGTTGAGTAACGCCCCTTTGCTGACACCGCTTGCGCGAGTGATTGGTATGTATTACAGCCGCTTGCATAATCTACCTACTAAACGGAGATTTCTCCATTTTAGTTTGTTTTTGAAAGACGGTTTTTACAAAGAAAGTGTTGTGGGATAAAATTTGTCTTCAGCTTACCTCAAAAACCGCATCACATCCGCAGCCGAGCGTTCGGGTATTTCCTCTTGCGGGCAATGGCCCACCTTATCATAAACAATAACTGAAGAGTTGGCTATCTTTTTGAAATGCATGGCTTCCTTTTCGTCTATCAATCGGTCTTCCTTGCCCCACAGTATTAAAGTAGGAGAGGAGATAGGCTTCAATTCCTCCTCGCTGCATTCACCGCGGGCAAAACGGGCGCGCTGCACAAACGAATGGCGGTTGCCTGCCCGCTGGTTCAGTTCGGCATACATCTTCTTTTTAGCCTCTGTTATCTTCGAATGGTCATAAAACACCTCGCGCAAAGTTTTTTCTACAAAGAAGTGGGTGCCTATTTTCGACACTAACTCGGTAAGCGTTGGAAAGTTGCTCGCCAGTTTAAAGATGAAAGAGCCACCCTTCGAGTTCAATTTATGAAAACCCGCAGGGTCAACCAATATCAGCTTTTTTGCTTTTTGCGGATAAGCTGCCGCATATTTCCAGGCTATTAAACCACCCAATGAATTACCAGCGAGGTAAAACGAATCTACACCCACTGCTTTTACAAACTGCTCTATGAAATCTACATACATGCTATCATTATAAATATCATCGGCCCGCGGACCCGTCAATCCAAAAGCGGGAATATCCATACGGATAATTTGATAGCGCGGGCTCAGGATATTCGTCCAGTCATCCCAACTTTGCAACATAGAGCCCGTACCGTGTATCAGCACCAGCGGCTCGCCCTCGCCCTCTATGCGATAGTGCACCTGCATGCCGTCTATTTCCACAAACTTCGAATTAGCGTTGGCATATTTTGCCGCCAGTTCATGCACCGGCAAATCGGGCTCATACAGGAGCACGTTGGCAAGAATTATTACGATTAATAACGAGCACGTAATAAGGAAGAATTTGCTTTTGAAAAATTTCATAGCTATTATTTGAGTGCGAAAAGTAATAATTTACATCTTCGGGTTTCAATGGAACAAATAATAACGCAAACAAAAAAATGGATTACTGATGTGGTAGTGGGTCTCAATTTCTGTCCCTTTGCAGCCAGAGAGATGAAACAAAATACCATTCGGTATGTGGTAGAAAATTCGGAGGAGGAAGAAGATGTTTTAGCTCTCCTTCTGCAGGAGTGCAAAAACCTGGATGAAGATAAAAGCATTGAAACCACGCTCCTCATTTTCCCCCAATCATTCGCTGATTTTACCGCTTATCTCGATTTAGTTTCGCTGTCCGAAGATTTAATTGTTGGGGAAGGATATGAAGGTATTTATCAGGTAGCCAGCTTCCATCCCGACTATTGTTTTGCCGACTCTGAATCAAACGATGCCGCGAACTATACGAATCGTTCACCTTATCCTATGCTTCATTTATTGCGCGAAGAGAGTATCGAAAAGGCCTTGCTGCGCTACGAAAATCCCGAGCAAATTCCTGAACGAAACGTTCATTTCGCCCGCGAAAAAGGAACTGCATACATGAAAATGCTGAGAGACAGTTGCCTATAGAAGCAGCTACAACCTTGTTTCTTCGTTTCTTTCTGCTAATTTCATTTTTCCATTTTATGCTCAGAAGTTTTTTTCTCTTCATTTTTTCGACAACCATAATACTTGCTTCTGCGCAAAGTGAACCTCAATTCACCCAGCACATGTTTCATCGCTATTTGTTTAATCCGGCTTATGCAGGCAGCTTAGATGCATTGGAAGTTTCGGCTATTCACCGCAGTCAATATGTAGATTTATCCAGTCGTTTTATTGCCACTCAGGGACTCAACATTAATATTCCTGTTTACGCTATCAGCTCAGGTGTGGGAATTACGGTGATGAATGATTTCATCGGCTACCAGCGTTCTACCTATGTAGCGCTCAATTACGATTACCGTAAAAACTTCAAATGGGGTAAAATGGGAATAGGTATCGGGGCAGGACTTATTCAAACATCTCTTGATGGTGCCAAACTTCGCACTCCTGAAGGCGATTATAGTACCGGTGTAAATCACAACGATAACCTTGTACCTGAAACTTTGCAAAATGGAATAGCCCCCGATTTTTCGTTCGGCATTTATTTCAATAACGACAAATATTATGCAGGGGCAAGTGTGAACCACATTGCCTTTTCTTCTGCTTCGTTAAAGACAAATACAGGGAAAACAAAACTGAATTTTACGAGAGACCTTTTCTTTACAGGTGGCTATGATTTTAAGGTATCAGAAAAGCTAAACATTATGCCATCGGCTATTATTAAAACCGATTTGAATAATGTACAGGTGGATATAAGCGCCACTTTCACTATTATACACAATATCATAACAGGAATCTCGTTTAGAGGATATAGCAAAAAGACAATTGATGCTATGGCATTGATGCTTGGTTTTAGGTATAAAGGATTTCAGCTAGTATATTCATACGATGCGAACCTTTCTTATCTTACGAAGTTCAATTCCGGCTCGCATGAAATTGGTTTGACTTATCAGTATTTATTAAAGAAAAAGGAAAGCCGGGGCTATTTATATCACAACCCGAGATTTAATTAAAGTAGGTATAGTAATAAGATGATTGGGAAACAAAGAAAAGGCGATTACGTAAGTACCCAGTAGGAGAATTATTTTTTTTGAATAATTTTGTAAAATCAAAAACTGATTATATTTACGCTCTTCAAAAAAACAAGCGAAAAACTATCAAAACAAAAAACATGAAAAACTTTCAAGGTTTACTTAGCAAAGCATCACTCGCGCTTTTGCTATTCGTTGCAGGTTGTAAGGGGGGTTACAACGGGCAGCTACTCGGAGAACAGGATAGACCAAAATGGAATCCAATTACACCATACGGTATGGTGTTTATTCCATCTGGTGTTTTACATATAGGTCCAAGCGATCAGGACGTAAACTCTGCCATGCAGGCGAAAGCTAAGCAAGTTTCAATCGTTGGTTTCTATATGGATGATACAGAAATCACCAACAACGAATACCGCCAATTCATTAATTATGTTCGCGATTCAGTTGCGCATAAGATTCAGGGAGATGTTCAAACTGGGGGTGATGATGGAAAGGAAACCATTGATTGGAACAAAAAAATTGAATGGAGTGGAAAGGGCAAGAATGAAGCCCTAGAAGATATCTACCTTCCGGAAAATGAAAGAATTTGGGGGAGAAAGGAACTTGCGCTTAGCAAAATGAAATATGACTATGAGTGGTTTGATTACAAAGCTGCAGCTCAGACTAAGAACAGAGGTAAATCAAGAACCAGTTTCATTCATAAAGAGTCTGTGGATGTTTACCCTGATACATTAGTATGGGTTAGAGATTTTTCTTACTCTTATAACGAGCCAATGACCAGAAACTATTTTCACCACCCGGCTTTCGATGATTATCCAGTAGTTGGTGTTACTTGGCCACAGGCAAATGCGTTCTGTTTTTGGAGGACACGTCTTTGGGAAGACTATAGAACTCCTCGCGGAGAACCTTTGATGGATATCTTCCGTTTGCCAACAGAACATGAGTGGGAATATGCAGCACGTGGAGGAAAGAAATTAGCCCCTTATCCATGGGGTGGGCCATATGTTAGAAATTCTAAAGGTTGTATCTTGGCTAACTTTAAACCGGGTAGAGGTAATTATCCAGAGGATGGAGGGTTTTATACCGTTCGCACAGATGCATATTGGCCAAATGACTATGGCTTGTATTGCATGGCAGGAAATGTAGCAGAATGGACATCGTCAGCTTTTTATGAAAACTCTTATTCCTTTATCCATGATTTAAATCCCGATATCCGCTATGATGCAGAAAAATCTGAGCCCGAAGCGATGAAACGTAAAGTTATCAGAGGCGGTTCATGGAAGGATATAGGATATTACATCGAGACTGGAACCCGTCATTGGGAATATGGTGATTCTGCAAAGTCTTATGTAGGCTTTAGATGTATTACTACCTTCCTTGGAAGGGACATTACAGATAGCAATTGATTTAATCCCCTCTCATTTTTTTAGTAGAGATATTCAACTTTTATATTAATAATCCTTTTTTTCATCGTTTAACCACAAAAACTAAAACAAAAACTATGGCAGCGAAACAGCATCCATTAACAACCAAAAATGCAAGAGTTTATCTTAATTATGCCTATTCCTTTGGAGCGGCAATTGTAATCGCAGGAGCACTTTTTAAAATCATGCACTGGCAAGGTGCCAATGTCATGCTTATTGTAGGTATGGGTGCCGAGGTAATAATATTTATCATTTCTGGTTTTGAGCCTCAAGCGGCTATTCATGCAGAATATGAATGGGAGAGAGTATATCCTGAATTGGCAGACGAAACTCCGCTTGC
>CANJVG010000093.1 GCA_947478005.1 Bacteroidota bacterium
CAATGGGCAAGGCGCTGGGAATAATCGGGGCTGAAATAGTAGTTGATTTTGGAACTATTAAACCGAGCCCGAAGGCAGAACTTAAAAACGGTCATGCTTATATTAAATGGCATCATGAAGAAACCGATGGGGTGGATATAAAAGCCGATTATGGCGATGGAGCAGGTTTTGTATTTGTGGGTCGGATTACAAAAGCACATTTTTTAGATGCTCACCTGCCGCCAGCGGGTCAAAGCAAGGTATTTCGCTACATTTTGCAGTATGTGGTAAATGATGAACTGGTAGGCCTGCCCTGCGACCCGGTTTCTATTACAGTGACCGCATAGTTACAGTCCGCTATAAAAATCAAACAGCCCCGGCAGAATTCTGTCGGGGCTGTTTGCGTTTGGAGGCAAGCAATGGCCACCGGCCGAATGTTTGTAACCCCGAAAATTCCTTTTAGCGGAAAAAACTAAACTTGCCGTCAAATATATTGAGCAATGAAATACTTCAACAGCATTATTGATACCGTAGGCAACACCCCTTTGGTCAGGTTGAATAAAATAACGAAGGATATACCGGGCTTGTTTCTGGCCAAGGTAGAGTATTTCAACCCCGGCAATTCTATCAAAGACCGGATAGGCATTAAGATGATTGAAGATGCCGAAAAGAGCGGCAAGCTGAAACCCGGAGGCACCATCATCGAATGCACGAGCGGCAACACGGGCATGGGCCTGGCGCTGGGCGCGGTGGTGAAGGGTTACAAATGTATTTTTACCACTACCGAAAAACAATCGAAGACCAAGCTCGATATTCTTCGCTCGCTGGGTGCCGAGGTAATTGTTTGCCCCACCAATGTAGAGCCCGAACATCCGGGTTCTTATTACTCGGTAGCCAAGCGGCTGAACCGCGAGATTCCGAATTCGATTCACATGAATCAGTACGACAACCTCAGCAATCGTCAGGCACATTACGAAACCACCGGCCCCGAAATCTGGGAGCAGACCGAAGGCAAGGTAACGCACTATGTAACCACGATAGGCACCGGAGGAACGGTGATGGGGGTGGCAATGTATTTGAAGGAGAAGAACCCCAAGGTGCAGGTATATGGCATTGATGTGTATGGTTCGTTGCTGAAGAAATATCACGATACCGGCCAGCTCGATATGAACGAGGTGTACCCTTACATGACCGAAGGCATTGGTGAAGATTTTGTGCCGCAGAACTACGACATGAAATACATTGACCACATTGAGCAGGTGACGGATAAAGAAGGGGCCGTGATGGCACGCAGGCTGGCGCGCGAAGAGGGAATCTTCTGCGGCTACAGCGCGGGCACGGTGCTGCAGGGCTTGCTGCAATTGAAAGACAGATTCGGCAAAGATGATGTGGTGGTGGTTATTCTGCACGACCACGGCAGCCGCTATGTAGCCAAAATATACAATGACGACTGGATGCGCGAACGCGGATTCCTGACCGATGAAATAGTAACCGCTAAAACCATTATCGAGCGAAAGAAGATAACCCAACTGGTGTTTGCCGAGCCGCACGAAACCGTAGCGAGCGCTTTCAAGAAGATGAAGGAAATGGCCTTAACCCAATTGCCGGTGATGGAAGGCGAATTAAATCTTGGCAGCATTACGGAACATGGCATCCTTCAATTGTTGATGGAGAACCCTTACCACCGCGAAGATGAGGTAGGCAATGTGATGGGGCAACCATTCCCGTTTGTTCAGTTGAATGAAACTGTTACCGACCTTTCTAAATACATTTCGAAAGATAATACAGCCGTGCTGGTAAAAGCCAATTCGGGTATATTGCACATCATTACCGAGTTCGATTTGATTGAGGCGATGGCGTAATAAGCTCAAAGCTCAAAGTTCAAAGTCAAAAGCTAAAAGCCATTGATTTCTACCACCGACCAACTCGGCAACACGATTCAAATTAATTTTCCTCCTAAGCGGATTGTTTCTTTAGTTCCATCACAAACCGAATTGCTTTTCGATTTAGGATTAGATGAAGAGCTCGTTGGCATCACACGGTTTTGCATTCATCCCAAGGAGAAGGTTAGCACCAAAGAAAAGATTGGCGGCACCAAGCAGTTCAACATCGAAAAGATAAAGGCGCTTCAGCCTGATTTAATCATCGGCAATAAAGAAGAGAACTATGCCGAAGGCATTGCAGAACTTCAAAAGCGTTTCCCGGTCTGGATGAGCGATATCTTTACCCTGGATGATGCTTACAAAATGATGCAGGATGTAGCAAGCATCTCGAATCGAAAAGAAGAAGGCGACAAAATTATGGAAGAGATAAAGTCCGCCTTTTCCCTGTTGCCAAGTGTCAACCGTCAACTGCCAACTGTTGCTTATTTCATTTGGCGCAAACCGTATATGGTAGCCGCCAAGAACACTTTCATCCATTCTATGCTCGAAGTATTCGGAGTAAAGAACGTGTTCGAAGATTTAGCCCGTTATCCTGAACTTAGCCTTGATGCCTTGTCAGAGCACAAACCCGATTTCATTTTTCTTTCGAGCGAACCTTATTCTTTTTCCGAAAAACACTTTGATGAATTCAAAGCGATAAGTCCTACATCAAACATAGTCGGAGTAGATGGCGAAATGTTCAGCTGGTATGGCAGCCGGTTGAGATATACAGCAGAGTATTTTGCAGTCTTGAGGAAAAATTTAGGGCTGAAGTAAAGCCTTTGGGATTAATCGTTATAGATAATAATCCGGTTCCACACGCTCTTCTTCGATTTACCACTTATAGCATCTACCTTAATAAACAAAGGAGTGGGGTCTTTAATCTTCTTTATTTCCTTAATCGCCTCCGAGCTAATCGTATCACCCTTCGAAATGTAGTTCTTCCCTTCCTTCTCATAAAGGGCAATGGTGACTCCCTGCACTTCCATTTTATTCATGGTTACCTGATTGTCGTACATGGCCACCCAAGGTTGGGTTTTAGTAAATAAGTCTTTAGGATAAGGCTTATTGCGCTCTATAAATACATGGTCGTTCAACTTTACCATATTCACTTTAGGATTGCTGATGACCGGAAACATGCGAGGCGGCACCCGAATAATAAACTGCTTTTGAAAAAGCAAAGTGCGCGAACCCGAAAGGCTCTTCACAATCACCCGCAGGATAGCCGTATCGAATCCGCCATAGTTGGTACTATTGGGTGTAATGATTAGTGTGCTGTCATTCTGCACTGCTAATCCCTTCTCAAACAAAAACTGCGATATTTTAAACTCAGGCGATACCCGAATCCGGAATTCATAATCGTGCTTATTCTCAATCGTATCGATTTTTGGCTTTAGCCATATTTCGTTCCGATTATCAATGGGAATAAAAATTTCCGCATTCACTTTCTGACATAAAACTACTTCCCCCTGAAGAAGAAATAGAAATAGAATTAAAAGCCTGACAGCGGGTTTCATGGTATAGTTCTATAGACTTAAACGCAAGCTAAGGCAATTGGTTTAAGAAGGTTACAAGGCTTCCCTTGTAATATGAACATTGGTATAGCGACTGTATGATTGGGTGTAATTCGGATTACTGTGATTTTTTGTTTTTCATTACAACATCAATTTGAAAAGGAAATGAATGAAGTAACTGTTTCTTCTCCGGCCACTGTGGCCAATGTGGTTTGTGGTTTCGATATACTCGGTTTTGCATTGGCCGAACCATGCGATTCGTTTACGGTTCGCAAAACCGGACGCAGGGGTGTAACGATTATCAACAAGGACAATTATAATCTGCCGACCGAGCCTGAGAAAAATGTGTCGGGTGTGGCCTTGCTTGCTTTGCTGAATGAAGTGAAAGAAGAGATTGGTTTTGAGATAGAGAGCAACAAGATTATTAAACCCGGCAGTGGTATTGGTTCAAGCGCAGCGAGCGCAGCGGGAGTGGTAGTGGCGGCTAATCATTTGCTCGGCAATCGTTTTTCGCAAGAACAGTTGGTGGAGTTTGCCATGTGTGGTGAAGAGGTGGCTTCCGGTGCAAAACATGCCGATAATATTGCTCCTTGCATATATGGCGGCATTACCTTGATACGAAGTTTGAATCCTCTGGACATTGTATCTATACCGGCACCTGAATTATTTGTAACGGTGATTCATCCGCAAATAGAGGTGAAGACTTCGGATGCAAGGCAGATACTGAAGCGAAATGTTTCGTTGAAGAATGCCATTACGCAATGGGCCAATGTGGCGGGTTTGATAGCAGGACTGATGAAGAGCGATTATGAACTTATTGGTCGTTCGCTGGAAGATGTGATTGTGGAGCCGGTGCGCAGTATTCTTATTCCGGGCTTTGATGAATTGAAGACGAGAAGTAAAGAGGCCGGAGCGTTGGGCGGAGGAATATCAGGTTCAGGGCCTTCGGTATTTATGTTGAGTAGAGAGTTAAAGACAGCGCAGCAAGTAGAAGTTGCAATGAAGGAAGTATATGCCAAGATAGGCGTGGAGTTTCATACGCATGTGAGTGTTATTAGTAAGCAGGGAGTTCAAGTTAAAACAAAGAAAGGATGAGGTATTACAGCACCAACAAACAATCGGACAAAGTAGATTTTCGCGAAGCCACGATTCGCGGGCAAGCGCCAGATAAGGGATTATATTTCCCGGAACAGGTTCCTCAACTCGATAAAGGGTTTTTGAAACAGCTTAAAAGTAAAACGAAGACAGAAATTGCTTTTGAAGTGATTCGGCCTTATGTGGGTGATTCAATTGCAGAAGCAGATTTGTTCCAAATTTGTGAGCATACTGTCAACTTTGATTTTCCTTTAGTAAAAGTCACTGATGCTATTTCATCGCTTGAATTATATCATGGGCCAACTCTTGCTTTTAAAGATGTTGGTGCCCGATTCATGAGTCGTTGTTTGGGGCACTTTTCAAAAAACAATAAGCGGGAGATAACGGTGTTGGTAGCTACATCGGGTGATACCGGCAGTGCGGTAGCTAATGGTTTCCTGGGCGTGGAAGGTGTGAAGGTGGTGATTCTTTATCCTTCGGGTAAGGTAAGCAAGATTCAGGAACTGCAACTGACTACACTTGGACAAAATATTACAGCGCTGGAAGTTGACGGAACCTTTGATGATTGCCAGCAAATGGTGAAGCAGGCATTTACGGATGCTGCCGTGAATGAGAAGATATTTATGACTTCGGCTAACTCGATTAATGTGGCGCGTTGGTTGCCGCAACAGTTCTATTATTTCTTTGCCCTGCAACAATGGAAAGGCGAAGAGGCTCCTGTTATTTCAGTTCCGAGCGGAAACTTTGGAAATATTTGTGCGGGATTGATTGCTGCCGTTTCGGGTTTGCCGGTGAAACATTTTGTGGCGGCCTGCAATAGTAACGATGCCTTTGTGAAATATTTAGAGGGAGGCAAGTTTGCTGCGCAACAGGCGGTGGCTACTATTTCGAATGCGATGGACGTAGGCAACCCAAGTAATTTTGTTCGGGTGTTGGAGTTGTTTAATCATGATTTCGAAAAGATAAAGAGTTTCATTTCGGCTTTCCGTATTGACGATGCTGAAACACGGAATACCATAGCCCGTGTTTTTAAACAGGACAATTATCTGCTCGACCCGCACGGGGCTGTAGGTTTTGCTGCGCTGAAAAAATATTTGGAACGATATCCTTCGGAGAAAGGATTGTTTCTTGAAACTGCCCACCCCGTAAAGTTTGAGAATGTGGTGAGTGAATCAACGGGAGTAGCTGTCCCAATTCCGGCCGCAATGCAGGAAATTCTTCAACACAAGAAATCGAGTATAAGGATAAAAGCCAGTTACGAAGAGTTGCAAAACTATCTTCTAAAATAGTTTCTGATTTGCATAAAAGCACCATACAAAGTAATATGCCTTGTGTATTTCTAAAATCTTACCTTAGCTTCCTAAACTAAATCTATGAACCTGAAAATTTACTCGTCAGTTATTGCTATTTTATTTTGGTTGGGCGTTTCTGCGCAAAGCACATTTTCCGATGTGCATTACTTGCTTCAAACCAATTGTGCCGGTTCAGGTTGCCATGATGGTAGCGGTTCGCCTGCGTTTAATGTTACTCTTTCTGATTCTTTGTTGTATGCGCAATTGATAAATGTAGCCCCTCTAAATCCTGTGGCGAGTGCGAAAGGAGATAAATTGGTAAAACCAGGGTATGCCGATAAAAGTTTCCTGTTGCGCAAATTGGCACATGGAATCACAAACGTAAGCGACCGATTGGTATTAACCGCTAATGAAGGAAATCCAATGCCCGATGTTTATCCGAACGCCTTAAAGCCGCAGGAAGTAGAATTAGTTCGTCAGTGGATTTTGTTTGGAGCGCCTAAAACAGGCAACGTAGTTGACACTGCCCTTATTAATAAATATTACCGCGAAGGAGGCATAGATGATACTTATCCGCTTCATCCTGCACCTGCCTCAGGTACAGGATTTCAAATGTATGCCGGTAAAGTATTTATTGCTCCACACACCGAAGTGTATTACTATATTAAACACAAACCAGAGTTCACAGGCAATATTGAAGTTCCTCGTATTGTGGGTATGATGCCACAGGCAACCCACCACATGGTTATCTATAAGTTTTTACCGGGTGGCGAAAACAATTATGTCGAAGGCATAAGACCTGAAGCAAATAGCTCACACCCCGATGTGTTGGATGGTATAGGAATGGGTAAAGGACTTTGGGATTACAATCTTCCTCCTAATTGCGCCTATTTTTGGCCTGCTAATACGACCCTTGATTTTAACTTACACATAAAAAACACAAGCGATTCCGTTCTTTCCACCGACCTTTACTTTAATGTATTTACACAACCTGTCGGCACCGCCCAACATTCTATGCTTATCCGCAATTTCCCTGTGTTTACTATTTCTATCCCTCAGGATGGCCAGGAACATACCGATATAGAAGTGGCGAATGATACAAACGAGACGCACATGTGGAAGATATGGCAACTCTATACTCATACCCACAAGTATGGTACGGATTATGATGTATTTAGAAGAAATACAGATGGAACCCAAGGCGACCAACTATATGAAGGTATGTATAGTTACGAACAAGATTACCTGGTAGGCTACTATAGAACAGGAGTAGATGTAACGTTTGAATATTATCCCGATGATTCTTTGTTGGAGATTGATCCGCGTATCGGATTAATACACAGAGCTAAATGGAGAAACACCGCAGGTCCGGACCCAATAATTTGGGGACTTACCTCTGATGAGGAAATGATGGTGATGGGTTTTCAATATATTCAGGGAGATTTATTGACACCATTGTCAACCGGTAAGAATCTTAAGGAAGATTTGCGGCTAAAAGTTTTTCCAAATCCGGCAACAGATGTAGTGAATCTGAATTATGTGCTCGAGCAGACCTCTGACATTAGTGTTGAGTTCACCAATATATTAGGGGAAACGGCATTCTCTTTGGAGCAAAAGAGTAAACCCGCAGGAAACTATCTCGAAGAAGTCGATTTAAAGCATCGCCTTTCTCCCGGCATGTACACCATCACATTCCGTTCTAAAAACGCAGTTACTACCCGTAAGATAGTGATTGAATAAATACTTACTTCAACAGTCCCCAAAAGAAATGCCGCAGATAATTCGTAAGGTTAACATCAAAACGAATCTGTGGCATTTTTTATTTCTATTCTCCATTAAACCAAAACAATAAACCAAACCCTGACCATGAAAAAAATTTTACTCGCCATATCATTTATGGCAACCTTGAGTTTTACCAATGCCCAAAATGCTATTCCAAATCCCGGGTTTGAGACGTGGAACGTTAATCCAAATTATGATGATGTTGCGGATTGGGGAACTATTAATCCATTAACGTATTTCCTTGGTTCGAGAACGGTTACAAAGGCCACAGCACCTGCCGATGTTCATGGTGGCTCTGCTGCCATCAAACTGGAATCACTGAATATTCCCTTTCAGGGTAATGCTCCAGGGATAGCCGCAACCGGAACTATTAATACTGGGGGCTATGTGGATGGAGGTGTTTCTTATAACAAGCGACCAATATCGTTAACCGGATGGTACAAATATACGGTGACCGGGACAGATACCGGGTCTATTGAAGCCACCCTTTCTAAATGGAATACCACCACTCATGTTAGAGATGAAGTGGGTCATGCCCAGTTTAAACAAAATGTGACTGTTGGCAGTTACACTCAATTTACTGTAAACTTTACGTACTCTTCTCAATCAGTTCCTGATACTCTTGTCGTTATTTTATTAACGAGCACCCGCACAACAGGTTTCCCTTTAGGGAGTAAGCTTTGGGTAGATGATTTAGACTTAGTTTTATGTTCTGGGTATACCGCTACTCCCTCTTCTACAAATGCAACTTGTACTGCGGCTAACGGCAATGCGAGTGTAGTAACCGCAAACGGCACATTAACTTCTACTTACCATTGGTCAAATTCAGCCACTAGTAATTCTGTAACAGTGGCAGCGGGAACTTATACGGTGACTGCAACGGATTTTAATGGTTGTACAGCTACGGCATCTGCCATTGTTGGTTCTACAAATACAAATATCAACGCCTCTGCCACTTCTACAAATGCTATTTGCACAAGCAGTTCAGGAACCGCAACCGCCACGGCTTCTACCGGAACCGGAACCCTTAGCTATCATTGGTCAAACAATGGCAATACGGCTATTATTAATGTAGCTGCCGGTCCTTATCAAGTTACGGTAACCGATGCCAATGGATGCATCGGAACGGCCTCTGCAACTGTATCGTCTACAACTGTTCCTATTAATGTTACCGCTACTGCAACCACTACATCCTGCATTTCTAATACAGGCATTGCTATTGCTTCTACAACTGATGGCACACAGCCCTATAACTACGCATGGAGTGGCATCGGAACGAATAATGATACCATTGCAAACCTTGGCGCGGGAGGCTATCAGGTAACTATAACCGATGCTAATGGTTGTTCAGGAACAGGATCTGCTTCGGTAACAACTCCGAACGGACCTTCCGCCACACAGTCTTCGTCTACCATTTCTTGTTATGGCGACTCTACTGCTACAGTTAATGTTACTACCACAGGTGGCACAGGGACCATCATTTATTTGTGGAGTAATGGGGCAAATGTGGAGGACTTAGCAAATATGCCTGCCGGAACATATACACTTACCATTACGGATGCTAACAACTGTTCATTCCTGATAACTGCTGCTATTACAGAGCCTTCCCAAATTTTCGCAGGATTGCTTATATCAGATGTGCTCTGTCACGGTGATTCTACCGGAACATTCAATTTCAGCGCTTCAGGAGGAACCGCTCCTCTTTCATTTTTATGGAGTACGGGTGACACTACCGAAGACCTGCATGGAGCCCCCGCAGGAAGCTACTCATTGAGTATTACGGATGGCAATAGTTGCACACGCTCTTTCTCAAATATGGCCATTGCTGAGCCACCGGCATTAACCGTGCAGTCAACAATAACAGATGCGAGTTCTGCTTCTGCAACGGACGGCTCAATTACTCTTACTTCTACTGGTGGAACTTCACCTTATAACGTTACATGGAATTCCGGCAATGGAACTGCTCTTGCTGCAGGAGTTTACTGCTATACAGTTACAGATAATAATGGTTGTATAGTAAGCGGTTGCGATACGGTTTCGGCACCAACAGGTATTGAAAATATCCCAGCATCAACAATTTCTCTCTATCCAAATCCGGCAAATAATCAATTGATAGTCGAAACAAGCTCAACTAATGGCAAATTCAATTTCTCTATTTTTAATGTGGAGGGTAAATTGATGGAACAGCAAGTTTTCACCGGAACAAAGCTTTCGGTAGATGTGAAGCAATTGGCTGCAGGATTCTATTCCTATCAATTGAAGAACCTTATTTCAGGAGATACCAAAACAGGGAAGCTCCAGATTCAGCGATAAGTTCTGTTTTCGATTCAAGACAATGCCTGATGGAATAATCTATCAGGCATTTTTTTTAAGTATGGGAAAACTAGTTTCTTAAATATTATTTAATCAGTCACTTATCTATTTCATTTATTATTGCCGCTTAAATCAACCTAATGAGAGTAGTATTAAAGCATCTTCTTTGCATTCTGTTTCTTGCCGCTTTTGTAACGGCTAATTCGCAAACTAAAACAGCAACTTCAGTTGTTCCCTCAAAACCAAAGTTGGTGGTTGGATTAGTGGTTGACCAAATGCGTTGGGATTATCTTTATAGGTATTCTGAAAAATATACAACCGGAGGTTTCAAGCGTTTGCTACGCGAAGGCTATAGTTGCGAAAACACGCACATTAATTATTCTCCTTCTTATACTGCCTGCGGACATACCTGTGTTTATTCCGGTTCGGTACCTTCCGTGCATGGTATTACCGGAAACGAATGGTATAGTTACAGTGAAGACTCATCGGTGTATTGTGTACGCGATGTAAAGTATCAAACGGTGGGAAGTTCCTCTGTGCAAGTTGGCAAGGTTTCCCCGCATAATTTATTGACTACTACTATTACCGATGAACTAAAACTGGCCACTAACTTTAAGGCCAAAACGATCGGTATTGCTTTGAAAGACCGGAGTTCAGTGCTTCCAGCGGGGCATAAAGCTGATGCCGCTTATTTCTTCGATAGCAATACAGGAAGCTGGGTAACGAGTTCTTATTATATGACACAACTTCCAACCTGGGTATCGCAATACAATTCAAAAAAGTATGCTGATTCCATGCTGGCTAAATCATGGCCGCTATCACTTGCATCGTTGGCATTATACACAGAAAGTGAGGAGGATTTTCAGCCATATGAAGATGTATTGGAGAAGGAGAAATCGCCTACCTTTACTCATCGAGTTGATTCGTTGACTCGGCCGGTTACAAAGATTCTGCCTTATACACCTTCCGGTAATTCGCTGACACTTGACTTTGCCAAAGCAACGGTAACGAACGAAAATATGGGAGACGGAAAGGTGACTGATTTTCTGGCAGTAAGTCTTTCTTCCACGGATATTATAGGACATAAATTTGGACCGAACAGTGTGGAGGTAGAGGATTGTTATTTGCGTCTCGACAAAGACCTCGAAAGTTTCTTTTCATTTTTGGATACAAAGCTTGGCAAAGGAAACTATGTTTTGTTTCTGACTGCTGACCATGGTGCTGCGCACATTCCCGATTTTATGAAGAAGCACAATTTGCCCGGAGGTGTTTTCCCGATTAGCGAAGTGGACTCTTTGTTGGAGGCGGGGATAAAAAGCAAGTTTGGTGTAGACAGTTTGATTCTGGCTCTCGATAACTCTCAGCTTTATTTCGATAACGAGCGCATTGCGGCAAAGAAAGTGAATAGGGAAGAATTGAAGTCTTATATCAAAACGTTTTCTCTGCAATTCCCCGGTGTGGTGAAAGTGCTGGATATGGAAAACCTTTCCAACGAACTGCTGGATGAAAACATGAAACAGGCCATTGCCAATGGTTACTATCCCAAACGGTCGGGCGATTTGTTTCTTCTGCTGGAGCCAGGTTGGTTTGAGGGCATGAAAAAAGGAACCACTCATGGAACTATCTATCCTTATGACACGCACATCCCGTTGGTTTGGATGGGATGGAAAATTAAACATGATGAAGATCATTCGAGCGTTCATATGACCGATATTGCGCCCACCATAGCTGCTATGCTACACATTCAGGAGCCCAGCGGATGCACCGGAAAAGTGATTGAGGGGATCTTTAAGAAATAGAATTCGAAAAAAATGGTTAGGATTGCAACCGTTTAAAACAAAAATATAATCATTATGGCAGAAAAAATTAAAGTTAGCAGAGGTAAACTGAAGGTTCCTAACAACCCGGTTATCCCGTTTATTGAAGGTGACGGCACAGGAGCCGATATTTGGAAGGCTTCCGTTCGAGTGTTGGATGCAGCTGTGGCGCAGGCTTACAAAGGCAAAAAGAAAATTGAATGGAAAGAAGTATTGGCAGGGCAAAAGAGTTTCGACAAAACAGGAAACTGGTTGCCGGAAGAAACCTTAGAGGCGTTTCGCGAATACAAAGTGGGTATCAAAGGACCGCTTACGACTCCGGTAGGTGGTGGAATCCGTTCGTTGAATGTGGCGCTTCGCCAGATTCTGGACTTGTATGTTTGTCTTCGTCCGGTGCGTTATTACACTGGCACACCTTCTCCCGTTAAACATCCCGAGAAAGTGAGCATGGTTATCTTCCGCGAAAACACAGAAGATATTTATGCCGGAGTAGAATATGCCGGTGGAACTTTAGAATCAGAAGAATTGCTTTGGTTCCTGAGAAGAAAGTTTCCAAAGGATTTTGAAAAGATTCGTTTTGGTGATAAAAAAAGAGGCAAAGCTTATATAAAGGCTGCGCGTTTGGAAAACACTTCTCCTGAAACTTGCGTGGGCATCGGTATCAAGGCAGTTTCTAAAATCGGCTCACAGCGTTTGATTCGTTCGGCTATTGAATATGCTATTGCGCAAAAGCAAAAGTCGGTAACCTTGGTTCACAAAGGCAACATCATGAAATTTACCGAAGGCGGTTTCCGCGATTGGGGTTATGATTTGGCGGAAACAGAATTTGCTGAGCAAACTTATACCTGGAATACCTGGGAAAAAACCAAGAAAGCAAAGGGTGAAGCGGCTGCTAACGAAGAAATGAAAGCGGCTCAGGCAGCAGGAAAGGTAATTGTGAAAGATTCAATTGCCGACATCACCCTTCAGCAGGTACTTACGCGCCCTGAAGATTTTGATGTGATTGCTACTTTGAATTTGAATGGCGATTATCTGAGCGATGCTTTGGCCGCACAAGTAGGCGGAATCGGTATTGCTCCGGGTGCTAACATCAATTACGTTACCGGTCATGCTATTTTCGAAGCTACTCACGGCACGGCACCTAAGTATGCTAACCTTGATAAAGTGAATCCGGGTTCTGTGATTCTTTCAGGAGCCATGATGTTTGAATATTTAGGATGGGATAAAGCCGCTAAGTTAATTCACAGCGGGCTTGAGAAGGCGATTGCCGGCAAGCGTGTTACCTATGATTTTGCCCGACTGATGGAAGGCGCCACGGAAGTGAAGTGCAGCGAGTTTGCGGATGAAATCATCAGCAAGTTCTAAACTATAACCCGTTTGATTTTTAAAGCCGCTTCTGCAAACCGGGAGCGGCTTTTTATTTGTCCATCCATTCCCGAAACTTTTCTTTTTTCGCGGCTGCAAATGAACACACCCTTTAGTCCTGCTGTTTTGGCCTCGGCTCTTGGTTTCGATGAATATCTGAAACTGACTAAAGATATAGTGGAAGAGAACGTGCCGCGCTCGGGGCTCTACCTGGCCGACAACACGTTTCGTTATACGCGCTCTAATCTGGAGCGGATGAACAAAGTGTTGCAGCAGATTGTGCTCAATCAGAAACTATATAACCTTCTAAGCGAACTAAAAGAAGAATGGATTTGGATAGTGCTCAGCGAGCCCTGGTGTGGCGATGCCAGTTGGGGCACACCGGCTTTGTATATGATTGCTTCTGCTGCCGAAAAAATCGATTTCAGAATTTTGCTGCGCGATAAGAACCCCGAAATAATGAAGGCTTACCAAACAGCGAGCAGCGATTCTATTCCCAAATTAATTTGCCTGCGTAAAAGTGATGGACAGGAATTGGGCACCTGGGGTCCGCGACCGCAGGTTTTGCATCAAATGGTTTTAGAAAAAATGAAGAACCCGCTCTTTGATTATAAAGAAAGTGTGCGCGCCATTCACGCCTGGTATGAGGAGGATATGACCCGAAGCATACAGGATGAAATAATTGACCTTATAAAGGAATGGAAAGACCAATAACTATTAACCTAAAAACAGAAGACTATGTCACAAATAAAGAAGACCTCCGAAATACGATTCAAAATTGGTTTAGACGAAAAGAATGTGCCGCTCGATATAAAATGGATGGCCACCGATTCTAAAAACAACGAACTGCGCGATTGCAAAAGCATCATGATTTCCATTTGGGATATGGTGCAGAAAGAAACGCTGAAGATTGATTTGTGGACCAGCGATATGAGCACCGATGAAATGCACTCCCATTTTTTCCAAACCCTGCTCAGCATGAGCGAATCCTATAGCAAAGCCACCGGCAATCCTTACGCCCTGGAAGAAACCAAGCGGTTTGCCCAGGCCTTGGCAAAGAAAACTGCCGATTGGGAGGATAGTAGAAGTTAGACTGAGATAGATAGCCCACAGAAAACAATCAAGGGTACAAGTATTGAACTTCTCAAAAAACCGCAAAAGCTTCAAACAAACCTTAGCATACGTTAGAATATTATTGTAATGATGTTTAGTAGGTTTCCATCAGGTTTATGACCAAATAACAAGATTCATACCTTCCCCATTTGGCTACTTCCTTTTTATATCAATTCTTATTTTCCTATTCTGTTGTTTTGTAGGTTCTGCAAGTATCTGAATTAGTTTTTTTTAGGATTAAATCGATTTTTTTCAGTTACAACAAAAATCAAAGGGCCGCTTTTTGTTTTATATCTGCATATTCGCGCCTCAGTTCCACACATGGCAGCCGATACTTTCGAAAACATATTAGCCGATATAAAGAAACGCAAGTTTGCGCCCGTCTATTTTTTCTGTGGCGATGAAGCCTACTTTATTGACACCCTCACCGATTTGCTCGAAGCCAATGTGCTGAACGACATGGAGAAGGCCTTTAACCAAACCATTGCCTATGGAAAGGATTTAAGCGCGAGGCAGATACTGGAAATATGCGGACGCCTGCCGATGATGGCCGAGAAACAAGTGGTGATAATAAAAGAAGCACAGGCGCTGAGTTTAAAGGAAGATGAAGAGCAGCAATACCTTCGCTATTTGAAGAATCCGGTAGCCAGCACCGTCTTAGTCTTTGCCTGGAAACACGGCACCCCCGATGGGCGCAAGAGTTTTGGCAAGGAGATGAAGAAAGTGGGGGTTTATTTTGAAGGCAAAAAACTGTACGAAGATAAAATTGCAGCCTGGGCAAGAAGCTGGCTCAGCGCGCGCAAATACAAAATAGACGAGCAGGCATCGGAACTGCTCGCAGAATCCACTGGGAATGATTTAAGCAAGGTAACCAATGAGTTGGAAAAACTCATCATCAACAAGCAACCGGGCGCCACAATTACGTTAGACGATATTGAAACAGGAGTAGGTGTAAGCAAGGAGTTCAACGTATTTGAACTGAGCAATGCCATGGGTTACAAAAACAAAACCAAAGCCCTGCAGATTGTGAACTACTTCGCTATTAATCCAAAGAACGGGCCGTTGGTGTTGGTGCTGGGAACCCTACAGGGTTTTTTCAGCAAAATATACCTGGGGCATCAAAACAAAAGCGCTACTGATGCTCAACTCGCTTCAGTACTGAAAGTGAATCCGTTCTTTGTGAAAGATTATAAGGCGGCCGTAAAAAATTATTCCGTTGAAAAACTCGAACAGATTTTTTACCTGCTGGAAGAATATGATTTGCGCAGCAAAGGCGTGAACAACAGCGGCACCGACCACGGAGAGCTGATGAAAGAAATGGTGTTTAAAATTCTGAATTAGCAAAAGCCGCACGAGTAACGAGTTCATCGTTCTTTATCTCGTCAATCAGC
>CANJVG010000094.1 GCA_947478005.1 Bacteroidota bacterium
GATGAATTCTTCTATCGGTTTAATCGAAGAGGGAAAAACATCCGAAAGAACATTTTAGGTAACTTAATACACAGATTTGTTTCATCACCTCCTTTGACATACGTAGATATAGCGGGGCTTTGCGGCTTATCTGGTTAATCCAATTTATATTGAATTTTGTTTTTTACTGCTGCCATATAATCTATACAGTTAAATAAAAATGAGAGATAGGAATATTTTAATCAGTATCATATGGTTTTTCGCCTCCACTGCAAATGCGCAGTCTGTTACTGATTACTGGAATAAAGGCACAGATAATTTAATGGTACATAAGTGCGAAGAGGCAATTGGTTTTTTTGATAAAGCTCTAGTTATAGATCCCAAGGATCGCAGTTCATTGTTTAACCGAGCTTCTGCTAAATCTTGTACTGGAGATCTTGTAGGTGCAATCGCAGACTACACAAAAATTATAAATAATAATCCTTTTGAGAGTAAGGTGTTACTTTGTCGAGGACGCATAAAAATGAATTTAAAAGATCATAGAGGTGCTATAATCGATTTCACTAAAGCTATAGAGCAAAATTTCCCAGCCCACTACGATCGGGGTGTTGCTAAGTATCATCTCAAAGATTATGTTGGTGCAATGAGTGATTTTGAAAAGTGTCAATACATTTCTTCGGATAATTACTATTACCAAGGCTTGTGCAAGATAAAGTTAGGTAAAGTTGAAGAAGGTTGTATTGCTCTAAGTAAAGCAGGAGAAGCAGGTAACGCTGAAGCATATGAAATGATAAAAGAGCATTGTCAGTAGAAATTTTTTGCCGTTGTTGGCGTTTTACTATCAACTCTGCTATACCCCCCTTCCTACTCACAACTATAAGTAAACCTGCGGTTCTCGGTGCTTGGCGCTAAAATAGTGCGGCTGATATTCTCCTCGGTCAGGTATCCGTTTTCATTCAGCAGATGCGTGTAAGTCATTTTAAAGCTAAGGGTGCCGGTATTGGTGTAAAAACTGGTCTCGGCAGGCAGCTTGTCGCTTCCCTTACCAAACAAATGATAGAAAGGATAAAAACCACTGAGCTGGGTTATCGGTTCTTCGTAAACGCTGAACGCATGATACCCAATGTAATTGGTTTTGTCGGTAGAAGTAGTAAGGGCGTATGCCTGCAGGGTGAAAGGCCCGGTAGGCGAAGTGGCATAGAAACCATACTGCTTAGCCAGCGAACCGTTGGCATACACCATGCTGTCTAACTGAATGCTGATAGCCCCGGGGTGTTCGTAACGTTGCTCGCATTTGTAAATGCGCCCTTCGGCATTGTAAGTAAAAGTATAGGTATAGTCGATGGTCGTGCCGGTTATCACTAGCGAGTTCCTCATAGAAGAAACGGTGCCGTTGCTGTTAAGGTAAATATTATAAGTAGTGTATACCGGATTGCTGGGTGTAGACACCACACACTGTGCTGCCAGCGCGCTGGTATAGTTAAACGTATAAACCGTCTCCCCCACTATTTCATAGGTAGAAACCCGCCCCTGTGCATCATAGCTTACACGGGCAGAATCGGTAACACTGGCACGGCTTGCCAGCGCGCAGCTAAGGGTTTTGTTTTCTTTTTTGCAGGCCGAAATGGTGAGTAACAAAACGGCAGCTATGGTCATTACAATTTGTTTCATGGTTAAATGTTTGTGCCGCAAAATAATAATTCGGGCGTAATCAGCAGCGCCATGAATCGGCAACCGCAAAATCTGTCGGCAATGCTGTGCTTGTTGGTGCGTTTGTTCCCGAAGGTTCTGCGCTTAGGTAACCTTACCTAGGTTACTTTCAAACCCCGACTCTCACCTTTTAGCTGTTATTAGCCATTTTTCAATCAAAGTCAACCTTTTTAAGGGTTTTGTGAGTTTTCCGGAGCCTCTGGAGTCTTCTCCGAAAGCTCTGGAGTTTTCTCCGAAGGCTTTGGGGTCTCCTCCGAAGGCTCTGGATTTTTCTCCGAGCTCTCTGGAGAGTTCTCCGGAGCCGTTGAGTTTCTCTTTCCAACAACTATTAGCCCTTCTGTGCGTTGTACAAGCATGAAACGTAAACTGCTTATCTTGTCAGCCGTAATTTTGTTACTGATAATTTTAATCCCTTCAATCGCTTCCATTATGGCAAAAACACCACAACAACCCTACAAAGAGCTCGGCAAAAAAGACGAACTTGAATTTCGCTATTACCCCGCATCCGCTTTTCGGAAATCCCCATCCGCCACTCAGAATTTCATATCCGCCCTCCCGAAATTCGCCTCCTTTCGGACGAATTTTCCGTCCGCCTTCCCGAATTTAATCTCCGCTCGGACGAATTTTCTATCCGCAAGACGAAATTGCTGTTCGCCTTCCTCAAATTTCCATTTCTTTCTTTCAGTTTTAGGTTCCACATCCCGGCCTTGTTCTAAACTCATGACTAAGCCGCTTTCCGCTTCCTCCTCCCAATTTTTCAATAAAAACCAATCTTTTTAAGCATTTTGGTGGTTCCCCGAACCTTAGGCAAGGTACCCTGATTAGTCCTCGTTAGTAGACCTCAATTATAAAATATGGATTAGCTCAAATGAGCCAGCGGCACTTTTAAAGCGCCTATACTAAAGCCTCTTTCGAAACAATAATTCCGTCTTCATCGGCATAAACAAATTCACCTGGAACAAAATCAATACCCGCAAAATGAACGGTGATGTTTTCCTGTCCTTCATTTCGTTTGTTGCTCTTGAGTGGATGCACGTTGAGTGCTTTAACACCAACGGGGAGTTTGGCCATAGCTACAGAATCGCGAATACAACCATAAAGGACAATGCCGTTCCATTTATTCTTCACGGCCAGGTCACCCAGCATATCACCTAGCAAAGCACAACGCATAGAACCACCGCCATCTACCACCAGCACTTTCCCTTCACCATTTTGTTCCAGCGCTTTGCGCACCAGGCTGTTGTCTTCAAAACATTTAAGCGTATGAATCTTTCCGTTGAAATTCTTTTCACCACCAAAATCCTTAAAGCCAATAGGCTCCGCAATTTTTAAATGGTCAGAATGTGCATCGCACAGGTCGGTTGTCTTTGGTTTCATGTAGATGATTTTAGTCCGGGATATTTCATGTGAAGACCCTCGAGCGTCTCCACTACTTTTTTCGCAATAATATATTCTTTGTACCAATTTTGGTCAGCCGGAATAATGTTCCATTCAACTGCAGCAGAACATTTTTCAAAAACATCTTCGTAGGCTTTCATATAGTCATTCCAATATTCGCGCTCGCGTAAATCATCATCATTGTGTTTCCACATTTTTGTTTTATCGCTCAGGCGCTCTTGTAAGCGCTGCAACTGCTCTTCCTGCGACACGTGCAGATAAAATTTCAGAATCACAGTTCCCGATTCTGTCAGTAGTTTCTCAAAATTGTTGATGTGCTCAAACCGTTGCTGAATGGTTTTTTCATCCACCCACTTATGCACCCGCTGAATAATCACATCCTCATAATGCGAGCGATTGAAAATATGAATCATCCCTTTCTCAGGCACATTGGCATGAACGCGCCACAAAAAATCGTGCTTCATTTCCAGTTCGCTTGGCTTCTTAAAAGGAATAACCCGGCAGCCCATCGGGTTCACCACAGCAAAAACATTTTGGCTCACTCCGTCTTTGCCCGAAGCATCCATTCCCTGCAACACAATCAGCAGCGCGTGTTTGCTTTCGGCATACATTAAGTTCTGCAATTCTTCCAGCCTGATTTTCAGTTTCACGGTTTCCTTTTTGATTTCCTCTTTATGAAATTTTTTAGGAGCGCGCGTGTCTATGCTTTTTAGTTTCGTTTTATTCATGGTTAATTATAATTTCATACCCGTTAGGGTTCATCTAAAATAAACTATTCACCTTAACCGACCGATAAATATGAAAGCCATATACATAGTAAAACACGGAGATGTTGATGAAGCCTTTGAAGTTCGTGAAACACCCAAGCCTGTTCCGAAGGCAGGCGAAGCATTAATTAAGGTAGAAGCATTCGGACTAAACTTTGCCGACATAATGGCGCGCAAGGGCATGTATAAAGATGCACCGCCTATTCCAAGTTTGATGGGCTACGATGTTGTGGGCACGGTAGAACGCGTAGGCAGCAACGTAACCAATTTGCTGGAAGGCGACCGCGTAACCGCACTCACCCGCTTTGGCGGCTATGCCGAGTATGCCATCACCGATGCGCGCGCGGCTGCAAAAATTTCCGATAAAATAAGTGTTACAGAAGCTACTGCACTTACCACCCAATATTGCACAGCCTACTACTGCGCGGCCGAAGTGGTGAATTTATTTGCAGGCGATAAGGTGCTGATTCATTCGGCTGCGGGCGGAGTGGGCACCGGTTTAATGCAATATGCGCTACACAAAGGATGCGAAGTATTTTCTACCACAGGCAGCAGTTCGAAAGTAGAGTTATTGAAACAGATGGGCGCGCATCATGTTATCAATACAAGCAAAGTGGACTTTGATGAATATATAGACGAAGCCACCAAGGGCGATGGGGTCGATGTAATTTTCGATGCCGTGGGTGCAGACTTTATCAAGCGAGGAATAAAAATTCTGAATGCCGGTGGAAGAATTGTTTGCTATGGCGCTGCGCAAATGACCGATGCCTCCAATATTTTTTCTCAGTTAGTAAAGGGAATTCAATTCGGCATTTATCATCCGGCTGAGTTTATGATGACTTCCAAAAGTTTGATTGGGGTAAACATGCTCAAGATAGCCGACCATAAGCCCGATGTGCTTAAGCGTTGCCTGGAGAATGTGGTGAGATTGGTAGAGGAAGGAGTTTTTAAACCTCAAGGCGGCAAAATATTTAAGGCAGAAGAAATAGGTGCAGCACATACCTTCCTCGAAACCCGTCAGAGCATCGGCAAGGTAGCTTGTGTTTGGTAAAAGGAGTTTCCAAAACCAGGTTCTCAATTTTTGTTTTTCATCACGCTTTTGCGAAAGCAAATGGAGTGATGAAATTTTTATTTTCACGCTCCCCAAAATGAAACTATGAGCCACGAATTAAACGACCAGGAAATTGTAAGAAGAGAAAAGCTGCAAAAGCTTAATGACTTAGGCATAGACGCCTATCCGGCAGCTGCGTTTGAAATAAACTGCAATTCGCAACAAATACTTTCGGAGTATAACGATGTAGAGAAAAACTTTCAGAGCGTAAGCATTGCCGGCAGAATCATGAGTATCAACTCAAAAGGCAAGGTGACGTTTTTTAAGATTCAGGACCAAAAAGGAAAGATTCAACTTTTTGTAAGCATCGATAATATTTGCCCGGGCGAAGACAAAACATTCTACACTTCCGTAATCACCCACCTGCTCGACATTGGCGATTTTATAGGCGTAAAAGGGGAAGTATTTATTACTAAAACCGGAGAAACATCTATTCGGGTGAAAGAGATGACGGTGCTGTCAAAAGCACTGCGCCCATTGCCGGTAGTAAAGGTAAAGGATGGAGAAACCTTCGATGCATTTTCGGATGTGGAACTACGTTACCGTCAGCGGTATGTTGACTTAGTAGTGAACCCCCATGTACGCGAAACATTTTTGAAGCGCAGCAAAATGATTCAAACCATCCGCGACTTTCTGAACTCGCACGGAGCGATAGAAGTAGATACTCCGGTGCTGCAAAGTATTCCGGGTGGTGCAGCAGCGCGTCCGTTTATTACCCACCACAATGCTCTTGATGTTCCTTTCTATCTACGTATCGCCAATGAACTTTATCTGAAACGATTGATTGTCGGAGGCTTTGATTTCGTGTATGAATTCAGCCGCAACTTTCGCAACGAAGGAATTGACCGCACACATAATCCTGAATTTACAGTGCTGGAATTTTATGTGGCTTACAAAGATTATTTCTGGATGATGGAATACACCGAGCAAATGATGGAGAAGATTGCTCTCGCTCTTCACGGAACAACCGATGTTCCGCTGGGCGATAAAATCATCAGCTTCAAAGCACCATTCAAACGGGTAGCAATTTACGATGCCATCAAGGAAATCACGGGTTTTGATGTAAGCGAAATGAACGAAGAGCAATTGCTCGATGTGTGCAAACAGCTACATATTGAAACCGACAAGAGCATGGGCAAGGGTAAGTTAATTGATGAAATTTTCGGAGGCAAATGCGAAGGCAATTTTGTGCAGCCTACATTTATCATTGATTATCCGGTAGAGTTAAGCCCACTAACAAAAAAGCATAGAAGCAAACCCGGACTGGTAGAACGGTTTGAGTTGATGATAAACGGAAAAGAAATTGCGAATGCTTACAGCGAGTTGAACGACCCGCTCGATCAGCGCGCCCGCTTTGAAGAACAAACGAAACTACAGGAAAGAGGAGATGATGAAGCAATGTTCATTGACCATGACTTCCTGCGTGCCCTCGAATATGGTATGCCGCCAACATCGGGTATAGGAATAGGTATCGACCGGTTGGTAATGATGCTCACCAATCAATCAACCATCCAAGAGGTGCTTCTGTTTCCGCAAATGAGACCAGAAAATTTGGTATAAATTTTCTGTGCGAATTCATGAGTTCCTTGATATTAAAATTAGAGAAACGAATAAATGAGACCTGAAAATCCAGAGTAAAACTCAAAGAGCAATCTCAATAATTGAGGTTGCTCTTTCATTTCAAATACAGATTCAGTAATTTGCAATCACAAATCATAACCATGACTAAGCGAATCTTTTTTCTTGCCATCCTTCTTTCTGGCTTTATATCAACCTCTTTTTCGCAGACACAAACAACTCCCAAATCATTCACGCAGGAAGATTGGGATAAACTGAGCCAGCCAGAAAGAGACTCTATTAACAAAGCCATTCGCAAAAAGTTTGAAGCAGCAAAGCTTAATAATGAAGCTATCGCAGAGAACAATGCAGAAGGAATAATTGCCGATGCTTTGCGAGATAGACTCGGCACCAAGTCGCTGACCTTTACAGATTATCCAAGGACCTATTTGCCAAAGGAGTTTATGGAGTTCCTGAACCTGGAGGAGTTTACCTGTTTAAAATGCACTGAACTGGATTTAAATATCCTTTTCAATCAGCTATATCCTATGTCAAAACTGAAAAGGGTGAATATCTCCGGTGGTGGTTTTAGGGTTATACCCAATTCCATCAAAAAACTTTTTGTGGTGGAAGAGCTTATTTTAAAAGACAACAACTTCGTTACGCTGCCCGATTCATTCGTAGAAATGAAACGATTAAGAGTACTGAATCTGGAACATAACCCATACCTCTATGATGAAGATGTTTTTGAAAGAATAAAAACGATGGGTGTTGAGGAATTAAATTTTTCTGCCAGCGGACTATTAGAGCTAAATGACAAAATAGGAGCAGTAAAGAGTTTGAAGAAATTGGATTTATCGGTAAACGACATCAAAGTCTTGCCACCTCCTTTCAATCAGCTAACCAATCTGCGCCAAATCAATCTTTCACAGAATTTCAATTTAGATGTAGAAAAAGTAGTGGCTTCCATTTCCCCGCTGCCGGGTCTTACTGATTTAGACCTGAGTCAGTGCTTAATTAAAAACCTTCCGTTGGACATTAGCAAGCTAAGCTCCTTGAAAAAACTAAACCTCAAAGCCAATCAGCTTACATCTCTTCCACTGACATTTGGCTTGCTTTCTGGTTTAGAATACTTAGACCTCGGCTATCTCGAAATGGGATTACGCATGAACAAGATTACCGATTTGGGACCAGCGTTTACCGGTTTAAAACAGTTGCGATACTTAAACCTTGCAGGAAATCAACTGTCTGCTTTGCCCGAAGGGTTTGGTGCATTCACTGAGCTGGAAGAGTTGAATTTGAACCTCAATAAATTGAAAAATTTTCCGGCAGCGCTTACCGGGCTCACCAAACTAAAACATCTCGACCTTGGTTTAAATGAAGGAAGCTCTTTGCCGGCCACCATTGGCAATCTTGCTCAACTCGAATATTTAAATCTCGATGGCAATTTCTTCACCAAGCCCGATAAGAAAATCAAAACCCTGCCAATCGAAATCTGCAACCTGAAAAATCTTAAAACACTTTCGGTGAAAGATAATGTGATTGAAACTTTGCCGGATTGTATCGGTAGCCTGACTAAACTCGAAAAACTCGACCTACGCGATAACCTCATCAGTTCTTTTGGCGCGGGGTTTACACAATTGAAAAATCTGAAGTGGCTCGATCTAAAAGCAAATGATTTTGAAGTCTTGCCAAACGATTTTCAAAACCTTACTTCATTGAAAGAACTGAACCTATCTATGAACCCCAAGATAAAGTATGCCGCAGAGAAAGAAAAACTAAGCGCCTTAAAAGGGATTGAACTTTTGGACCTCAGCTACAACAACATTACCAAGGAAGAGATTACCCCACTGCGCGAAGCACTACCAAACGCCAAAGTGATAAACTGGGATTACAGTAAGACAACTTTGCCCCAACCCGAGAAGAGAAGGAACGCAAAGTAGTTTAGTTGGAGGCTATGTCTTTAATA
This sequence comes from Bacteroidota bacterium, assembly GCA_947478005.1. Classification (GTDB taxonomy): domain Bacteria; phylum Bacteroidota; class Bacteroidia; order Chitinophagales; family LD1; genus Bog-950. The sequence goes on from CANJVG010000094.1 coordinate 8,492, forward strand.
TAGGCCCCCTTTTCTAATACATCCCAGTATTTGACTTTCATTTTCTCACAATCTTTCTCCCAGTAGTTAACCCGCCATTTTTTATTGGATGAGTCAAAGACAACTTCTTCAAACTCGACAAATTTTTTCAAATTCTCTAAATAGACTTTTGGGCTGTGTGATAGGATTACCAAATCCACTTTTAGTTTCTCCCCCACTTCAAAGTTGACTTTTTCTAAAGTCGAATCTACCAGTAGGATTTTCTTTCCTTCAAAAACCAACAGCTTGCCGACAGGTAATTGTTGACCGCTAATTTTCTCTTCTTTATTTACCCCGCAATTCCACCAATGATGCTTTATATGAAACAACATCGAACTTGGGTCGCTCAATAATTTTTCGTCAAAGTCAGTAAGCACTTTGCCGCCATTAATAAAGGCAACAGCTTTTTGTTTAGGAACCGAGTAAACAACTATTTCTTTCCTCCTCGAATTTTCAATTTGCCTATAAGAATAGGTGCAGGTTAGTCCGAACATTATTAGCAGAGATGCAAGGGCCACTTTTGTTCGCTTTCTCTCCGTGAGCCAACACAACAGAAAAACTAAAACATACCAGGCAAGCATTTCAAGCATCGTAATGCTGATTCCCTGAACCAAGGCAAACCAAAGCGAATCAATCCAGAAAATGAACTTGTTTAAAAGAACAATAAGTTCATTAAAACACCAGCCAACCAAATCATTGAGAAAAAGAACTTTCCCTGCCACAAATAATCCGGTACCGAGAAATAGAATCAAGTTGCTCACCGGAATTACTACCAAATTGGAAATCAAAAACAAGTTTGGAAATTGATGGAAATAATAAAGGCTCAGGGGAAAGGTTGCAATCTGGGCCGCTATAGAAACTGCAACAATCTGCCAACCCAAATCAACAACAACAAGGAAAAACCATTTTAGGTCGTGCCTTAAAAACGTAATGGGTTTTAGAAAATAACTTTTCTCCTTTTTGAATTCAGGCCGCCTAACGGTTCCAATAACCACAAGCGAATAAATCTTTGGATGTAAAAAAACAATCCCAATTACGGCCAAATAACTTAATCGAAAGCCCACTTCAGTTACAATAAAAGGATTGAACAAAATCAGAATCACAATACTTCCGAAAATGATGTTGAAAGTATCTGCGTTTCGAAGGGTCACCTTGCCCAACTGAATCATCGAAAACATCATGGCCGAGCGCAATACGGAAGGGCTTAGCCCGGTAAGACATGCATAGAACCATATTAAAAGGATGATGATAATCGACTTCGCAATTTGAAACTTTCTTCCGTAGCTATCCATAGCCCCGAACAAAAAATTGAGCATAATAAACATGATGCCCACGTGCAAGCCGCTTACGCTTAAGACATGTAACGCACCCGAACTGGCGTAGGCGCGTGTGACATCACTATTCATGTAGTCGTTGTAGCCAAGCATGATCGCGCTGGCCACGGCAAAGTCATTTTTGACTTTAACGTAATTAATAATGCGCGACAAAAAATATTCGCGCACCATGTAAACCTGTGCCATTAAAAAGTTGCCTTGATGTTCTGCAACTAATTTCCAATCACCTCCTTTTAGAAATGTTCGGTGGTAGATATTATGAAAGCTCTGATACAGTTTAAAGCTGAATTCTTCTGGATTTTTAGGTTCATCAAACTCATGAATCGGGGAATTGAAAACGATGACGTCTCCGTATTTCAAATCGTTACTGGTGCTGTCGCGCATAATGTTGACAAGAATATTTCCTGTAGCAATGGTTGTTTTGTTTTTGTTCTTTACCTGTTCGACTTCTGCCACAACGGTTATTATTTTCACCTTCTCCAAAGGCGGCTTTATAATTTTTGCTACCAAAAAACTTTCGTTCCCTACAAATTTTTGAAAATGACTTGTATAGTTCTTATCGGCATAAAGCCAGGTAAGAATATAGCCGAATGAAACGAGAAGAACCGACAAGCTAACTCCATTTATCACTCGCGAACGATATACCAGTTCTGCTTTCCTTATGGTGGTAAGAACAATCGTGGTGAGAAGAGCGCTGACAAGCACAAAAACTATCAGCCATAAAATAATTGCTGTGTTATGAAGATAAGAATCGACAAAAATTTCTGCTCCAATTCCGGCTGTTACGGAAAGGAAGATTCTGAGCATCGGTATTTGATTCCAAAAACTACGCATGGAAATTTCAAATTGCTTTTTAAATTTAAATAAAATTTATTGAACCATGCTTTCGCACATCAATATTTTCGACCTTATTTTTATTGACATTGAAACCGTACCGCAGTTTTCATCACACGAGCAATTGAGCAGTTCGATGAAAGAGTTATGGGCTGCCAAGCATTCTTTTCTCAAAAACGAGAAAGAAAATTCAGAAGAAGGGTATTTGAAAAGAGCCGGGGTATATGCTGAGTTTGCAAAAATAGTTTGCATTAGTATAGGGTATTTCAGAATAGATAAAGAAACCCGGCAACGAACATTTAGAGTGAAATCATTTTCGGGAGATGATGAAAAGAATTTACTCGAAGAATTTGTTGAACTCATTAATAAAAACTTCGCCCCCGATAGATTTCATTTTTGCGGACATAACATACGTGAGTTTGATATTCCTTTTATCTGCCGCAGAATGCTTATTCAACAAATAAAATTTCCCGATGCACTGGATGTTTCGGGCAAGCGGCCATGGGAAATGTACGATGTAGATACGCTGCAGCTTTGGAAGTTTGGGGATTTTAAGCACTACACCTCTCTTAAGCTGTTGGTTGAAGTTCTTGGCATTCCTAGCCCCAAAGGAGATATAGAAGGAAAGGATGTATGCCGGGTCTACTGGGAGGAAAGGGGTGTGCAGAGAATTGTAGAATACTGTCAAAAGGATGTGGTGACAGTAGCGAGATTGTTATTGCGTTTTAAAGGAGACCCTCAACTGTTAAATGAAGAGGATATTGTAATCGTAAAATAAGTTCCGTGTTTACGTTTTTGAAAAATTATTTTTTGGATTTGTTCGACCTGTTCTATCCAAATATCTGTTTGGCTTGTTCACAAAAGTTATTGAAAGGGGAGGAAATAATTTGTTTTCGCTGTGAAAGCGAATTGCCACAAACGGGAAATTGGCTGGAGGCAGATAGTGGTTTAGTAAAACGATTTTGGGGAAGGGTACCGCTGCAAGGTGCAGCCACGTTATATCATTTTCACAAGGGGAATGAAGTGCAGCATTTATTGCATCAGCTAAAGTACAAAGGCAGGCAGGAGATAGGCGAACACCTGGGAAAACTTTTCGGCAATCAACTTATCCAAGCGAATTCGATCATAAAGGATGTGGATTTGATTGTTCCTGTTCCTTTGCATTGGAAACGATTAAAAGTACGTGGCTATAACCAATGCGATTTTTTTGCACGGGGCCTGTCACTTGCGATGAATGTACCGTGGTCCTCAACAGCATTAGAGCGTACACACGAAAATATTTCTCAAACAAAAAAGAAACGGTATGACCGTTGGGGAAATGTAGCTGATATTTTTTCAGTCTGTGATGCAGAACAGTTGAAAGACAAACACATTTTGCTGGTAGACGATGTGGTTACTACTGGTTCAACTTCCGAAGCTTGTTTGCAAACCATTTTAAAAACACCGGGTACTAAAGCGAGTTTTGTGGCTATTGCTTCTGCCAGATGATTGTGGTTTGAGTTGCCCGCTTTTTTATTTTCGCAGTATTACAAAATCAAAAACAGATTATGGGTCGCGCGTTCGAGTTCAGAAAAGAAAGAAAATTTAAGAGATGGGGTGCCATGGCCAAAGCCTTCACCCGTATAGGAAAAGATATTGCCATAGCTGTAAAAGCCGGTGGTGGTGACCCCGACTCTAACGCACGCTTGCGAGCCTTGATGAACAACGCAAAGGCAGCAAATATGCCTAAGGCAACGGTTGAAGCGGCCATTAAAAAGGCAACATCAAAAGATACAGCCGGATATGAAGAGGTGACGTATGAAGGATACGGGGCTCATGGTGTGGCCATAGTAGTTGATACGGCAACCGATAATACCACGAGAACCATCGCCAACCTGCGCACCATTTTTAATAAGAACAATGGGGTGATAGGCACCAGCGGCTCCGTGGAATATATGTTTAAGAAGAAGGCGATGTTCAAATTCAACAAAGGCAACTGGAATATCGAAGATTTAGAACTGGAGTTAATTGACGGAGGGTTGATTGAAATAACGGAAGAAGAAGGATTGATTTCAGCCTATGCCGAGTTTAATGATTTTGGAAACCTGGCAAAAGCACTGGAGGCAAAAAACATTGAAGTAACCGAGTCGGGTTATGACAAGACACCTGATTTCTACAAAGAATTGGGCGATGCTGAAGCCGAAGAGGTCATCAAGCTGATTGAAAAGCTCGAAGAGGACGATGACGTGCAGCAGGTGTTCCACAATATGAAGTAAAGCCAAATAAGCTTATCGGGTATTGAAAACTAAACGCGGCATAGGGGACTTGGAGTTCTAATTATGGCGTACTGTTGGCTTTTTATACAACAAACCAACTTATAACTTACATCCGGTAGAGCCAGCGTTTATGGCATTAAGGTCTTTGTCCTTATCAGCAACGTTTACGGCATTAAAACTTGCGCTTTTGCCCCAACCGAAAACCTTTTCGAAGAAAAACATGAGCCTACAGTCTTTTACCAGCGAAAGAAAATAGTCTTCATGCTCCCGCTCTTTAATTCCCATTTCGAAGAGAATTTTATCGTGCTTAGTAATGCCCGCTTTGTTGAAGTAATCTTTCATACGGATGTATTCGCACACATTGCCACTTTCTAAACGGCCCGCAAAATAAATGGGCATGAACCAGCCAATGAGATAGCAGCTTGCGCCAATGGTTCGGCCGATAATGTGAAAGCGCAATTCATACCATTTGGAAACGGGAATGTTGTATTCGTTCATAATGGCTAGCACCTCGCTCCTGTGGTTCCATTCGTCAATCTCAATCTGGTTTACTGCCTTCTTTACTTCTTCATTTTTTAATGAACCGGCATGACCTATGTAGGCAAAGGCAGCGGCTTTCTCAGCAGAGTAAGCCATTTGAAGGAGGTCGGTTAGTTCGGGTTGAAGTGGCATGTTTTATAGGCCGTGCAAATGTATTCATGGAAAACTTAGAACAGTAGGCAATAACAGAAATTATGCCCCAAACACCACCCCACTCAACTTACCCAAACTTGCATCGGCTGCTTTCATGGTGCGAACATTTTCAAAAGTCAACACCAAAAACTTTTCTGTTTCGCGCAGATAAACGCCTTGTTTATGATTCTGCACATACAGAAGAATTTTCGAGAACACCGTGCTTTTGTAGAAACTCGATTCCTGGTTAGCTACGAAGTAGCAGCGGAGAGTTTTGTTTTTGAGAAGGATTTGCTCCATGCCCAGTTTGGTTGCCATCCATTTCAGCCGCATCGCTTCGAACAGTTCAAAAACAGGGTCGGGCACCGGGCCGAAGCGGTCGTGCAGTTGTTCTTCATATTTCTTTAAACCTTCTTCGTCTTTAATGTCGTTCAGTTCGCGGTAGAGCAACATACGCTCGGTGGTGTTTGATACGTATTCGTTTGGTATCAACATTTCCAAATCGGTTTCGATAGCGCAATCTCGCACATAGTCGTTGGTGCGCTCAAACTCATCTTTATAAAGGTCTTTGAAATCGGTTTGCTTTAACTCGCGCACTGCTTCATCGAGAATTTTCTGATAAACATCCAAACCAATTTCGGCAATGAAGCCGCTTTGCTCAGCGCCAAGCATATTACCGGCACCGCGTATATCCATATCGCGCATCGCAATGTTGAAACCGCTTCCCAAATCGGAAAACTCTTCAATGGTTTTTAGCCGCTGGCGACTTTCGTTGCTTAATGTGCTGAGCGGTGGCGCGAGTAAATAACAAAATGCGTGTTTGTTGCTTCTTCCCACGCGACCGCGTAACTGATGCGTATCGCTCAAACCAAACTGATGAGCGTTGTTGATGATAATCGTGTTGGCATTTTCAATATCAATTCCGCTTTCGATAATGTTGGTGCAAAGCAACACATCGTATTCACGGTTGATGAACTTGAGTAACACTTCTTCCAGGTGGTCGCCTTCCATTTGTCCGTGCGCTACGCCCACATCAATGTTCGGCACTATCTTCATCAGCATTTCTTTCACCTCGCCAATATCGCGCACGCGGTTGTGCACGAAGAAGACCTGACCACCGCGATAAATTTCGTACTCAATAGCCTCTTTAATTAAATCAGGGTCCATCGGATGCACACTGGTGCTAATCGGCTGACGGTTTGGTGGCGGTGTGTTGATGATGCTCAAATCGCGCGCGCCCATGAGTGAAAAAGAAAGTGTGCGCGGAATGGGAGTGGCCGTAAGTGTAAGTGTATCTACATTCGCTTTTAGCGTCTTCAGTGTTTCCTTAGTGCCTACTCCGAATTTTTGTTCTTCATCAATAATCATCAGACCGAGGTCTTTGAATTTCACACTCTTACCGACCAAGCCGTGTGTGCCGATGATGATATTTATCTTTCCTTCTGCCAATCGCGCGAGTGTATCCTTTTTCTCTTTCGCGGTTTTAAAACGATTGAGATAATCTATCTCTACAGGAAACTCTGCCAACCGTTCTTTAAAAACTTTGTGATGTTGCATAGCAAGAATAGTTGTTGGCACCAGAACCGCAACCTGCTTTCCATCGGTGGCAGCTTTGAAGGCCGCGCGAATCGCGATTTCTGTTTTACCAAAACCCACATCGCCACAAACCAATCTATCCATTGGCGAAACAGCTTCCATGTCGCGCTTTACATCTTCAGTAGCTTTTGCCTGGTCGGGCGTGTCTTCATACATAAACGAGGCCTCGAGCTCGTTCTGCATGTAGCCATCTGGTGCAAATTGAAAACCCTTCGAAGCTTTGCGCTTGGCATAGAGTTGAATTAAATCGAAGGCGAGTTCTTTGATTCGCTTCTTCGTTTTCTTTTTCAATATGCTCCAGTTTTCGGTGCCGAGCTTGTTCAC
>CANJVG010000095.1 GCA_947478005.1 Bacteroidota bacterium
AAAAGAAAAAGTCCGAGTGAAACGATGGTGGCGGGTATGGTGAGGAATATCAGAACGGGTTTAATCGATACGTTTAATAAAGATAGTGTAGCCGCCACTAAAAGCGCATAGCCAAAGCTCTCGACATAAACTCCGGGAAGTATATAAGCAGTAATTACTACCGCAATGGCATTGAGAAAAAGTTTGATGATGAAGTTCATGGTTTAGTTTTGACGCAGCGAAATTAAAATTTCAGGAAATGATTAAACGATTGAGTTGGGGTTTTCTTTTAACGATAGTATTGTGGTTGGTCGGTTGCGAAACAAAGCAAGTATCAAATCAGAAGAATCAGAACCCTCCTATTGTTAGAGAAAATACGAACAACGGCAACAACAACAGGCATGAATTAATTTATACCAAACACGCCCGCTGCCGCATGCAATGCCGACACATTAACGAGCAGGAGATTCAGGAAATAATTGCTGCGGACCACATTAACCAGCGCAAAAGCAACCCAAACGATAACCGTTGCCCTACTTATGCCTACGAAGGTTACTCCCACGACCAGCAACACCTGCGCATAGTCATTGCCAAATGCGAAACGGTTTGGAAGGTAGTTACCTGCATTGATTTGGAAAATGAGTTTACCTGCGACTGTAAATGAACTCTTAGAATCACCACTTTATAAGACCGGTTAATCGGTAATGATTAGCCAACCTTCACTTTTTTGGTTCGACCACCGTTTTTGGCTTTGCCAATCACTACATTAAAGCCAAAGGGGCTCAGGCTTTCTTCTTCACCGCGATATTTAGTCAGCAGCAACCGCTTTATAATATCAATCAAGTGAAAGAGAGTGCCCTCGGTATTAATCGTTTGCCCCACCGATGTGCCGAGTAGTTTACGCGCCAGTGCCATTTTTTCTTCGGCCTCAGCGCGCAGTGCTTCGCTTTCGGTGCGCAAAGCATCCGCCTGTTCCAACTTTATCTTAAAGGCAGCCATATCAATAAAAGAGGGATCATTCAAAGGGCTGGAGGGCCCCAACTCTTCATGCTTTTCTACAACCCGCTTCATCAGCTCAATAAACTTTTCGGGATAGGCTTTATACAACGGCACCCGGATAGTTACTCTTCCCATAATCTTTGAATTAGGATAGCTAAGATGAGCGTTTATTTTGAAAAACAAAAATTATAGTTTGATAAAATAGAATCATTTCTCAACCTAGGAATATTATTCTTTCTACAATAATTAATTTAGTCTAAATAAATATCTAAATAGTTTAAATGTTTCTTTTATTATTTCAGCAAATAACCATCATTTTCTGAAATAAATATAGAATCTTGTTTTGTTGGTTCAAAAATAGGAGCTTATCTTTTAGCAACTAGTCGAACTTTATGTTTATTTTTAGGATAAAATAGGGACTTTTAAGCAATAGTTAATGTCATTCGAGGAAAGAAGTGGAGATAGATGAAAAATGGACTACATAGGCTTCGAAAGCTGAGCGAGTTGTTTGAAGATTGTAGGGAGCAGCATGGATTTAAAGGGAATGAAGGAGGAGGAGATTACGAGGACGTTGGGGAAGCGAGGGGAAGGACAAGCTGTGAACTCAGCCATGATTTTTACCAAGCCAAATCGCCTCGCATTTAGCAGGGGTTTGTTTCTTTTACAAGAAGAACATTCCTTCCTACAAAAAACCATTGCTTTAAACCTCCGTTAACCTTCTATTAATATTGCAGCGTTATTTTTGTGAGCAAAAGAATTAAGCATGGAATTGAACGATATAAAGATTTTGTTGGTGGATGATGAAACCGATGTGCTCGATTTTATGAAGTATAATCTGGAGAAAGAAGGGTTTTGGGTTTACACCGCCCAAAACGGAGCAGAGGGCATTCAGATGGCTAAAAAAGTAAACCCGCATTTAATCATTCTCGATTTGATGATGCCCAAAATGGATGGCATTGAAACCTGCCGCCTACTGCGCTCCCTGCCCGAGTTTAAAAGCACCCTCATCACCTTTCTAACCGCCCGCGATGAGGACTATTCGCAAATAGCAGGCTTTGAAGTAGGGGCCGATGACTACATTACCAAACCCATCAAGCCGCGTGTGTTCACCAGCCGAATCCGCGCTTTGCTGCGCAGGCTCGAAACCGAAGCCCAGGCCGAAATAATTACAGCCGGAGATTTGCAAATAGACCGCGAGCGCTATTTGGTTATAAAAGATAAAAAGGAAATCTCCTTTCCACGCAAAGAATTTGAACTACTCAGTTTATTGGCCTCTAAACCCGGCCGCGTTTTTAAGCGCGAAGAAATATTAAGCAAAGTGTGGGGCAACGATACCATCGTAGGCGACCGAACGATAGATGTGCACATTCGCAAGCTACGCGAAAAACTGGGTGATGATTATTTCAAAACCATCAAAGGTATAGGCTATAAGTTCGATGCCTGAGCTACTTTTCTGTTTTCGACAAATCATGGTCTTTGTAGAATTTTTTCTCGGCCCAGTTAAATCGTTCCCAGTATAAATTCTCGCTCATCGTAAAATCGGTCACCAGCGAATCGGCTGTGGCAGCTTCCTGTTTAGTAAACGAATCTGCGTTTACAGCATTTAGAAAAGGTTGGAACCCGTTGCTCAACGAAGCTCTATAAAACAACAAGACTTCTTTGGCGAAAAACTGAAGTGTGCTATCCTCTTTAAAGTTCCCCTTTTGCTGCACTTCGCTCAAGGCCCTTTCTACCAAATCCGAATAGTTTTTAAGCGACTGTATGGCATCCTCCTTCTTATATCGTTGAACCGCATCCGTAAAATCAAGTGAGCTATCGATAACCACCTGAGTAGCTTGCATAACACCATCGTGATATTCGCGGGCTTGCTTTGCTTGCCTGTTGCAAGCCATCTCCATCAGTAGTAAAATCGAAACAATAAAAAGGACAAGTCTGTTTTTCATGTGAAATACTTTACGGGGCAAATTACTTTTTTATTGGTGTGCTATGCAATCTTTACGGGTTACAAACCAAGTGCTTTTTGAAACCAATTCATGCTGAACCGATACTTTAAATTTTTGCTTTTTGTTTTTGTCTTTACTGCTTCCAAAGCCACGTTTGCTATTCCGCTCAAAGCCTCCGATTCTACCACCGACAATGGGCAGACCGAAAAACGTTCGCTGGTTCAGCGCATAGAGCTGGAGAAAACACGAATAGCTGCTGATTATAAAAGTGCTGACCAAAATTTGTTTGTCCTGATTGACAGCGTAACGCATTATGTTTTGGACAAGAATATTTCTGAACAAAAACGCAACTTATATCTATCTCGCCTTTACTCCTTTCTTCAAAACATCAATCGCTATTATTCCGATAGCTATTTAAAATCGGGTACCTATTTGGCACTGCTAAGCTACTATCCCGAATTGATAGAATGGGATTTGAAAGATGAACTGTTGCCAAATCTGAACCGCTACTCTTCGTTTTCCGTCAAAGCCGCGCGGTTAATTCCCAGCGATACGGTGGCCGAAGATTTTTTAAGCAATTACCTGATTGATCATCCCGATGATATTTTTCGCTATGCCGAAGAATATGACGACCGGAAATTTGCAGTACGCTTATTAGAAAAAGCAGTAAGGCTGGCCCCCGAATCGGCCAAGCGATATTTTACTACCGGCAACTCGGTCAATTTAATTTTGCAACGAAGCCGCGACTTGTCCGTTTTAAAAACGTATGAAATTTACAAGCGGTTTGGTTTGAAGTCGCGCGCCTATCTGCTGCTCGATGCGGTAGTAAACAACCGCATTACGGTAGACAAAGCAGACTCTCTGGCAAGCAATCCGCTCAAACTATTTTCTATTCTGGTAAAATATACCTTAAAAACAGACGCCTCAATACCGTTTTCCAATTACCGCTTCATGAATTTCTATGCTATAGACATCATGCGAAGAGTTACCCAAAGCGTACCGAATCCGAATTATCATTTCGAAGATTTGAAAAAATATTCGCCTGAGGAAATGTTTGTGTTGATGAGTTATGGATATCAGGAAACTACTGTTAAAACCTTGCAGCAATTTTTGGACTTGATTAAAAAACAATCAGCCGGCATACCTGTCAACAGCGCCATGATTAAATCAATGGATAAACTGAAGCTGAAGGACCTAGTTATTTTTTGCGATAAAAATCAGCTGCTCGATATGCTGTTAAGTTTGGTAGATGACGAACGGAAAGACTACTTATTGGGAGTAACAACCATAGAGGAAAAGGAAAATATTTTCCCACCATTAAAATCTTTTGCGAAAGATAACCCTGCTACGAAATCGGAACCTGAAGAGCAAATCATTAATGAGGTGGCAAAAGTGAGTGCGCCCAAAGAATTTACAGATTCGAAACCAAAAGAAGCGATCACGGTACACAGAGAAGTTATACAGGATAAAGAACCTTTGGCAGTTACAGATACGAAACCCACCGAACCTACTGCGGTGAAACCCGAAAAACCGAAAGCCGATGAAGTAATACCAACTCCCCATGCCGAAGCTATAAGCCTTACCTCATGCGTAAACTCAATGTTGGTAGCCTGTGTAGAAAAAAAAGAGGTAATGCCGATTCCGATCTTTGAACCTGTAGTAGAACCTGTACGAATTGTGTTGGATGAAAAAACGAGGAACGCGGTTTTGATGAAGAAAAATATTTTTCAAACCACTCAAAATATTTCTTCTTTCATCAATCAGGATTATGCCGAGACTATATTGCAATATGCCGCACAAAAAGAACCGGACGAACTTTTCAAGAAGATAGATGCCTACAAAATGAAACGTTTTAGTAAAACGATATTGGAACAATGTGCGGCTAATGCTCCGGTGTCGTTAAAACGCTATCTGTATAATTCAAACCATCCGGTCAATTATATATTGGGGTATAGTAATGACCCTGTAGTAAAAAAGATTTTCGAAATCAACCCCCTTATAGGGTACCAGAGCAAACCCCTTTTGCTACTGGATGATATTGTGAATAAGCGTTTGCAATTAAAAGATGCCATTGAAATAAGCAATCAGCCCAATAAGTTATTTGGTGCTATTGTCAAAATCATATCGCGACCTAATTACATTGGCAAATACAGTATAGACCATGAAATGCGCGACTTTAGTTTACGGTTTATTCGCGAAATCAACGATAAAATAGCTTCTGGTGGAGCCCAACCGTTTTATTCGGTGGAAGGGTTTGGCTCTGCGGAACTTTATTTTCTTATGCTATACGGAAGAGATGAAGTTTTTACTTCCACCTTTAATGGATTGTTCAAGCGGTTTATGCAAAAGATACCATCAGGTAACGGGCAGACATTTTTACAATCAGTCAGCTACAACCAGTTCCGAGATTTTCTCTCCCTCTGTTCCAACTTCGGGAAAATGGAAGAATTTATTGCCAATTTTTCAACAGAGGATAAACAAAGACTCTTGATATCATATGTGTCTAATCTTGATAAAGAGCGGGATAATCTTTCCAGCATTGTTTTAGTGGCAGAAGCTATTTCCAATCTTTCAGACACAGCGCTGTTAACGATTTTGCAGACGAACATTAAAAAGGAATACGAAAGGGTAAAAAAGGATAGTAATCAGATTGGCATTTCCATCTATGGCGTTTTGAGTAGTATAATTTCAGGTAGTGTAAGAACTGAGTCGAGATGGTTTCGTACTGTTTCACAGCAATTTAAAATTATGCCCGTAGCATCTCTAAAATCTCCAGTTCTTTTCATCAACGAAAGCTGCATCGAGCAGATGTATTTCTACAATGATGATGACGGACGAAGTTCATTTGTCAACTTCATGAACTCCTATAAAAGCCAGACAGCTTGGAAAATAGAAGACCGAAATAGCTATGTGCGCATATTTTCCCAAAATGGAAAGCAAGTGGAAATTTTTGCCAACAAACCTGAGTTTGAAGAAAATGGTATTAGTGCTATTGAAACCTATTTCAAAGAAAAAAGCTTGTCGCCTTCGGTTATAGTTCACCGTGGACATAGCTTTCATACAGAAGCTACGCTTGAGAAAGTTCCATCTTCAGCAAAGCTTATTTTTGTTGGCTCCTGTGGAGGCTTTTATAAAATTCCCATAGCATTGGAAAATGCACCTGATGCGCATATAATTTCTACCAAGCAGGTAGGCACAAAAATAGTGAATGATGCCATGTTATTTGCTCTAAACGAAAATATTCGCAACGGAAAGGACATTGTGTGGAATGAATTTTGGGATAAGATGCGTGAAAAGCTGGGCGACAATCAGTACTTCAGCGATTATATTGCACCGAATAAAAATTTAGAGTCTATTTTTATCAAAGCGTATTACAAAATACTCGGAGTATAAATGAAGCAGAAAAGTTGTATCGAAACTTATTTCATCCCGCCAAGAATATTGTTGGCGGGAATGTTTCTGTTCCTACTGCAAAGTACCTTTGCTAGTCGTAAGGACTCTACCTACACTAGCAACAACGTTCGTAAGCCGGACTATTTTATTGATGATTATCAGAACCGAATAGATTTACTCGATGGGTCGCTCGATCATAAAATTGATTTAGGGGATTCATTACAAACTGCTCTCGCAACTCGCGTATATATCCGATTGATTGATTCAATTCAGCGGTTAGTAGAAAACCCAAAGTTTGATGAAGCAAAACGCAAAGCCTTTCGCGATGGTGTTTATCTTCAGATTCGCAGAATAACTCCGGTGAACGTTTACAAAGTAAAATACTGGAACTCTGTGTTTCGCTATCTACTAAACGAACTAAATGCCATTAAGCAAAAACGACTCTACAACTTTCTCATTAACAACATGAGGCAATCGTTCAATACTTTTGCGCTTTTCAAAACGGAAACATGCGCTGATTCATTCTTAATATTTGCAGCCAACTATCACCCGGACCTCGTTTTTTCTACTTACGACATTTATTCATCCCAACCCTACTCGAAGCATGTTTTAGAAGAAGCCGCCAAAATAGCACCTGTTACAGTCAAAAAATATTTCAACCCGGGAGGGGCTATTAATGAAGTTTTGAAATCGAGTGGCGATAGCGCAGTTCAAATTTTGATGGAGATAAAAAATAAGTACGGCAGAAAGTCAAATGCTTTTACTCTGCTCGACCAAATTATTACGGGTGAATTAACGTTGGATAGAGCAGATGCTATAGGAGCAAGTCCGCAAAAATATTTACGCGCAATGCTTCAAATCAGGACAAAAAAAAATCCAATGGGTGTGCATTCTCTGGAAGCAGAACTGGAAATTTATTCACTCAAATTTGTGCGGGTATTGAACGATTTGCACAATGATAAGGATGCCATTCGTTTTGCCAGCATAGAAAATTTTACACCCGAAGAGATTTATACATTGATGGTTTACAGCGAGGAGGAAATTTTTACTTCTACTTTTAATGGATTGTTTAATAGGGTCATGATAAAGCTCGGTCCTGTTTCAGGCTACGAATTTTTAAATGGACTTGGCGATAATCGCTTTCGGACTTTTATAAAAATGTGTGCCGGGTTCGGAAAGCTTGGTCCCTTTCTGCAAAGCATGGCGTCCCTTCATCAGCAAATGCTCATGATAAAATTTGCCAGTGGTTTAGAGCAATACAACGATCTATCACAGGCCGTAGAAGTAGCCGATGCTTTCGGAAGCATTACCGATACTCTGGTTCTAAAAATTCTCCGCGGAGCAATTAAGTATGAATACTTACGATTGAACACAAAGCACAATTATCGGGGCACGGCCATCTATGGCTTGCTGTCAAGTTTATTTGTTGAGAGAAGTGTTACAAACAATAGTTGGTTTAGTTCCATCGCCAGTCAGTTTTCGTTACCAAATTTCGACAAAATAGATAACTCAAAATTATTTGCCCATGATAGCACCAGTAGGTGGTTCCTTTATTTTTATGACGATGAGGATGGCGATGCTTCCTTCTCCTCTTTCACCAAATCATTCAATGACCGTAACTGGAAAGTTATCGACTCTGGTATCTATGTCATCATTCATTCCGACTCGGGCATGAACGTGAATATCTACGCTAACAAACCAAAGCATGAATATGATGGGCAGGAAAAAATAGAAAATATTCTTTCCGATAACGGCTACGAGGCAAATGTGATGGTGCATCGGGGACACAGTTACTATGCGTCCAAAACCATTGATAAAATAAAAGACAACACCAAGATCTTTGTGCTCGGCTCTTGTGGAGGCTACCATAGTATTTCTTCCATCCTCGACCATTCACCCGAAATCAGCATTATTTCCTCCAAACAAATCGGAACTATGTTTGTCAACAACCCTATGCTGAAACTGATGGCTGATAATGTAAGGGAAGGTCATGATGTGGAATGGCAAAGTCTGTGGAGTGAATTGCAGGCAAAGGTCAAAGACAATCCCAAAGCCTATGAACGCTTTCTTGACTACATACCTCCACATAAAAATCTGGGAGCTATCTTTATTAAGACCTACAACAAGATGATGGAGAACGATTAGGTCTTAAAATAGAAATGGCTGATGAGAAATTCTCATCAGCCATTTCTATAAAAACAAATTTCCTATTCAGCTTTTTTCTTTGCTGCCGCTTTTTTTGCAGGAGCCTTTTTCACAGCAGGTTTGTCTACCTTTACTGCTTTTGCCTTTTTAGGTGCGGCTGCTTCTGAAGCGGCAGCTTTCTTTACCTTGTGTGGTCTGGAATTGCCAAACGACTTCTTAAATCTTTTTCCTTTCTCGGTTCTTTTATCACCTCTTCCCATGATTTTGTTTTTTTGTTGCAAGCGAAAGTAGAAAATAGCCTTACATTTTCAAGCAAAAGAAAAACCCCAACATCTTTTGAATATCGGGGTTCGTCTTTTCAGTGCATCAGAAGTTACTTGTTTACTTTTTTAGCAAGTTCAGTTCCTGCTTTAAACTTCGCTACTTTTTTTGCCTTAATGTTTATTTCCTTTCCGGTGCGTGGGTTGCGGCCTTTGCGTGCAAGACGCTTAGAAACTGAAAAAGTTCCAAAACCAACGAGCGTCACTTTGCCTCCTTTTGAAAGGGTGGACACTACTGCGCTAAGAAAAGAGTCTAAAGAATCGCCTGCCTGGCTTTTTGTGATTTTTGCATCTTTGGCAATTTTTTCAATGAGTTCACCTTTGTTCATGAGATAGTTTGTTGAGGGGTTAAAAATATTTTTGTTGAACAAATATAACGGCAGTTCTTCTTCTTCCAAATCAAAAAAAAGTCTGAACGTGTTGATAACGCTATGTTTCAGAATAACCTGATGCAATCTCCCTGGCAGTTATTCCGGCAAAATCATTTCATCGCTTTCGGGAATCTCGCGTGTATCATTGGGCAAAATAAATTTCATGGCTCCGCCTTTTAATTTCACATCCGGTGATAGGGATGAGGTGTCGGTGGACAGAATCCATCCTTTCGAAGCCATGCGCCCGGTTAGTATCTTGAAATAGCCGCTCATGTATGATTTCAGTTTACCGTCTTTATCAAATTGGTATTTGAAAAACTTCGGCTTAGGAATTATACCGGCCAGAAAAATACTTTCCTGCAAGGTAAGTTCACTCGTCTTTTTATTAAAATAGAAACGGGCTGCTTCATGAATACCATATATATTCGGCCCCCACTCAATTACGTTCAAATAAATTTCCAGCATTCGTTCTTTGCTAACCAAGCTAAGGTTCTCTATCAAGTAAACAATCAGCGCTTCTTCTACCTTGCGCGATACTGTTTTATCGCGACTCAAAAACACATTCTTCACCAGCTGCATACTGATAGTGCTACCACCGCGCGCAAACCTTCGCTCTTTATAATTCTTAACTACCGATTCCCGAAAAGCCTCCGGCAAGAAACCCCGGTGGAGCATAAACGAAGGGTCTTCTGATTGCAAAACACTTTTGACCAGATAGGAATTAATTTGAGCAAGCGGAGTAAATTTTTGATTCTCAGGTCCTATGATTATAGACCGAACGAATCTGTCTTTATCAAAAGCATCGTAAGTAAACGTTCTGTTGATGCGTGCATAGTTTTCTTCTCCGTAGTGAGTGATTTGAAAATTTTTTCGCTTGAAAGAAGAAACAAAAGTCAATGAGTCGGGTTGTTCGGGGTTTATGGAAAACAGCAAATCATAACTCAAGGTGCCGGTGCAAGAAATTCCTTTCAGCGTATGAAATATTCCTTGGGGCAAGGAATGAAAAAACGAATCGGAGATAGTCTCCGGCATTTTTATCATCAACGAAAAACCAGGGTTAGGTTTTGAATGATAGGCTGCAAAAAGATTGCACGAAATGCTGTTGAGCATACATTGAGAAGATGAATCTAACTCCACGGCATCATCTCTTATGTTGAGTTGCACCTTCAATTGGCCTTTCGGAACAGAAACCTCTTCCTTCGCCAATCGCCAATGGTTGATATGAAAATCCTGGGTGTTTACATCGGCTCTTATTTTAAACGCGCTGCTCTCTTTTTCAAAATCAAGTTTGGCCGACAAAGTTTTAAACCGCCATTGCAAACCATGGCTATCATCTAAAAATGGTAAATAGGCATTTTCGTCACCGGCATGTTTTGCATAAAACTGATATGACTTATTTCGCGCTACAACATTTCCGCTCAGCACAATTGTATCGGTTGCTTTTTGATTAATAGCTAATCCCGAAAACTGTTGAAGGTCATATTTTAATTCAGGCAAATAGACATTTCCCTGCCGGCTACGGTCCTCATATTGCAAACTAATTTCGCGCACATAGAAAGCTGTGTGAAGTATGCTAAATACCTTTCCGCTCATGTCAATGGCGATCTCTCTATAATTTTTGGATGCCTCTTTTTTCTCCAAATTCTTTCTTTGCAAATACTTCAGAAAAGAAATATTGTTGCGCGTGCCTTGATTATATATAGTAAGGCACACGGTGTCGAGGCGCACTTCATCAAACCCTGTTTTGCCTTTTATCATATCAAGAAGCGAAAGGTTCAATTCAGCACGGCTTATCATCAATAAAGTGTCGGCATTTTCAGGTTGAAGTGAAAGGTTTTCTAAAACGATATTATCGAACCCTGCGAAGCGAATAGATGAAACCTGCAATTGAACATGGTAGGTTTCTTTGGCGCGGGTTTGCAATCTGGTAAATGCCCATTGCAAAAGGGAGCTTCTAAACAAAAGAGAAAGAACCGTTAAAGCAAGCACAAGCAGGCAAAACCCAACCAGCCATTTCCGAAATTTCATTCCGCCAAAAATAGAGTGATTAAACTGCTATCAAAGGGACGGTAAGAAAATCGGGAGTGGGCTTTTTTCCGGGCGAGGGAATCTATTTTCTATGGCCAGGTGAATTTTTTCGAGAATAGGGTTTATAGAATAAGTGAGGCCATTAGTCCTTTCCACTCGCAAGTTCTTTATTTTCATCAAAAGGATGTTTTTTTCTTCCAAAAGGACTCCTTTGCGAGGGGCGGAGGCTCCTTTTTGTGGAGCGGAGGCTTCTTTTTTAAGAAAGCATGAACTTGGGGCTGTAAAGTATTTTCAGACGACACTTCCTGACTGAATATCACAGACACCGAAATAAATGTTACTACGGAAAGAAAAAGCTGTAATAGCTATTTTTCTTTGTTCTTCAGCTGCTTGCGCAAATTACGTGCAGTTAAATCGGGTCCATCGTGGCTCCAGCCTGGAGGGTAGAAAATGTATTTAAGTTCGTCGGAGAATTTGGGAGCGCGATGGACATCTTTTCCTAAGTCGATGTATTCGTGGGAGGCAATTTTGAAAAGGTTGAATGTTTCGATGTTTTTGGTGATGCCGTATATTAGTTTTTCATCGTCCCGCTCGGCAGCGAATGTACCGAAGAGGCGATCCCAGATAATTAAGATGCCTGCGTGGTTTTGGTCTAAGTAGCGAATGTTGGAGGCATGATGCACCCGGTGGTGGGAAGGTGTGTTGAAGATAAATTCGTACCAGGCGGGCAGCTTTTTAATCAGCTCGGTATGCACCCAGTATTGATAGATAAGCGAAAGGCTCATCATCATCAACATCATCAACGGCTCGAAACCCACTAAAGGCATCCAGCACCACCAGATATATTTGTAGAACTGTTCGCCCCAACTCTGGCGCAGGGCGGTGGCGAGGTTCATCGTTTGAGATGAATGATGGTTGACGTGAGCCGCCCACAGCACTCTTATTTCGTGACTCAGTCGGTGGTGCCAATAGAAAGTAAAATCATCGGCAAAGAGAATAAGTACCCAGGCCCACCAGTGCCAGCCAATGTTGAAGAAATGGAAGTGATTGAAAATAATGGTGTAGGTGCCGAAGGCCAGGCCCTTGGTTAGTATATCAATGATCAGCGAGCCGATGCCCATGCCAATGGAGGACAGGGCCTCCTTCTTTTCGTAAAGTTCGAGTTTCTCTTTCCAGTTGATATAAAGCTCGGTGCCAATGGCAATGAGAAAAAAGGGAATGGCATATATCACCGGGTCGGTGAGAGGGTCCATGTTTCTAAAAATTTGCAGGAGCATGTTATGAAGATTTTAAAGTAAACTCGTTTCTAAACTTAAAGAACCACAGCAAAGATATAATTGCAACGATTGCAACTACAGCAATGGCAATGGAGAATGAAAAACTGCGGAACAGAAAGCCAAGAAAAAGGCTAAGGGCGATGATTCGGAAATATTCGAGCCCGACCACCCAAGTTTTGCGTTCGAAAATGGCGCCAATATTCAGGAGCGAAAAAATAATTAATGAGGCGACTGAAATTTTCAGGAGCCAGCTTTCGTTGAAGGGAGATTTTGATTCGAACAATAAAAAAAAGGTAGTGCCCAACAAAACGATGACAAACTGAAAAAAGGCATAGTTTGTCAGGCCCGGTGAAATCTCGGTATCATATTTATGAAAGGTTTGAGGGGTAACTTCCTTCAGGGGTTGAACACCTCCAAGCTCGGCAGGTTTCCAACCGGGCATCTTAAACATCATACCAAAGAAGTTTTTTATGTTGTTTACATGAAATGCTTCTTTGAATAAATCAATCCAATACTCGAAGTTTACCCACATGGGATTCCAACTGTTGATTTGTTTAGTAATTCCGAAAACCACTTCTTCCTCCTCTTCCTGAAAGGTACCGAACCAGCGGTCAAAAAGAATTAATGTGCCTCCATGATTGCGGTCAATGTATTTAGGATTTACTGCGTGATGAACGCGATGGTGCGATGGTGTAGCGAAAACATATTCAAAGACCGGATTCATTTTGCCAATGAGCTTGGTGTGAATCCAGAATTGATAGAGCGTTTGAAGCGATGCTATGGTAAGAAAAGCAACAGGCGAAAAGCCAACGACCGCCAGCGGCAAATAAAAGACCCAACTGAAAGCGCCCTGTAACCATGCCTGACGAAGCGCCACCGTGAGATTATATTCTTCGCTTTGATGATGTACCACATGGCTACCCCATAAAAAAGAAATTTCGTGAGCCAGCCGATGAAACCAGTAGTAGAAAAAATCGACACCAATAAAAAGAAGCACAAAGGTTATCGGGCCATTTTCGATTTTCCAGAGAGAGTGCTGATAGAGATAAGTGTACCCAACGAAGGTAACCGCCTTCAAAAATATTCCTGAAATCTGGGAGCCGATACCGCAACTTAAATTAGCGATGGCATCGTTCATGCGATAATAGCTGAGGTTCTTCATTTTTGCAATAAGTAACTCTATACCAATCAACAAAAAGAAAACAGGGATGGCGAAAATGATGAGGTTCATGATTTCGAAATTATCATGTAAATGTAATGAATTGCCCTATGTCGAAAATGACTTTGCTCAGACCGTTCTGGTTTTAAATCAGCTGAGGGAAGACCGATTATTTCGGTTCCGTGTATTTCTCTACGCGCATTCCAACACTTTTCACAAACCCAAGTGGATTCACCCGCATGTCCTGCGAAATCTTAAAAGTGTATTTACCTACTTTAGGGAAAAGAGCATTTTCTTGAATAGAAGTTTGAATATCGCAGTTATCGCCCAGACAATCCGCGTACCACACACCATCCGGATCGGAAAGAATTAGGTTTATACGTTTTTCAAACTGTCGCCCGTCAGGGAAAGTAGTTTCAATTTTTACCCACAGGTTTCGCCATTCAAAATTAAAAGAATGACGAAGGTTGACGTAAAGGTTATAGTTGACAGCAGTATCCGTTATTTCAGCAACAAAGGTTTTTGAATCTGCATAATCCCAGGAATCGTTTTTAATGATTTCATTTTTCTCCATCACCACGGACTTATCACAGGAAGTGAGAAACAATGCCATCAGCATCCAGGCCGAGACGATGAATAACTTACTTTTTCCGGTTATCACGATTCTGATTTGGATTCTTTCCTTTCGGTTTGTTTCTGTTTTGATTGCTGCCTCCTCTGCGTTTTTTGCGCTCTTTCTCCTCAAGTGTTTGCAGTGTTACTTGTCCAACCAAATCTTCGTGTTTGCTTTCATCCACCTTAACGGTTTCTATAATGGCAAAGTCCTGTAAACTTTTCGGCTTTTTTCCGCCCTTATTCATAAAGAGCAATTCCTTTACATCAGCAATATCAAGTTTGATGAAATTACCACGCTGCCCTTCATATTCATAAACCATTTGCCTTTTTAAAATCTCTGTTTTACGAAGATATGCAGTCCCTTCATCTGTCTCAATCTTATCCGCATGTTTTGGAAAAGCTTTTAATGCATCATTATAGGTATCCAACTCGTAATTCAAGCAACATTTTAAACGACCGCATTGACCGCTCATTTTGTCGGTATTAATCGCAAGATTTTGATACCGCACCGCTTGAGTAGTAACTGATTTAAAGTCATTAAGCCAGGTTGAACAACATAATTCTCTACCGCAAGTACCCACCCCGCCAACACGAGCAGCTTCTTGCCGAGCGCCTATTTGACGCATTTCCACTTTTACCTTAAAATCTCGTGCATAAACCTTTACCAATTCACGAAAATCAACTCTTCCGTCATGCGTATAAAATATGGTTACTTTCTTATTGTCACCTTGAAATTCAACATCCCCGATTTTCATTTCTACATTCATGGTCTTTGCCATAGCTCTTGCCCGAACCAAGGTTTCCCTCTCTTTATTTCTGGCATCCAGAAACACATTAACGTCAAATTCATTAGCAATATGAAGTATAGGGCGAATAGTATCATCTCGCTCCGTCACTTTCCTCTTTTTCATTTGCAGTTTCACTAACTCTCCCTGCAAGCTTACTTCGCCTACATCGTAGCCCTGAGCTGCTTCCACTACCACTAACTGACCTTTGATTAACTCCAGGTTTTTGGTATTGCGATAAAATCCTTTGCGCGAACCTTTTTTAAAACTTATCTCAACGATGTTGAAGTTCTCATTAAATGATATAGGCATTTCTGCAAACCAATCAAATACATTCATCCGATTGCAGCCGCCACTATTGCAACCACCCTTGGTTTGACACCCCGCTACCACACCGTCTTTAGCGGTGGTACATGTTGAACATCCCATACTACTTCCTTTATATTGAGTTATGAATTTTCGAGTGGACGAAACTAAAAGAAAAATTCATTCGAAAAGAGGTTC
>CANJVG010000096.1 GCA_947478005.1 Bacteroidota bacterium
AATAACGATAATCAGGATATTGTGAGCATGGGAAGTAATTCGGCTTTGATAGCTGCCCGCGTTATTGAAAATACCTTTGAAGTGCTGGCCGTTCATTCTCTGGCGGTAGCAGAAGCTATTGACAGTCTGGATAAAGCCGCTCAACTTTCGCTGAAGGCAAAAGAGTTTTATGCCGGAGTGCGTAAGGCTTCCGCAAAAATTACTGCCGATGTTCCGAAGTTCAAGGAACTGAAAGCCATTAAAGAGTTTTTGAAAACCAATCATCCGCAGGTGATTGATTAATCCTCTTCAAAATTTCCATTTATGAAATATGCATTAGTAACCGGAGGCTCCAGAGGAATCGGCAGAGCTGTGTGTTTGAAGTTAGCCGCGCAGGGCTATTCCATTCTTGTGAATTTTCAGCGCAATCAGCTGGAGGCCGACAAAACTGTTTTACTGATTAAAGAGAATGGAGGCAATGCGTCCACTCTAAAGTTCGATGTTTCGAATAAAGACGAGATTCAAACCGTGCTTGGCGGTTGGATTGAAAACAATAAAGACAAGACGATTGAAGTGCTGGTAAACAATGCCGGTATTCGCAAAGATTTTTTGCTGATGATGATGGCTGAGTCCGATTGGCACGATGTGATTCGAACGAACTTAGATTCGTTTTACTACATCACTAAACTGATTATTCCGGGCATGATGTTTCAGCGTTTTGGCCGAATCATTAATATGGTTTCACTTTCGGGCATTAAAGGATTGCCCGGACAAACGAATTACTCCGCATCTAAGGCGGGAGTGATTGCGGCTTCAAAATCGCTCGCACAGGAAATTGGCAGAAAAGGAATTACCGTAAACTGTGTGGCACCGGGTTTTATTAAAACCGAAATGACCGAAGGCATTGAAGAATCGCAATTCAGAAGTATAATTCCAATGCAGCGTTTTGGTGAAGCCGATGAGGTGGCGGAAACGGTTGTGTTCCTTGCATCGAAAGGAGCTTCTTACATTACCGGTGAAGTAATAAACGTGAACGGAGGACTTTATACTTGATATTTAGTAAGGGAGGATTACAATTTTCAAAATCGACTCCGTACCTTACTCAAGCTTCCATCTTGCATTCCAAATCTTCATTACCTTCTCCAACATCACCTGCCAAGAATGTAACTATAACTGGTGCAGTCATTCGGGCTTGTAATTTGGTTGCTACTCGAAGATTACCTGCTCCGACTACGGCAATTCATTTTACAAATTGCTGACAGCACTCATAGGTGGGGAGAAATTGGAATATCTTTGCTACGACATCCGCCTATCCAATGAAACCAGAAACATTGGTTTCCTTTCATCTAAATCTAGTTCCCACCTTAGCTAGAATCATTTACATCTTCGATGACAAATAACATCTCCAAACTTCACAATAATCAAAATATAACTCCTTCATAACAATATACGGCAATTCATAAACTATCAACTCTCCACAACTCATCCACACCCAAAGGAGAGTTCTCCACCTAAAATCGGCAGTTGTAAACAGACATTTAAACATGCACCCTGTGCATTCGTTGAGAATACGCAGACCCTGTGTTCCACGTATGTTCTACTTTTGTAGTTATTAAGAATAAGGATCGTACAATGAAATTTACATACTATGGGCACTCTTGTTTTGGCGTAAATGTGGCGGGCAAAAACCTGCTGTTCGACCCTTTTATTCGAGGTAATGAATTGGCCAAGGACATTGATATCAATACAATTCCTGCCGATTATATTTTTGTTTCACATGGTCATGAAGACCATATAGCGGATGCCTTTGACATAGCCATGCGAACCGGTGCTGCCGTGGTCTCTAACTATGAAATAGCTATATGGTGTCACAAAAAGGGCGTTCTAAAATATCACCCCATGAACCACGGTGGTCAATGGAATTTCAAATTTGGAAAGGTTAAATACGTTTGTGCGGTACATACCAGTTCAATGCCCGATGGCAGTTACGGTGGAAATCCCGGTGGCTTTGTAGTGGAAACTGCCGAAGGTAATTTTTATTACAGCGGAGACACAGCTCTTACTATGGATATGCAGTTGATTCCACTCACCTGCGGCCCGCTGAACGTAGCGCTGTTGCCCATTGGCGATAACTTCACCATGGGTATCAGCGATGCAGTGCTTGCGTCTGACTTTGTAAAATGCGATAAAATTATAGGCCTGCACTACGACACCTTCGGTTATATAAAAATAAACCATGAGGAGGCCAAACAAAAATTTGCCTCTAGGGGAAAAGAGTTACGTCTTTTAACCATAGGCGAAACAATTGAACTGAGCTAAAACCGTTATAAACCTACTTATACTATACAAACAATGACTGCAAAAAAGAAATTAGAAAAAAAAGAACGCTTGGGTAAAATCATTACACTGGCGAATCAAAAAGGCGGGGTTGGCAAAACTACCTCGGCCATTAATATTGCGGCATCGCTGGCGGTGTTTGAGTATAAAACCCTGTTGATAGATGCCGACCCTCAGGCCAATGCAACTTCAGGTGTAGGTTTCGATCCAAAGGTGATTAAAACGAGCATTTACGAATGCCTGGTAAACGAAGTAAAGGCGCGCGATATTATTCTTGAAACTGCGACACCTAATTTGTATCTCCTTCCAGCCCACCTCGATTTAGTTGGCGCTGAAATAGAACTCATCAATCAACCCAACCGTGAAAGAATTATGAAGGGAGTGCTGGAGGAAATTAAGCACGACTACGATTTCATCATTGTAGATTGTTCACCTTCGTTAGGTTTAATAACCGTCAACGCGCTTACCGCTGCCGATTCGGTGTTAATTCCTGTACAGTGCGAATACTTTGCCCTGGAAGGTTTGGGCAAATTACTGAACACCATCAAGATTGTTCAAAGCCGATTAAATCCAAACCTGGAAATCGAAGGAATATTGCTCACGATGTATGACCCGCGTTTGCGTTTGTCAAATCAAGTGGTGGATGAAATACGCAGACATTTTGAAACCATTGTTTTCGAAACAATCATTCATCGCAATACTCGTTTAGGTGAGGCGCCAAGCTTTGGCAAACCTGCTATCATGTATGATGCCGAAAGCAAAGGAAGCATTAACTATATGACCCTTGCCCGCGAAATGTTACAGCGTAATAATGCCACCAATATTACAGAAGCCGCCAAAGAATTTAATTTAGTTCCCGAAACGGAAGACCCGGACTTGCTGAACTAAGGGGCTACAGCAATTTATAAACTATTAAAAACAAATAACCGGATGTTTGAAAAAGCATCCGGTGTTTTCATCTTTAAGAATTATGAGCGATAAAAAGAAAAGTGTTTTGGGTCGAGGATTAAGTGCCCTCCTAGAAGCAAACGATACCACCGACCGTGGAACCAGCAAATCATTTACTGGCAATATCTCAAATCAGGCTGCGGTGGTCATTAGCATTCCGTTAGAAGATATTGAAGTAAATCCCTTTCAACCCCGTACTACATTTGAAGCTGAGAGTTTGAATGACCTAGCCGATTCTATAAAGATACATGGCGTTATTCAACCTATCACTGTTAGAAGAACGGACAACAATAAATATCAGCTAATTGCCGGAGAGCGCAGATTGCGTGCTTCTAAATTAGCGGGTAAAAAAGAAATATCTGCTTACCTTAGAAATGCCAGCGACCAGGAAAGTATTGAAATAGCACTGATAGAAAATATTCAACGCGAAGATTTAAACCCGTTGGAAATCTCCATCAACTACAAGCGCCTGCAGGAAGAATGCGATTTAACGCAGGAGCAATTAGCCGAGCGTCTTGGCAAAAATAGAAGCACGGTCACAAACTTCCTGCGACTGCTCAAACTTCCACCGGATATACAAGCGGCATTACGGGATAACAAAATTGCCATGGGTCATGCAAAAGCTCTAATGGCTATTGACAATCCAATGTTATTGTTGAGCGCATTTAAAGAAGTAGTAAACAAAGGGATGAGCGTTCGTCAAGTGGAAGAGCTGGTAAAGAGCTATTCCGAAAAACCTAAAAGAGGCTCTTCAGTAACAAATAAAACAACCGTATTGCCGTTTACCGTAAAAAAAATGCAAGACCAATTAACTTCAGCGTTAGGCGCGCGAGTACTAATTAACCGGAAGGAAGATGGAAAAGGAGAAATTCTGATTCGTTTTCATAACAATGATGAACTAGAAAGATTGGTAGATGCAATGCAGCAGAAGTGAAAGAAGTCGTCTCAACAAAACTAAGATCCGTAAATTTGCTACGCTTTTCATACAGAGGTTTTCTTTTCATCCTTCTCTCTTTCTTTTTTGCATCCACTATTCATTCGCAAGCCAAGTCAGATTCTACGGCTGTGGATTCTAATCTAACAGTAACCAATACTATTCGGCTAAACAGTGATACTATTGGCGTTATATTAGGAAAGAAAAGAAATACAGAAAGTGATTCTTTGCCTGCCATTGCATCCAAGCCGGAAACCAAAAAAGTAACTCATCCTGCCCTAAAATTTTATTGGAATTCAGCCAAAGCATTAAGTGATTCTACTCTTAGTGGCGAAAAAAAACTGAGACGACATAGTCCCCTTTATGCCGCTCTTTTTTCCATAGCACTTCCGGGTTTAGGCCAAGCATATAACCGAAAGTATTGGAAAATACCTATTGTGTATGCAGGATTGGGAGGATTGGGCTATGGAATTTACGCATTGTCGACCGGCTATAACGGCTATCGAAAAGCGTATCGCCTAGAAGTAGATGAAGACCCAAATACACATGGATCGTTTAGAGGTGTAGATGATGCCCTTTCGCTAAAGGCTCATCGTGATGCAGATAAAAACAATTTAGATATTGTAGCGATTGTAACCGTAGTTTGGTACGCGTTGAATATTATCGATGCTACTGTTGATGCGCATTTGTTTGAATGGAACATGAAGGACGATATACACCTCAGCTGGCAGCCTTCCGTTCTTAGCCCTCAAACCAACTATTCTCAAACATCTTTAGGAGTAAAGTTGGCTTTAAGTTTTTGATTTAACTTAAAATGAAACGACCCCAATTTCTCAGGGCCGTTTAAATTCTCTTTTAAAATAATTGTTGTGCTACTATTTTTTTGCCGGAGCTGTTTTGGTAACCGGAATTGCACTTGTTTTTGCAGGAGCTGTGGAAGCTGGTGTACTTTGTTTTTTACTCAACGATTCTAAATTACCTTTTGCTAAAACAAAATCAGGCGCCAATTCAATGGCTTTGGTAAAATTGAGCTTAGCGGCCTCTGCCTGGTTTAATTCCATCGCACAAATTCCTTTTACGTTATAAGAAGCAGCTTTCATCGGAACATCCTGACTGCCGTTCTGCACACGAATATTTACTTTTTGTTTATCGGCATCGGCACTTGCAATAATTTGGTCAAGAGAAGATACACACTCACCGTAACGTTTTAACTGATACTGAAGGGTAGCAATTTGATATAGGTAGAATACTGATTTGTCAATAGCATATAACTTTTCATAATCGCTTAAGGCTTCTTTTACCATGCCGAGATTTTGTTTCGAAACTGCCACTAATTCAAGCATATCGCCACGCTTAGGATTTTCTTTCAAGATTGATTCTCCAATCAAATAAGCCTGCGGATAGCGCTCACCTGCAAAATAAAGCAGCGCAAGCGAATCATTCAAATCGCTGCGTTCAGGTTTAAGTGCCTGCATGGTGTATAAAGCTACCGTAGCAGCTTGCAAATCGTAGTTCTTTAAAGCGCTTTTATAAAAACGCATCTGCACCTCAAAAGGTTCAGAAGATGTGGCGGTTTGCGCATCAACTATCAGCAACGCGCTGAAGAGTATGGAAAGAGCGATAAATTTCAATTGCTTCATTGTGTTTTTTTATTTTTTGAAGAGCGTAAATGTAGAAGAAAAGTTAGCTTGTTAAAGGGGAGCAAGAAACTTGCCCATCGCCTGTTTCACCTTCAAAGCTTCTGCCTTTGCCGCTTGAGCAAAGTCCTCGCCTTTGGAGGCGTACATGATTTGCCGTGCAGAGTTAATGATAAGGCCCGTTTGTGCATTTAGGCCATTTTCACAAATCTTATCGAGGTCGCCACCTTGAGAGCCTACACCGGGAACCAGAAAGAAATAATCAGGAGCCAATGCGCGGATGCTTTTAAACTGCTCGGGGTGGGTGGCACCTATCACGAACATCAATTGGTCGGCTGTGCCCCATTGCTGTGCTTTGCGAATAACCGTTTCATAGAGTTTGCCATTTCCGGTTTCCAGAAATTGAAAATCGCTGCTGCCTTTGTTGGAGGTGAGACCTAGCAATATCACCCACTTGTCCTTATACTCTAAAAAAGGCGTTACCGAATCTTCACCCATGTAGGGCGCTACTGTAACTGAATCGAAGTTGAGATGTTCGAAGAATGTCTTAGCATACATCTTTGACGTGTTGCCTATATCTCCGCGCTTGGCATCGGCAATAGTGAATATTTCATTTTTGAACTGAGCCAGATAATTCATAGTCTTCTCTAAACTCTGCCATCCCTTTAGTCCACGGCTTTCATAGAAGGCAAGGTTGGGTTTATAGGCAATGGCAATATCGTGAGTAGCATCAATAATAGCTTTATTGAACTCGAAAACAGGGTCATCACATTTCAACAAGTGCGGTGGAATGAGCGTAATATCGGTATCGAGACCAACGCAGAGGAAGGATTGTTTTTTTCTGATGAGTTGAGAAAGTTCGCTGCGGTTCATGCGCGCGAAATTAGTAGAATCAAGGAATCAACGAACCCCGATAGAGGACCTCACGAACACTTCTCTTCGGCTACAAATAAAAAAGGGAACCGAAACAATGTTTCCGATTCCCTTTTTGTTTATCCTTTATTTCAGATTCATCTATCGTATCACCGATACCCGCTCTGTCTTGGTTGCCTTGTTAGAAGTGAATTGTACAAAATAAATACCCGAAGACAGGTCTGCAATATCAAGCGAAGCATTGTTAGCGCCAACGGCAAACTCTTTCTTAAGCTGAGCTACTATTTCTCCGTTTACATTTATAATCGAAACTACCGCATCAGTTCTTTCATTTAATTCAATATAGAGATTAAGTGAAGAAACATTGTTGGCAGGATTCGGATAAACCTTCATGCTCATCTTAGCTTCGAGGTCAAGACCCAGAGAGGTGAAAGTAAATGTTTGAGAAGCGGTACAACCAATCTTATCGGTAATAGTTACGGTATAAGTGCCAAAGCCTATGTTAGCGTTGGTGGCAGTTATTTTGCCATCGCTCCATGCATAAGTGTAAGGAGCAGTTCCTCCGCTGCCGGTTGCCGTTAGCGTATTGCCCGATTTATTGATGCTTAAGTTGATAGCAGGTGAACCATACAGCTGGACACCTTGGACAGCCTGTTTAGCAGTAGCATCGGTAATAGTTACAGTGTAAAAACCGGGAGCTAAACCGGAGGCAGTAGAATCGGTTGATCCGCTACTCCATTGGAAACTGAAAGGCCCGGTTCCTAATGTTGGGCGCACGGTTAGTGAACCATCATTCAACCCGGCACAAGAAGGCAGAATGGAAGAAATGGTGGCCTTAACCGTAGCTATTTTGATAATTTGGTAGTTTGAACTTTCACCACAGGTACGTCCGTATGAAATAGGCGTAACCTTGTATTTATAAGTTTTGTTGGGGATTAGATTGGCCGCGGTAAATGTAGTATCGGATATAAGCGTATCTACTGCTACCAGGGAAGAAGTATTGCTTTGAACATACAGATTGTAATAAGTGGCATTAGCAACCTTATTCCACATAAAATTAACGGGAGTAGCATTAACCGATAAATTACCGGTGGTAGGGAAGATAATGGTGGCACTGTCAAGGGGCGCTAGTGAGGGTGTTGACTGATTTAAGAGTACCGAACGAGTAGTGGATAGCGTAGCGTTCATTTCAGCTCTTTCTTCAAAACTAAAACGGCTTAAGCAGGCATCGTTGTAGTAACTCATGAATAAAGATTCATCCACCACGGTATTGTATAAATCGCCATTGGCATCGGTTAAAAGACCCGTATAAGGGCAGGCTGCGCGGTAATCAATCGGGTCAGCTGGAGTGTCGCAAAAGCCATCCCCCGCGGTTTGGCAGTTAGACCCGTTTACGAGTTCAGCACCTCCATCAAAAGTGTGCGCCAGATTAAGGTAGTGACCCATTTCGTGAGGAATGGTTTGTTGGTTTCGTCCACAACAACCTTTATTTAAAAATAAACCGCCTCCCTTCGCTGCAGTTTGAGGGAAAGTAGCAAAGCCGCACAGCCCCGGAAGCATTCCGGTGATATACACGTTTACACTATTAGTTGTATTGTAAGTTTGAAATGCAGAATAGCCGGCACTAAAGTCAGTTCCGCTTTGTCCGTCATCCATGGCCCACAACTTATCGCTCTTAATAGTGTCAATTTTGCGGATGAAGAAATAGATTTGAGCAGTGTCATAACCCTTATTCAGTTCGCAATGGGTTGCAAAGACCGTGGCCAAACTAACACCCTGTGTACCGTTTGTTTTTTGAACGATATGGTAAATGACAGGAACATTCTTTACAGCGGCTCTTGAAGCAGTCCAAACACCGCCATAACGTTCTGCTTCTGTAGAAACATTCTGATGATTAGCCGGTGTAACGGTACCGCAACCACCACTCTGCGCATGGCTGATAAACACAACGGAGAAAAGGGAAACTAGAACTAATAAATGCCGCATTGATATTTTTTTGAGATTACGAAAGTAGTTAAAGCTCAGCACATTTATTGCACCTTTAACAAGGTACAATAAGATTTAAGGAAAGAGGGCAGCACTTTAACAAACTGCCCATGTAAAGGGTCGTAATTAGTCGTTCAGTTTCAACACGGCAATGAAGGCCTGTTGCGGCACTTCTACCTTACCAAACTGGCGCATCTTCTTCTTGCCCTTCTTCTGCTTTTCCAATAGCTTTCTTTTACGCGAAATATCACCTCCGTAACATTTAGCCGTAACGTCTTTGCGAATAGCCGAGATGGTTTCGCGGGCAATAAACTTTGCTCCGATAGCTGCCTGAATAGGAATCACAAACATTTGTCTTGGTATAATCTCTTTCAGCTTTTCGCACATTCTGCGGCCAAAGTCTGCAGCTTTGCTGCGGTGAATCATAGCCGAGAAGGCATCCACCTGCTCTGAATTTAAAAGAATATCGAGCTTCACTAAATCTCCTGGGCGATAACCTATAGGCGAATAATCGAAAGAAGCATAACCGCGCGAGATCGATTTGAGGCGGTCGTAGAAATCGAAAACGATTTCGGCCAACGGCATTTCGAAGTGAAGTTCTACGCGGTCTTCGGTCAAATAACTTTGGTTGATGAGAATGCCGCGCTTGTCCATGCAAAGTGTCATAATAGAGCCGATATATTCGGGCTTGGTGATGACTTGCGCCTTGATATAGGGTTCTTCCAAACGGTCAATACGCGTAACATCGGGCATATCGGCCGGATTGTGAATCGTGAGTTTTTCACCATTGTTCAGATAGGCATCGTAGCTTACCTGCGGTACGGTAGTAATGATAGTCATGTCGTACTCACGCTCCAAACGCTCCTGTACAATCTCTAAGTGCAGCAAGCCAAGGAATCCGCAACGAAAACCAAAGCCGAGAGCGATGGAAGTTTCGGGTTCGAATACTAAAGACGCATCGTTAAGTTGGAGTTTCTCCAATGAATCGCGCAAATCGGTATAGTCATCATTATCCATAGGATAGATACCCGCAAAGACCATCGGCTTAACGTCTTCAAACCCATGAATGCCTTCGGCACAAGGATTGTTTTTGAGCGTAATCGTATCACCCACTTTAATTTCCTTGGCCACTTTCACACCCGTCACAATATATCCCACATCACCTGTTTTTACTTCGGCACGCGGCTCTAAATCAAAGCGGAGAATACCTACTTCATCGGCAATATAATTACCTCCGGTGTTTACAAAATGAACCTGGTCGCCTTTCTTCACAGAGCCATCCAAGATTCTGAAATAGGCAATGATGCCGCGGAAAGAATTAAACATAGAATCGAAAATCAAAGCGCGCAAAGGAGCGTCTTCAACTCCTTTAGGCGAAGGAATGCGGTCAATAATGGCATCGAATATTTTCCCTACACCCAATCCGGTTCTGCCGCTGGCGTGTATAATGTCTTCGCGCTTACAATCCAACAGGTTCACCATCTGGTCTTCTACCAATTCGGGATTGGCACCGTCCATGTCAATTTTGTTGATGATGGGGATAATGGTTAAGCCCTGCTCCATGGCCAAATAAAGATTGGAAATGGTTTGCGCCTGAATACCCTGCGAAGCATCCACCAGCAATAACGCACCTTCGCAAGCCGCCAACGAACGCGAAACTTCGTAGCTAAAATCTACGTGGCCCGGTGTATCAATTAAATTGAAAACAAACTTCTCCCCGTTTCTTATAAAATCTAACTGAATGGCGTGGCTCTTAATAGTAATGCCGCGCTCGCGCTCCAAGTCCATGTTATCCAACACGGTGTCCATCATATTGCGCTCACTAATAGCTTTGGTAGTTTCAATTAAACGGTCGGCCAAGGTAGATTTACCGTGGTCAATATGGGCGATGATGCAGAAGTTACGAATGTTTTTCATAGCGAATCCGCTTATTGCGGAAGATGCGCGAATATAAACGCAATTAGCAAATTTGATGTATGCCTGCGGGTATTCGCATACTATGGTTGCTCCGTTGAGCTAAATACCGCTGTAAATTACAAGTAATAAGATGTTTTGGTCACTTTCGATTTGGAAATACAAAGCGTGGTATGTATATTGCACTACCTAAAGCGAATGAAAAGAATTGTAGTGGCCATTCTTCTTACTGTAAGTTTCTCCTCGGCTCATGCCGGCTGGGATTTGTTGTTTTGCACCAATACCGATAGCCTAGGCAACTGCAAAGGTAAAGGAGAAGCCTTTGCCTGGACGGGGGAGAGAACACCTATCAACTTAATCGTGATGAATAAGGATGGGTTGGGTTTAGAGAAACTGCGCTTCATGATTTTCAATATGAAAAACGACCGCGAAGGGAAGTTGTATGCCAGCCTTTCGCAGAACGTGCGTCCCAAAGCTCTTTATACAGTTAAGGATTTACTGTTTTACGCTCCCGGTTATTATCGGGTAGATGTACTCGATAACAATAACAATCAACTCTCCTCGGGTTTTATTACGGTCACCGACCGCGAAATTCCAAAGGCAATCAGCGAGTTTCAGTTGCAGAATTCCGAAAAGTAATTGGGTATCGGGCAGATTCAAGAATCCGCTACTCTCCTTTTAAATCGATTAATAAATACTTGCTTCATAAACCGTGCTTCACGGTCCTGAAAGCGCATCGTTTACCTGATTTACCCAGCGGGCGTATAAATAAATGGTCTTGCCGCGATTTTCCTCTTCGAACTTTAGAATAAAGTGAGCCTTCTTGCTGAGGTGATGATCGGTCGTCTTTTTAGGAGTGGCGGGTTTGGTGCCTATGCTATAGCGAAACTCCAGACCATCGCTTTCGGGGTGAATGGAACCCTTGCCATAATGCGACTCGATGCGGCAAACAAACCGCAGCCACATGTTGGCGATGTTTTCGATGAAAACCTGCGGAGTGGTTTCTATTTTAGAGCGTTGCTTCCTTCTCTTTTTGCGCTCCGTAATTCCCATAGCCGACAAAGCGGAAACATCAATATTCTTATTCGTCTTGATAAACGAATTTACAAACACCCGAGAATCGGGCTCATAGGTCTTCTCCCGAAACTCATCGTGAGCAGCCACCTGGCCTTGGGTGCGGTTGCCTTTTATACTGATGGCTTTATACAAATCGCTGTATTTAATCGAGGCTGCTTTCAAGGCGTTTACCTCGTCAATGGGAATTTTCCAAGCCGTGGCATTGGCAACCACCATCTTCGCTAAGATGCTTTGAAATGTATCGAATTTACTGTTAGCCCGGGGGATGTAATCTTTAGCCATAATTGGAGTATCTATAGTTTTAAGAAGTTAAGCTTTAGCGAAAATAAACACGTTTACTTAAAAAACAAAGCCATTTAGATGAAAAATAAGGCGATTAAAGGTTGGGAATACTTATTCCTAAGTTAAAACCCGGTTGTAGCGGGTCTGAATCGCGTGGACAGAATCGTTGTTGCAGTCGTCAGGAATGGAGATACCGATAACCGAAACTATAACCATTCTGTCCAAAGTTGTAATCAGGCTGTCCAAAATTATGACACCACTGAGAGGACTAGAAAAGTGGATTGTCGGGCTTGTGTAGGGGGTGTTGCCAATGGAGCTTACCATGTTCAGCCACCAAAGGTGGAAATCAGAAATAAACTGATGGGGGCGGGGAAATAAGGCGGATGAATTGCTTTATAAATGGCGGAAGTAGTCCACCGTAAGCGCAATACCGGCTTTAAAATCGTACTCAGGTTGATAGCCCAACAGGTTCTTGGCCTTCGAAATATCGGCTAATGAATTGCGCACATCACCGGCCCGCGTGGCGCGGTAAGTAGCAGGATGGTCGCTGTTTAATAATTGCTGAATAGCAGCATAGAGTTGGTTTACCGAAAAGCGCTCAGCCACCGCTATATTAAATACCTGACCGTAGGCTTCTTCATTTTCGCAAACCATAGCGCGCACATTGGCCTGCACGGCATTTTCAACAAAAGTAAAATCGCGGGTTTGTTCGCCATCGCCATCTATAAAAACTTCCTCGCGCGCCATTATTTTTGAAACAAACAAAGGAATAACCGCAGCGTATTGGCCGTTAGGGTCCTGCTTAGGCCCGAAAATGTTGAAGTAGCGCATGCCTATTACATTCATGCCATAAGCCTTGCGAAAAACACCCGCATAGATTTCATTGGCAAATTTGCTGACTGCATAAGGCGAAAGCTGATTGCCGATTTTCTCTTCCACTTTCGGGAGGCTTTGTTCATCGCCATAAACCGAAGAAGACGAAGCGTAAGCAAAGTTTTTAACCCTTGCTTCTTTGGCTGCAGAAATCATATTCACAAAGCCACCCACATTTACATCGTTGGTGGTCCAGGGTTCATTGAGCGAACGAGGCACAGAACCTAAAGCCGCCTGATGGGATACAAAATCAATTCCTTCGCAAGCTTGGCGACAATCGTTTAACTGGCGAAGATCGCCCTGGATAAATTCAAACGCAGGATTAGACTTAAATTCTTCGATGTTGGATGCTCTGCCTGTAGCTAGATTATCGAACACGCGAACTTTCTTGGCACCATACTTCAACAAGTACTCCACAATATTAGAACCAATAAAACCCGCACCTCCTGTAACCAGAAAAGAGTATTGTGATAAATCGCGGGAGTGATATTTTGTGTCGAACATGCTTTCTGTTTGTGGTCTTTCGTATGTTGTTTGTCGCTAGCTTTTTGCGCCCTTGGTTGTTCAACGATAAACGAAAAACAACAAAGGACAAACGGGCTTATCTTTGAACGTATTGTTTGTCGTAGTAAGTTTGATAATTACCTGAAGTTACATGCGATAGCCACTCTTCATTCGCCAAATACCAATCCACGGTTTTTTCAAGCCCTTCTTCAAACTGCAGAGATGGCTTCCACCCTAATTCATTTTGCAATTTGGTGGAATCAATCGCATACCGCAAATCATGTCCGGCACGGTCTTTTACAAAGGTGATTAACTTTTCGTTTTTACCTTCTGCTCTACCAAGTTTCTTATCCATGATTTTACAGAGCAAACGAATCACATCAATATTGGTCCATTCGTTATGGCCGCCAATGTTGTAAGTACTGCCTAATTTTGCATTGTGGAAGATGACATCGATAGCACTTGCATGGTCTTCGACAAACAACCAATCGCGCACATTTTCGCCCTTGCCGTAAATAGGCAATGGTTTATTGTTCTTGATATTGTGAATGCAAAGCGGTATCAGCTTCTCGGGAAAATGATTAGGCCCGTAGTTGTTGCTGCAATTAGAAATAACTACAGGTAGTTTATAGGTATCGAAATAGGCGCGCACAAAATGATCGCTGGCTGCTTTCGAAGCGGAATAAGGACTGTGCGGGTCGTAAGAAGTTTCTTCTGTGAATAAACCTTCCTCACCCAGTGTGCCATACACTTCATCTGTTGAAACATGGTAGAAAAGGTGATTGGCTAAATTATCCTTCCAGATTTCTTTGGCAGCGTTCAATAGGTTCACCGTACCAATCACATTCGTTTGAACAAACTCTAATGGATTAGAGATACTTCTGTCTACATGGCTTTCGGCAGCCAGGTGAATAACGCTGTCAAACTTTTCCTGATTAAACAGGTTATTGATGAAGGTAGCATCCGTGATATCCCCCTTTACAAACTTGTAGTTAGGCTTATGCTCTACATCCTTAAGGTTTTCAAGATTGCCTGCATAAGTCAACTTATCCAGGTTAAAGATTTGAGAGTCGGGGTACTTATTTACAAATAACCGCACTACGTGCGAACCGATAAAACCGGCACCACCGGTGATGAGTATCTTCTTCATAATTACAAACTCCAGTATTTAAACTCCTTAATCTTGTTTCTTAAATCACCCTTCACATCCACTACTATGCCGTCAGCTTTCAAAAACTTCTTGAAGAAAGTATCATCCAGGTCGGTATATTGCTCGTGGTTTACTGCTACAATAACGGCATCATAATCCTTACCGTATTCTTTCTGCAAATGAATGCCATATTCTTCATGAAACTCTTCCGCATCAGCCAACGGGTCAACCACTTCGGTATTTACTGAATAGTGCTTCAATTCGGCAATAACGTCAACCACCTTACTGTTACGAATATCGCTTACGTTTTCTTTGAAAGTGGCACCCATTACCAAAACACGCGTAGCATCAATCTGCTTATGAGCTTTAATCAATTGCTGAACCAATTTACGAGCAACGTGCGCACCCATATCATCGTTAATTCTTCTTCCTGCTAAAATCACTTCAGGATTGTAACCCAACGAATTTGATTTGTAAGTAAGATAATAAGGGTCAACACCAATGCAATGTCCTCCTACTAAACCAGGGAAGAACTTTAAGAAGTTCCACTTGGTTCCGGCTGCCTCCAGTACTTCGTACGTATTGATTCCCATCAAATCAAAAATGCGGGAGAGTTCGTTCATCAAAGCAATGTTCAAATCACGCTGTGTGTTCTCGATAATTTTTGCTGCTTCAGCTACTTTGATAGAAGATGCACGGTGAGTACCGGCAACCACAATAATTTCATAGGTGCGGGCAATAATATCCAGCGATTCTGCATCACTACCCGAAACGACTTTCTTGATTTTAGTAATCGTATGTTCCTTGTCGCCCGGATTGATTCTCTCAGGTGAATAACCCAATTTGAAATCTCCGTTCTTTAAACTCAAACCCGAAATCTTTTCCATCACAGGCAAGCAATCTTCTTCGGTGCAACCCGGATAAACTGTTGATTCGAAAACAACGTAGTCGCCTTTCTTCAATGCTTTGCCAATGGT
>CANJVG010000097.1 GCA_947478005.1 Bacteroidota bacterium
ACCGAAAGGATTTGTTGCAGATTATTGATCAGCCGCTGCATGTGGATCATTTTGCGAAGCTGGCCTACGAGAATGGGTTTTATATTGAGAAGGTAGAGCCTTATGCCTTGCATACGGAGCAGTACGATTATCAGAATATTGTTATTAAGCCAAAGCGGGGTTTGAAGTCGCTTGATCAGAAGTCGAAGGGGGATTTGATAATGGCGAATGTGAAGAGCAGGTTATAGGTAGGTTTCACGCGGAGGCGCAGAGGGCGCGGAGAGGAGAGTTTGAAAGGCAGGAATACAAGTTCCTTCACTTCGCAGAGCCGAAGTTCAGGATGACAGCAGCATAAGGTAAATCATTATTCTCAGACCGTGCAAAATCGAAAGACTGTTTTATTGTTTTATACGCATCTGTCGTCTTTTGTAAAGAAGGATGTGGAGATTCTGGCAGAGGAATACAGGGTTATTGGTTTTGATTTTGAAACGGACTCAAAAGCCGGAATTCCTTTTCGGTTTATAGCGCAGAAGTTATTTCTGCTCAAAAATATTTTAAGGGCTGATTTGATAATTTGTGAGTTTGCGGCTTATCACTCGCTGTTGCCTGCTTTGTTTGGAAAGCTATTCGGTAAGCCTTGTTTGATTATTTCGGGCGGAACGGATGCGCATTATTTTCCGGGTATCGGTTATGGCAACTGGCAGAAGAAGATTGTGAAGACGTTTACTTCACTGTCGTTTAAGTTGTGTTCGCACATTGCTCCGAAGCATAAGAGTTTGATGCAGTTTGAGTATTCATATGATAGTCAGGAGCCAAGTGCGCAGGGGATTTATGCGAGGGTTCCGAACTTGAAAACGCCTTTTACGGAAATCACCAACGGGTATGACTCAGTGAAGTGGCATTGCACCAAGGAGAAAAGGAAGAATACCTTTATTACGGTTTGTAGTGGTTGGGAGTTTTCGTTTCAATATCAATTGAAGGGAATTGATTTGATGGTGGATGTGGCGGCTTCATTTCCGGATTGTGAGTTTATTGTGTTGGGAGTGCCCGGTGAAAAGTTAATTCAGAAGAAATCTTCTAACGTTAAAATACTTCCTCCGGTTAAGAACGAAGAGTTAATAGGCATTCTCAGCGAGTGTGAATTTTATATGCAGCTATCTATGGCGGAGGGGTTTCCAAATTCTCTTTGCGAGGCAATGTTGTGTGAGTGTGTTCCGATTGGAAGTAATGTTTTTTCGATTACGGAAATTATTGGTGATAGTGGTTTTGTGTTGCAGCACCGAAATGTGGAGGAGTTGAGAAAGTTGATTGGGGAGTCGTTGGTTGCTGATAAAAACACTTTACGCGGGAAGGCGAGGAAGAGAATTGCTGATAATTATACGCTCGAAAGTAGAAGAGAGAAGTTGCTGAAGCTTTGTGATTCTTTATTGAAGAATTGAGTTCAGTTTATCTGCCAGAATACCTGCCTGGTTTCTACGACTGAAAACCTGATGTTTATTGTCAGTGTATTTAAAAGCTGTATTGGTTTGGTCGAAATGGCTTAATGCCAATTGCAATTGTTTCTTGGTTTCTTCGGCATCGTGGTAGTCAATCATTTTCTTTCTTCCGGTAGCTGAAAGAATTTCAGCCGCGTTGCCCTGAACAGGGCCGAAAGAAATCATCTCGGAAGTTGAAGCGAGATACTCAAATAACTTTCCGGTAAGGATAAGGTGGTTGTCCTTTACATCGGGTATGGCAAACAGCAATAAACTTGCTTCCTGCATTAGTTGAATGGCTTTGCGGTGGTCAACAAAGTCGAGATAATGAACGATGGAGTCGAGGCCGTTTTGGGAGATGCTTTTCTTTACTGCATCGTCAACCCTTCCGATGAATTCGAGGCGGAGGGATGTCCGATGTCCGATGTCGGATGTCCGATGTTGGAGGACGGAGGAAAGGGTTTGCCATAGGTTTTCTACGTTTTGAGTGGCCATTAGATTGCCTACGTAGCGAATGGTGAAGGTGTCGGATGCCGGATGTCGGATGTCAGATGTTCTGAAATCTTCTTCGTCATATCCGTTGTTTACTACTTCGATTTGCTTTGCCCGGGTTTCAAATTCTTTTTTCATGCCGGCACTTATTACTGTGACGATGTCGGCAGTTTGAAGAACTTTTGTTTCGAGGGCTTTGTCTTTTTGTTTGGTTGATTCTATTCGCGGTAGAAAGTTGTTATAGAAAATTCCTGTCCAAGGGTCGCGGAAATCTGCAAGCCATTTTATGGGAAATTTTTCCTTGAGTTTTAATCCAATTAAATGGGTGGAGTGAGGAGGGCCTGTAGTGATAATGGCATCTATCTTTTCGTTTTTCAAAATTTCTTCCGCCTGTTTTACGGCATAGCTGACCCAGCCTTTGCGCGCATCGGGGATGAAAAAATTGGCTCGCACGTATTCGGAGATTATTTGGAAGAAAGATTTTTTGTTGTGGGAGCCGACAGAAACAACCGGCAATGATTTGCCTTTTTTGCCTCTTAGTAAATTGTAAAACTCAAAGGGCTCGAAAGTGTTGGTGCGATAGACGCGAAGAGATGGAGAAATCTCTTTCACTAAGCTTTCATCGAAGTAGGGATAGCTTCCATTGTCAACCGTGATGATGATGGGTTCCCAACCAAATTCTGGAAGAAATTTAGAGAACTTCAGGAAACGCTGCACCGCTACTCCTCCGGCAGGAGGCCAGTAATAAGTGAAGATGATTACTTTCTTGTTCACTTCTTTTTTGTTGGCTTCGCTACGGGTGCTTTTACTTCGGGTTTTGGTTCTGCTTCTATTTCAAGCCACTTTTTGCGACCTACAAAACCAAGGGTGCCGAATACAAATGCAAACAAGAGGAACGAACCTGCGTAAGCAATTTTGTTTCCGGTTACAATGCTCTTTGGTTCGAATTTGAATTCGATTTTGTGAGAGCCTGCCGGGATAACCATACCGCGTAAAACATAATTGCACCGGAAATGCGCTACCGGAGTTCCGTCTAGGTAAGCATGCCATCCTTTGCCTTCGTTGTAATAAATTTCGGAGAACACTGCGAGTTGAGGGGCGGTGCAATTAGAAGCGTAGGTCAAGCGATTTGGCGTGTATTCCGTCTCACGAATAACAGCGCTGCTGTCTCCTGCAAACTGCCAACTTCCTACTGCTGATTTATACTTCTCGTCAATGACTACTGTTTGTTTAGGATTGAAATTGTCAAGCGCTTTCATTTCCTCATCGGCATTTTTCGCCCATTTAATTTCCTGCACAAACCATGTATTGCCACAGGCATTTGGATTTGGTTGAGCCATCGGTTCTTTGGTTTGCTGATTTTGTCCGATGATATATTTGGTGTTGAGCATGTTCAGTACGTTGATGTTGTTTTTCGAAATCTGATTTTCAATCAAATCCTGATAACGAATCAACTTAGCCGCATGATAGCCGCCAACTGACTTGTGGTAGTAAGAAGTCATGGCATCGTTGAAAGGGTCGCGGGTAACATTGAACACACGGTAGTTCGGGTCGGTGTCTTTCAGAATATCTAAATCAGCTTGAGAGGCAGCATGACTACTTTCGGTTGCTTCTTTAAAATTATCGCTGTTTAAATAACGCTTGTCAACTAACCAACCATCGAGAAGAAACACCGCAACCAATGCACCAATCACAACCTGTTTAGATAATTTCTTTTGCAGGTAAAACCAGATTAAACCAAATGCAGCTGCAATGAAAACAAGCGAGCGGACTGCATCGGCACGCAGTAAACTTAATCGGTCTTTTTTGATAGCATCAATCAACCAGCCATTGCCGTTATCGTAATACTGTTTGTCGCCCTCGGCAGAGAAACTGAAAAACATTCCACCTAAGACTCCGAAAAGAATCACCACACCGGCAGTAATTCCACCGGCTATTTTCAATTTCTTCCATAGTTCATCATTCAAATTTTTTCCGTTCAATACTTCATTTAGTCCGAGTATTGCCACGAGCGGAATAGCTAGTTCAGCAATCACCAACGCCATGCTCGGATTTCGGAATTTGTTGAAGAAGGGGAGAAGATTGAACATCCATTTGAAGAATGGTGTGTTGTGTCCGAAGGCGAGGAGCATGGAGAAAATAGTGAGCCCGAGCAAAACCCATTTCAGATTGTTGCGGACAATCATCAATGAAAAAAGAAAAAG
Source organism: Bacteroidota bacterium (assembly GCA_947478005.1). GTDB lineage: Bacteria > Bacteroidota > Bacteroidia > Chitinophagales > LD1 > Bog-950. The sequence goes on from CANJVG010000097.1 coordinate 4,151, forward strand.
AAAAAGAATGGCCGCGCCAAAATAAACAGGGCCCGAAGTAAACGGCTGTCCGCCCCAATACAGAGGCATTTGTCGGAGATATTGTTGAGCAGTATTTTCTGCTACACCTTTTGCCATCATTGCCTGATAGGTTTCTGAACTTTCACTTAGGCTTCCGCCACTTGCACCTCCCTTGATGTTTGGAATCAGCAGCGAAAGAATTTCGCCATCCGTAAATCCATAACTCCAGCGAGATGCGTAGTCGAAATCCAGACCGCCATTGGCTTCTGCCTTTTTCTGTGTCAGTTCAGAAGCTCCTCCGCGAATCGTTTCTTTGGCATATTCCTGTGTGCCCCAAAGATTTGCGGTATTTGGAAGAATTGCCAAGACTGCTGCCACAATCAACAGGCCGGTTGCTTTGGCAAAATGCACTAAGCGTTTTTCGAGAATACTCGTTACGAGATAATAAGCGCCAATTACCCCGACCATAATAATGAGGTAGTAGGCAACCTGTAAGTGGTTGGCGTTTATTGCCATAGAAAGGAAAATGGCTGTGATGGCTGCGCCCACTAAAATATTCCTTCGATAAGCCAGTATCACTCCGCCCAATACAGGTGCCATCAGCGCCATGCCCTGCACTTTGGTGTTATGTCCTGCTTCGATTGAAATCAGAATAAAGGACGAAAGTCCATATGCCACTGAGCCTGCCAAACTCAACCATGGGTCAACATCAAGACAAAGAAGCAGAATATAAAAACCGGCAAACATCATAAACAGCAATACCGTGGCATCAGGAAAAACAACCTGAAACACACGCACTACCTTATCAACGAAATTTCCTGGATATAGCAATGAAATCTGTACTGCAGGCATTCCTCCAAATAATCGATTTGTCCATAAAGCAGGCTCTTCGGGGTGAGCTTTATTCCAATCCACAATTTCTTTGCTCATGCCTTCCCATTGCGTAACATCGCCTTGACTGAGGGTTTTGCCCTGATAGGCCGGAATGAAGTAGACAATAGTAAGGAGCGCGAACGTGAGTACTGCAGCTAGATGGGGCAAAATTCTTTTTTGCATACGATAGTTTTGAGTGGCGTGAAAATATGAAAATGCACTAATGCGGATATATGCATTTATCAGCGTTTCTTCTTTTACTTATACTGATTGTTGTTCGATGTTGCATGCTTTCGCCTTTGAATACAAATCGCATTTTTATTTTAGCGCGCGCATCTAAGCCAGCAATCAAAGAATATGTTCAGCCAGTTAGACAATTTGAAAGGGAAATTTATAGAGTTAGGAAAAACGCTCAGCGACCCTGCTGCTATGAGTGATATGAAGCGCTATGCTCAATTAAACAAAGAGTATCGTGAGTTGGAAAAGGTAGTGAAGTTGTATGATGAGTATAGGATGTTGCTGAGCAATATTGAAACAAACAAGCAAATTATTAAGACAGAGAGCGATGAAGAGTTTCGCGATTTGGCGAAGAATGATTTAGCTAAACTCGAAAACGACCAGGAGAAGATTGAAGCGGATTTGAAATCGTTGCTGGTGCCTAAGGAGCCGGAAGATGAGCGTAATGTACTTATGGAAATTCGTGCCGGCACTGGTGGTGATGAAGCTGGTATTTTTGCAGGAGACCTTTCGCGCATGTATACGCGCTACTGCGAAACCCTGGGATGGAAGGTTACGGTTGCAAGTTCCAGCGATGGAAGTGCGGGCGGCTACAAAGAGGTTGTGCTCGACATTACCGGTGAAAACGTTTATGGTAAACTGAAGTTTGAAAGTGGTGTTCACCGCGTTCAGCGCATTCCGTTGACTGAAGCCAAAGGGCGTGTGCATACTTCTGCCGTAACTGTGGCAGTGCTACCGGAAGCGGATGAAGTGGAAGTATATATCAATCCTGCAGATATTCGTTTGGATGTGTTTCGTGCATCGGGAGCGGGTGGTCAGCACGTTAATAGAACTGAAAGTGCTGTGCGTTTAACGCACATACCTACCGGTACCGTGGCCGAATGTCAGGCTGAGCGTTCACAACATAAGAACCGCGAACAGGCGATGAAAATGTTGAAGACAAAAATATTTGAAGCGGCAGTGCGGAAACATGAAGATGAAATTGCCGCTCGTAGAAAAACCCTCGTTAGTACTGGTGACCGCTCGGCTAAAATTCGCACCTACAACTATCCGCAAGGACGCATTACCGACCATCGCATCAATCTCAGCGTTTATAACCTCGAAGTATTTATGAATGGAGATATTGGTGAAATGATTGATTCGCTGGCAGTAGCTGAACAAACAGAGAAACTAAAAGAAGGAAATACCTTGGCGTAGAGTTATGTCGGACAGGTAAACCCTCTACTCCTGTTAGTCCTTTTTATACTTTCCAAGTTCTATCCTCGCCACCACTCCGCGGTGGACTTCATCGGGACCATCGGCCAAACGAAGAATACGAGCATAAGCATACATGGCGGCCAGAGGGGTGTCATTACTCATACCTTTGCCACCGTGCATTTGCATAGCCTGGTCGAGGATTCGGCAGGCCATATTAGGGACCACCACTTTAATTTGCGATACTTCGCTTAGCGCCCCCATCGCTCCAACCGCGTCAAGCAGGTAAGCAGTTTTCATCACGAGCAGGCGCGCCATGTCTATATCTATGCGCGCATTGGCAATCAGGTCGCGGTTGCCGCCCAGGTTTACGAGGGGTTTGCCAAAGGCCACGCGGTCAGAGGCGCGCTCAATCATCATTTTTAGCGCGCGCTCGGCAGCGCCAATCTGTCTCATACAATGATGAATTCTTCCAGGACCCAAACGGCCCTGCGCAATTTCGAAGCCCTTTCCGAGGCCAGCAATCACCGCTGTTTTTGGCAGGCGAACATTTTTGAAACTGACCTCGCCATGTCCGTAAGGCGGGTCGTAAGCACCAAACACCGGCAACATGCGCTCAATGGTGACTCCGGTAGCATCGAGGGGCACCAGCACCATCGAATGGCGCAGATATTTATGCGCGCCCGCATCCGAAAGCCCCATGAAAATAGCCACTTTGCAAGCCGGATGGCCAATGCCTGTGCTCCACCATTTGGTTCCGTTCAAAATAATTTCATCACCATCTTCTGTAATAGTCGCTTGCATATTCGTAGCGTCACTCGAAGCCACATCGGGCTCCGTCATGCAAAAAGCAGAACGAATTTTTCCATCGAGCAAAGGGGTGAGCCATTTTTCTTTTTGTTCAGTGCTGCCATATTTCCACAACACCTCCATATTGCCCGTGTCGGGTGCATTGCAGTTAAAAATTTCGGGCGCGATAATGCTTTGCCCGGTAATTTCGGCCAGTGGAGCATATTCTGTATTACTCAATCCGCTTACCGGGGGTAGAAATAAATTCCACAAGCCGGCAGTTTTCGCCTTTTCTTTAAGTGCTTCAATGCGCTCATCGGGTTTCCAGGTCTTCCAGTCGCCATTTTCGAAATGTGTTTCTTTCAGCAAAATAGTTTCTAAAGGAAAAACATGCTCGCGCATAAAATTTCCCATCAGCTTCATCATCTCTTTCGCTTTGGCGGAGTGTTCGAAATTCATTGAATTTATTTTTCGCAAAATAAAAATTCGGATTTAAAGAAAATAAAAAGGCCGCCTCAAAAAATGAGACGGCCACACACCAAGTAGTTTCGGATAGAGACATCCGATAAGTTTAAACATCAGTTGGCTTGAAAAGGGTGACGGACGCTCGGCATCCGCCACCCTCACAAATACCCACCAAGGTTTCGTATCAATGAGCGCTGTAGCAGATTAAGGCAATGCCTGCTACTATTAAACAGGTTAGGTAGAAGAACCCGAAAGCAAAAAAAATAAGTTGTTTGAGTGCTGTCTCTTCCATGGCTTTTGATTTTGTAAAACGAATTTACGAAGGCTTTAGTTAATGCGTTAAACCCAAAGCCCGTTTTCTATTAGGCAAGCAATGCCTTTTAACTCTCGATAAGCATTGGTTCTTAGTTGGTTAGAATAAATTATAGCTACGGTTTTAGCTCTCAAACAAGAATTGCAATGCAATTAGGTTTGCAAAGTTTAAATCGTTTATAAACTACTTGATTATCAGTAGAAAGGGAAATATAAGGACTTGGGTTTCGTAAATTAGGTAATCAGCGGTTATTCTGCCGAAAATTGTAAATTTACTATTGAATAAAATCAGAGATATGGAGCAGCAGGACGAATTGTTTCAATTGATAAAGGCGCTGAGCAAAAGCGAGAAAAAATTTTTCACGCAATATGTTAATCTATATGAAAAGGGGTCAAGCCCTATTTATCTGCAAGTGTTTGAATTTTTGAATACAGAAGAGAGTTATAATGAAGAACGGCTTTTTCAAAAATTCAGAAGAGATTTGAATTTTAGAAAGAATTATGCCGTAACAAAGCATTACCTAAAAAACCTGATTATAAAAACACTGCGTCATGGCGAACTAACCGTTCGCGAAGACCGTGACCTGACCGTTTATATTCTGGATGTAAAAAGGTTGATGGCCAAAGGGCTTTTTGGCATGGCGAAGAAGTTGATTGAGAAACTGAAAGAAGAAGCCAATACTGAAGAGAAATTAATGGATGCTGTAAACTTGATTGCGATGCAGCGTGGTTTAATTTCGATGGGTTATTACAGGAATGAACCGGAAGTAAATTTAGATGCCCTGGATGAAGAAGAAGAAGCGCTATTCGAAAAAATAAAGCAGTTGCGGGAGGTGATGAACTTTTCAATTAAGTTATATGGCTTAATGAACCACGAAATGCTCGCCAACCCTGAAGAAGCGATGAAAGCGATTGAGGCCTTGGGTAAGAAAAAGGCGTTAAAGAAATTTGAAGAATTAGGCACTGCGAAGGCCAAGCATACTTTCCTGAATTTCTGGACCCTTTACTATTGCGCCACTGGCGACTATAAAAAGTATTTAGAGTTTGCGAATAAGAAACTGCATTTCGTTAAGCATGAAAAGATACCTCCCACTGTTTCGAACTGGTTAATACTCGCTTACAATCATTGTCTTTCTGCATCTCTCCTCACCGGAGATTTTTCGGAAATTGAAGCACGGCTAAGTTTTTTAGAAGGGATGGAATTGCAAAGCCAATTTCACGATTCAGACCGGTTTACTACGGTTAGTATTTTCGGATTGCTATATGCTATTGCAGAGAATAACGAGAAGAAGATACGGCATTATATTGATTATTCGAATGAGGGTTTACATCGTTTGTCACCATTTATTCGAAGGACTTTCAGCTATACGCTGCGCTCTATTGTCAGTTATGCCTATCTGAAATTGAAAGACTATGATAAGTGTTTGGTAGAAGTAAACGATTTGATGGCCCTTACTAATGGCGAAGTGAGAAAAGATTATGTCGGTCATGTGAAAATCATCAACCTCATGCTTCGCTATGAAATGAAAGAGTATCAGTTCTTATCGTATTTGCTCAAAAATACTTACCGCTTTTTCATGCACTATCTGTATACATCTCCGGTGCATAATTTCGTGGTGGCTTATATGAAGGAGGCAATGAAATCAAAAGATGAGAAAAAGCTAAGGGCATTAAATGAAGTATATCTAAGTAAACTTCATGCGCTTCGGTATCATCCTACAGAAGCGGATCTGGCTTTGGTAATGATGATGGAAGACCACTTGAAAACAACAGAAGCGAAGTAACTTTTGGTGTTTATCGAAAGGATTTTGAGATTTCTGTTTTTGAATTAGATTCGCCCTCGAAAAATTACAACTATGAGCAAAGTAATTGCAGGAATATTTACGATTGTAGGCGGTCTTTTGACGCTTTATTTCACTTTCGTATTGGCTAATTCTTCTTATAATTTTGAATACAACGACCCTAAGTTGCATCAAAGTCTTTTCCAAACAGGGAACTTCATTCCGATGGTGTTAGGTCTTTTCCTGCTTACGATCGGTTTGATATTTTTCTTCGTAGCCAGAGAATCTAACCCGCATATCAAAGGGTAATTAGTTCCTGATAATTGACCTAGTCAATTATCATACATGCTCCAACGGTTACGTTGGTTCCTTCGTCAATTAGTATAAAGCTTCCTGTGTCCCGGTTTTTGGTGTAGGCATCAAAAATCAATGGGGCTGTGGTGCGAATGGTTATTCTCCCCACATCATTCATTCCGATTGAAACATTTTCTGTAATACGGTGAAGGGTATTGATGTCCAATTTGTATTTAACTTCTTTAATCACCGCTCTGACATCCTTGGTAGTATGTTTTAAGGAATACTTACCGTTTAGTTGAAGTGGTTTATCGCTCATCCAACAAATCATGGCATCTATATCCTGACTTTGTTTCGGCATATTGCCTTCTCTTACCAGCATATCTCCTCGCGAAATATCTATATCATCTTCCAATTGAATGGTAACTGAAAGTGGAGCATAGGCCTCATCCAATTCTTTGCCGTCCAATTCCACCGATTTTATTTTTGATGAAAAGCCCGAGGGCATAACCGTTACTTTGTCTCCTTTGCGAACTACTCCGCTCACAATTCTTCCGGCATAGCCTCTGTAGTCGTGGAACTTATCGTTGTAAGGGCGAATGACATATTGCACCGGAAAGCGCATATCAATATGGTTAATGTCGCTGGCTATGTGAATGTTTTCGAGCAGATACATGAGGGTTACCCCTTCATACCATTTCATTTTGTCGGAACGATGAACCACATTATCACCATTCAAGGCTGAGATTGGAATGAAGTGAATGTCTTTGGTCTTTAGTCGGGTTGCGAACTGGCGATATTCAGAAACTATGTTGTTGTAGATGGCTTCATCGTAATCGACTAAATCCATTTTGTTGATGCAGACTGCAATGTGCGGAATGCCCAGGAGCGAAGCAATAATACTATGGCGTTTTGTTTGCTCAATAATGCCCTGACGGGCATCGATTAGGATGATGGCGAGGTTTGCCGTGCTTGCACCCGTTACCATGTTTCGGGTGTATTGAATATGCCCCGGGGTATCGGCAATAATGAATTTTCGTTTTGGCGTAGAAAAGTAGCGGTAGGCTACATCAATTGTAATTCCCTGCTCACGCTCGGCACGAAGACCGTCTGTGAACAGAGCCAGATTTACTGTTGCTTCTCCTCTTCGTTCAGAGGTGGCTCTGATATTTTCATACTGGTCTTCGAAGATGGATTTGCTGTCGTAAAGCAATCTGCCAATCAAGGTTGATTTACCGTCATCTACACTTCCCGCTGTAGTAAAGCGCAAAAGTTCCATGTTCATGTAACTTTTGGAGTCAAACTTTTCTACACCATTTTTATTTTCCTCTGCCATTTTCAATTCTACATTTTTCGCATTCCGAAATCAAAAATACCCTTCCTTCTTTCTGTCCTCCATTGAATTTTCACTGCGCTTGTCATCGGCTCTGCCTCCGCGTTCGGTGGTTCTTGAGGTAGCTACTTCCTGAATGATATCATCCAGGGTAGAAGCCGTAGAGAATGCTGCACCGGTGGATGTGATGTCGCCAATGGTTCTGAAGCGCACCACTCTTTCTTCTGCCTTATCGTTTGGTTTCATGGGGATGAATGGCGACTCTGCCAGCCAGGTTCCATCGCGGTTAAATACTTTTCGTTTGTGCGAAAAATAAAGCGATGGCATTTCAATTCCTTCCATAGCCAGATATTGCCACACATCTAATTCTGTCCAATTGGAGATAGGAAACACGCGGAAGTTTTCACCTACGTGCATTCTTCCGTTGAATAGGTTCCAGAGTTCAGGGCGCTGGTTCTTAGGGTCCCACTGACCGAACTCATCGCGATGCGAGAAGAACCGCTCTTTGGCCCGCGCTTTTTCTTCATCTCTACGGGCACCGCCTATGCAGCAATCAAATTTATATTTCTCGATGGTGTCGAGCAGCGTAGTGGTTTGTAAGCGAATACGCGAGGCACTGAAGCCTTTTTCTTCGGCCACCCGCTGTGTATCTATAGAATCCTGCACCGAGCCTACAATCAATTTCACTCCGAGTTTTTTTACGAGGCTATCGCGGTAGTCGAGGGTTTCCTGAAAATTATGACCGGTATCAATATGCACCAAAGGAAAGGGAATAGCCGCAGGATAGAATGCTTTTTTGGCTAAGTAAGTAACCAAGATTGAGTCCTTCCCACCACTGAAAAGAATGGCGGGGTTTTGAAACTGAGCGGCTACTTCGCGCAGAATGAAAATAGATTCGGCTTCGAGGGTTTTAAGATGGTTGAGCGTGTAATTCATGAAGGATTGCGGATTTCGGAATGCGGAATGCGGATTTTAGGAAATACATAATTCAAAACTTCATCTACACTTTCTGCTATTGATTTATTCTGCGTTTTAATTTCCAAATCGGGTTTTGCGGGAATTTCGTAAGGCGCATTTACACCCGTAAAATCCTTTATGCCGCCCTGTTGTGCTTTGGCATACAGGCCTTTCACATCTCTTTGGCGGCAGTCTTCGAACGATGTGTTGACGAAAATTTCTACTAAATCGTCTTCCCCGATTATTGATTTTGCGAGCGTCCGCATGGCTTCGGTGGGCGAAACAAAGGCGCAAATGGTAATGATGCCGTTTTGCAAAAACAATTTGGCCACCTCGGCTATTCTGCGGATGTTTTCCTCGCGGTCTTCGTTGCTGAAGCCAAGGTTATTGTTGAGGCCCGCGCGGATATTGTCGCCATCGAGCACCGCGGTTAAAAAACCTTTTTTATACAGCGCTTCTTCCAGCCCCCGGGCTATCGTGCTTTTGCCCGAGCCGCTCAAACCCGTGAGCCACAAAACCCTGGCGCGCTGCACCAGCAGGTCTTCTTTGCTTTGGCGCGAAAGCAGCTCGCTGAACGGATGAATATTTTCTGATTTTAAATTCATAAAACGGTGGACGAAGGTAAAATTTTAGAGGCAACATGGGTGGGTTGGGGCGATGGTTAAAAGTTCTTGGGGGTTCCCTCGCAAAGCCTCGGTCGCGCTATCCGCTCCGCTCTTTTTTTGCTTTGTCATGTTGAGCGAAGGCTCTGCGAAGCGAAACATCTTGTATTTCTATCCCTGTTTAGCCGAAAGCAAAAAAGGAGCTCCGCTACTATCGCTAACCCAGCAGCCGTACTTCACTTATCGGTTTGTCATTCACTACAAACAGAAAACTCCTAACGGAGTAAAAACAAAAAAGCCCTTCGATATCGAGGGGCTTTTTTGTTTAGAGATTTTGTAAGGATTTGATCTTACGGAGTTCATCTAATTTCTCGCTCCCTAGTTTTTCCAATACATATTTATCCTTTTCCATGATGAAATAATATTCGTACTTGGTGCAGTTAATTTTTAAGAGTTGAATCGACCAATGTTTGATGTCTACTAACTCACCTTCATTTGGAGTAGCTTCTTTTGCCCCTTCATCACCATAATCAGAACCACCATAGAAAGAATAACTCCTGCTGAAGGTACAAGTAATGTTGTTACCGTTGAAAGAATATCTGCCTATATCGTACGTTGTGGTATCGTTACCTAAGCAATCAAAAGAATAGACCACGTTTCCATTCTTCGTAAAATAGAAATCACCTCCTCCGCAATCTGTACCTACGATAGAATCCGGACTACAGTAACTCGGGTCTGTTGTCCATGAAAAAGAGTAAACTTCATTATCAATAATTCCTTTCACACTTTGTTTGTTCTGAGTTTCGGTAGTCGAGGAATTTCTACACCCAGTAAAAGCAATCAAGAAAAGTAGAGAGATAGAAATAATTAAGTTTTTCATGTCTTTAGTTTTGTGCCGTTGTTGGTGTTTTAGCATAGGCTCTGCAATGCGTCACCACCAACAAATTTCCTTCAAATCTAACCTTCCCCCTGTATTTCCCTTGGCCTTTTGAAAATTCTGTAAAGGTTCAATTCCATAGTCTATCCCAAAACCTAAAGACTGTATTCGCGCGGGAGCCCGTCCAAAAATGCGGAGCATATTTTTGGACAATTCTTTTGGTTCCTTTTCTTCTAAAGAAAAGGAACAAGAAACAGCCTTGAACTTTTTTTTCTTTTGGTTCAAGCCAAAAGAAAAAAGATAGAAGAGAAGGCAAAGGTTCCACCCCTACAGGGCTCCTAAATCAAACAAACCTCCTATTACTACCAATATGCAGCCCCTCTGGGGCTAACAACAAAAAAAGAGCCACACTCCCGCGTGGCTCTTATATTTTGTTTTCGGCTGTTCCTGCGTGGCAGTTCCCTCTTTTGTTTCATTCCGTTCGCGGGAAGGTAGGGTCTGCGTAGCGGCTGTTCCTTTGCGTTCTTTGCGGGCTGTTCACTTTGCGCCCTTTGCGTTAACCGGTATTTGCATTTGGCTGCTCAATCCCGCATTCCCAAATCCGCAATCCGCATTTCCCTCAACCCCTTTGTATTTAAACCCCCTTTTTCAAACCCTTTGTATAAAACCCCACTTTTGAAACTCTTTCCCCCGCCTTCACCTATCTTTCCCCCGCCTACTATCATCTTTCCCCTGCCTACTTCTACCTTTCCCCCGCCTTATCCTACGTTTACAATCGCAAATAGCATCTTTCCCCCGCCTACTTCTATCTTTCCCCTGCTTACTTCTACGTTTCCCCCGCCTACTTCGGCCTTTACATTCAGAAAAAGCATCTTTCCCCCGCCCACTTCTACCTTTCCCCTGCTCACTTTTACGTTTCCCCCGCCTACTTCTATCTTTACATTCCCTTTTTCGATGTTTACCCCGCCTTTCTACTCGTTGTATTTGCCTGCAGCTATTCTCACATTTTCCAACAGCTTCCCTTCAACCCCTATTTTGCCATCGGCAAAACCAAAACCCACTCAACCCCTCACTCGGCAACAAACTCTATTTTTTATCTCGTAGAAGCCTTCACCTCAATCGATGCAATCTACCTGTGTCAATGCGCATCTAAAGAGGATATATGAATCCGCAAAATTTGTTTTTTGGCACTATTTCCCCGCGGGTGGTGGGCCACTTCATTTAGCAAACCCAATAGAAGTGCCCACTACTTATTATAATTGAGCACAGAAAATAAATATGGCGACAATACTTGACCTCGTGGGTAACACCCCCTTAGTAGAATTAAACAACGTAAACAAAAAGCCGGGCGTAAAAATATATGGCAAGCTGGAGGGCGAAAACCCCGGAGGCAGCGTAAAAGACCGTGCGGCTTATGGCATGATAAAAG
>CANJVG010000098.1 GCA_947478005.1 Bacteroidota bacterium
ACCGTGGCTGCTTTACATTTTGTGATGCACAGCGCCTCGTTCGATTTGCAATATCATTTGCCCGAGCTGAAAGAATGGAACACCACCTTCGGCTTCAGTGCGCTCTATCAGCAAAGCAACAACAAGGGCAGCGAGTTTTTAATTCCCGCTTATCATTTGTTCGACTACGGCATTTTTGGTGTCACCCAACGCAGATTTCAAAAACTTTTCTTCGAAGCCGGCATTCGTTTCGACCAGCGGTTTTATACTTCGCAGAGTTTATATCTGAATGAGAAGAATCAAATAACGACTGTTAGTGACACTTCCTCCACCCAAAAGTTTTCTGCTCTAAAGAAAATGTTTTGGAACTTTTCAGGAAGTCTTGGCTTATCCTATCGTGCCAATGAAAATTGGGTTATCAAGTTTAATGTAGCCAAAGGTTTCCGCGCACCGGTGGCGGCTGAGCTGGGTTCGAACGGGCAGCACAGCGGCACTTTTCGTTATGAATATGGCAACGCGAATCTGAAACCCGAATCGAGTTTTGAGTTCGATGCAGGCATTTCTTATTCGAGCGAGCATGTGAACGTGAACCTTGATGTGTTTGAAAACACGATTCTGAATTTCATCTACATTCAGAAGTTGAGCACCGCTGACGGCAACGATAGTTTGGTGGCGGGTGAAGATGGGAATCTGTTGCCTTCTTTTCAATTCAAACAAAACAATGCTTTGCTGGCTGGCGCTGAATTGACGATGGATATTCACCCGCATCCGATTGATTGGTTGCATTTCGAAAACTCGTTTGGTTATGTGTATGCCGTGAACCTGAGCCAAGCCGATAGTGCCAAATATCTACCCTTCACACCCCCTGCGCATTATCGTGGTGAGTTGCGATTTGATGTGCCGAAGACGGGTGATTGGGTGCGTGGTTTGTTTGCGGGGCTTCACTTCGACTATTTCTTTCAGCAAAATCATGCGCTGTTAGCCAACCGCACCGAAACTCCCACACCCGACTATGCCTTGCTGGGTGCCAGCGCTGGTTTCGATTTATATGCCAATGGAAGGAAGAAGGTTCTCTCGCTGATTGTGGCTGCTGAAAACCTGACCAACACCGCCTATCAAAGTCATTTGAGCCGCTTGAAATATTTGGATATAAATCCCGCTAACGGCAAAGCGGGCATCTGGAACATGGGGCGAAACATCAGTGTGAAAATTTTTTTTCCGCTGGAGTTTAATGTGGGGAAGAGGGATTAAGACATTAGTAAGAATCCAATTGTGCAGGTAGCACACCTGCTATATTGCAACACACCTACTGAAAGCCAAACTTGGGAACAGAGGTTGTTTTATCTACCACCCTGTGAAAACCCATCCAATGTTTCTTCTATCGGCCCAGGTTCTACCCCACAGCTAAACATGAGTTTTCATGTACCTCCACACACTACTGCATATCCACACATGAGTTTTCATGTGCCTCCGTGCATCACTGCATGTCCATACATGAGTTTTCATGTGCCTCCGCGCATCACTGCATGTCCATATATGAGTTTTCATGTGCCTCCGCGCATAACTGCATATCCACACATGATTTTTCATGTGCCGCACTGTTTTTATTCAATATCTTTAGGTAAAGGGCAATTACTAAGACAGGAAGGCGCGAAAATTAGAAAGCCAAAAGCAGATTCGCTCAATGGAAAAACACCAGCTTTAGCCCAAAGTAAATAAGGATAAGCCCCGACAGTCTGCCCAGATAGGCCAGCACCTTGGGGTGCATATAAGGCCGCAGCAGCGATGCCGCATAACCTTTGAGGAAATCGGTAGAAAATGAAACCAGCAGTGCTGAAAAGAAATGAACCAACACCAACTCCGAATGGCTGCTGTATTTGCGCAGCGCCACCATTATCGCCCCAAACCAGAAAAAGAAAATATTAGGATTCGATGAGTTAATCAGAAAGCCCTTCGCAAACAAACTCCATTGTCCCTTTTGGTCCATTTGGGTATGCACCTCAGTGGCTTTTGCCTTCAGCAGATTCTGCAAACCCAGCACCACCAGCACCCCTCCGCCCGCCACATACATTACCTGCATCAGCAGCGAATCGCGGTCGGCCTGCCTGGCGAGCGCGTAAATCAGAAGCACCCAAAGAATATCGCTGATAAAAGTGCCGAAGGCGAGATAAGCCGCGCCTTTAATATTGCCCTTTAGCCCAAGGTCAACAATGGCAAAAAAGATGGGGCCGATAAAAGTAGCCAGCACCAAACCCGTCAATATGCCCGCGCCAATCGCCTCCAACATAACTGCGCCTTACGGTTTAGCCGTGTAAATATTATCGAGGAAATCAAGCACAATCTGTTCGAGGTCGCTCGTGCCCGACAGGGCCCCGAGCATACCATACATGGCCGCTGTGTTTTCATTCTCCAGTTCGCTGGTCGAATTCTTTTGCAGCTTAGCTATCGTGCCTTCGGGCAGCAATCCGCTCAGGCCCTTCACCACAGCCGACTGCAGTTTATTACCCATCTGCGCCATTCGTTTGTCGCGCACCGCTGCCATACCTTCTTTCAAATCGGCCAGAAACGCTTCCACCACCTCCTTATGAATATAGTTCACCGTAAAATGCAGGCTCGGTGGCCCTTGCTGCCGTTCAAAATGCCAGCCATTCTTATTCAGTTCATCGGCCAGCATATACACATCGAGCTTAGCCGACTTAAATGCCACAATACTCATATCGGGCTTGCCCATCAACTCCAACTCCTCGCTCTGAACGATAAACTGTTTAATCTTTTCGGTAGCCTCCATCGTGGCCTTCGCCATCTCCTGATAACCTTCGCGCCCTATTGATTTTAAAGCAGCCCATGCCGCAGCAATATTACTTCCCGCGCGCGTGCCCGTGATAGTTGGCGAGCCATAAACCCCACCCGCCCATTTGGTGTAAAGCGAAAACTGGAACCGTCTTAACTCGTGTGTTTTGTAAAGAATAACCGAAGCGCCTTTTGGCGAATAACCATACTTATGCAAATCGGCCGAAAGCGAGGTAACCCCATCTACCGCAAAATCAAAAGCCGGAACCGGGTAGCCAATATCTTTTATAAACGGAAGAATGAAACCACCCACACAGGAATCGACATGACAAAGCAGATTCCTGCTTTTCGCCAATGCCGCCAGTTCAACAATCGGGTCCATGACCCCATAAGGATAGGAAGGCGCAGAGCCAACCAGCAGAATAGTGTTGGGTGTAATAGCCTTTTCGAAAGCCTCCACATCGGCCCGATAATCAGCGCCTGTTTTAGTAGCCGTGAAATCTAAACCAAGGAAATGAAATGCCTTGATAAAAGCAGGATGTGCCGATTCGGAAATAACCACATGCGGCTTTGCAATCTGCGGACGATTCTTGCGCGCCCAGTCGCGGGCTGTTTTTACAGAGAGGATAATACTCTCGGTTCCACCGGTGGTAATATTGCCGCAAACCTGTTCATCACCATGAAACAAATCGGCACACATGCTGACTGTTTCGTTTTCAATTTCCACCAGGCTCGGAGTAGCTGTTGGGTTCAAAGCACTGTCGGCATAGTATTGGTCGAACACCGTCTTAATACCATGCTCACGCTCTTCGCCCGGATGATAGATGAGACAAAACGCGCGGCCTTTGCGCCAGTTAATATCCTTCTGTTTCTTCTGTTTTATCGTTTCCAATAAATCGCTTACGGCCGTAGCCTGTTGCGGAAAACCATTCTTCGGATTACTCATAAAGGCACTTATTTAAATGAAGAAGTAAAACTAATTTTTAGCAGATGCTTTCTTCAATACATCATCAAGAAAAACAACGTGCTGAAATTCATCGTTGCTGAAAGGCAAATCGAGGCGGGCTGTGCGTGGATAGATTTTGTCGTAAAGATTGACCCGCTTTGGAAAGCGTGTGGGGTAGTAATTCATTTCGATAATAGTATGTGCTGCCTTTTCTTCCAATGAATCAATGGCCGTCAAGCGGTCACGCACCGAGGATGTTTTACAATGTGCAATAGCTTCAAGCACTTTCGATTCATTATAAACAGAAGAAGAGAACATACCATGATTGTCTGCTGCAGAAGAAGGCAAATCGCCATTCACCCACAAAGAAGCAAAACCATCATGAGCAAAAGGGTCAATCGGTTCGCCATTAAGCCAAACATTAAAATGCACATGGGGCACACCAAAAGGAAAAGTAACAGCAGCATCTAAGCCGCTATAACCCGAAATTGCAATAGGTTGACCACGCTTCAACTCCTCTCCCACTTCCACCACGTTTTTGGCAAGGTGCGCATAGCAGGTCATCAGCCCTTCGCCATGGTCAATAAATATCTTCAAGCCTCCGCGGTTAAACTGAGAAAGTATAGCAACCACCTTTCCCGGTGCCGCTGTACAAACCATTGAACCGACAGGAATAGCAAAGTCTGTTCCATTGTGACTGTTATAGGTAAGACTTCTCCCTCTGAAATCGCGCACCTGAGTTTTCTTTACCGACCATCCTTCTTCTACAGGCGACTGCGTATGATTAAATAAATTGGAGATGACAACCGTGTTCTTCATATAAGATTTGCCTCGCCACAGTTTGAACGATACAGAAGGATACAACTGCGACAAACTACTAAGCCCGAAGCGTGAAGGCGGCACATCCTCTTCTCCTCGTATAGCAATCATGGCTTGTTTAAGCCGCAAAGGAAAAGGAGCAAGCCCCATGGTATCGCCTAAAAAACGTAGTTTTTGTTTCTGCACGTAGATGGAAAAGGTTTAGAAATTATGGAGAGAAAGTGATTCAAGACAATTCATAAAAGAAGACGTAGATACAGCCATAAATATTTTAGCTCTGTACACTAACTAAGGCTTGTATTTTACACCCGCCAATTAACGCAAATTCTCTTGTCCATACGTATCACTTACAAATGATTCTGATATTTTCGTTTTCTAAATATTGGAGCACAAATAAAATTTATGAAGAAAGAGAAAGAATCAGATCCAACATGTTCCTTCTGCGGGCGCAAGAAAAAAGAAACGCAAATTCTAATTTCGGGCATCGAAGGACATATCTGCGAAAATTGTGTACAGCAAGCGCAGCAAATAATTGATGAAGAGTTGTTTCAGAAACAGAAGAAGTTTCAATTCAATCTTCCTAACTCGGTAAAGCCGCTCGACATCAAGAAGTTTCTGGATGGTTATGTAATTGGTCAGGACGAAGCCAAGAAATATATTGCCGTGGCGGTTTACAATCACTACAAGCGATTGAACCAAAGCAAGACCGATGAGGTGGAAATTGAAAAGAGCAACATCCTGATGGTGGGTCAAACCGGAACCGGAAAGACCTTGCTGGCTAAAACCATTGCGAAGTTTCTGAATGTCCCTTTTGCGATAGTAGATGCCACGGTGTTTACCGAAGCCGGCTATGTGGGCGAAGATGTGGAGAGTATCCTCTCGCGCCTGTTACAAGCCTGCAACTATGATATCACAGCCGCTCAACACGGCATTATATACATTGACGAAATTGACAAGATTGCCCGCAAAGGTGATAACCCAAGCATCACGCGCGATGTGAGCGGTGAAGGCGTGCAGCAGGCGATGTTGAAATTGCTGGAAGGAAGCGAGGTGCTCGTACCTCCTCAGGGCGGAAGAAAACATCCCGAGCAAAAATTAGTGAAGGTAGATACTTCGAATATTCTTTTCATCTGCGGAGGTGCATTTGAAGGAATAGATAAAGTAATCGCTTCGCGCATGAATCAATCAAAAGTAGGATTCAAGAAAGGCAAGGACAAGAAGGATATTGATAAGGATAACTTCCTTCAGTATATCACTCCGCTCGACATGCGCACCTTCGGTTTAATACCAGAGTTAATCGGTCGTTTGCCGGTCTTGGTTCACCTCGACCCGTTAGACCGTGCGGCATTGCGTTCTATTTTATTAGAACCTAAAAATGCCTTGCTGAAGCAATACAAAAAAATATTCAAGGCCGATGGCATTACGCTGAGCTTTGATGATGATGCTATTGATTATCTGGTTGAAAAGGCCTATGAATATAAACTCGGTGCGCGTGGATTGCGTTCTATCTGCGAAGCAATTATGACCGATGCTATGTTTGAACTTCCTTCTCAAGCTGATATGAAAGAGTTCAACATCACCCGCGATTTTGTGGAAGAAAAATTAGAAGATACAAAGGTGAGCAAGTTACGCGCTGCGTAAACCAAAGCCAATTACATTACGAATATCCGTTTGTTTACACAAGCAAACGGATATTTTTTTGTCATTCGTCCAGATTGCTCTTGATACCCGTCCACAGCGAATCCAGACCTGCATCTTCTATCGAAGTGTAATTATGTTTAGCCACATCTTTCCGGACATAATTGATTCGGTCAATTGTCAACGGGTGGGTACTTAAGAATTCGGGAACATCACCTGCATTGCCTTCTTCCTTTTTCAAAGCACGAAACAAACCTTCCATTCCCGCAGGGTCGAGGTGTCGCTCTTTCATCAGCTTCAATCCATTTTTGTCGGCCTCTTCTTCCAGCGAGCGCGAGTAACCGAGTTGCTTCAACTGATTGGCGTTTTGTATTACCACCGCAGTCAGCCCGCTGGCATCGCCAAAGATTACAGACAACAACATATAACTCGAAAGACTGCGGAATAAATTTTTAGTAGAGTGTCGCAACTGCACATGTGAAAACTCATGTGATAGGAGAGCCGCTAGTTTTTTAGAATCGTTCATCGTGCGCAAGATTCCTTCATACACAATTATCTTCCCACCCGGCAAAGCAAAGGCGTTAACAATTTTATCCTTCACCACTACTACCTCAATCTTATAATCGCTTTTGTAATGAAGTTGCTGAAAAAACTCATTCATCCGTTTAGAGTTCGCTTCATCAATCTTTTCACCTTCCACCATCTTATCAAAACTCGCATCGCCCAGTTTCTTTTCCCATTCAATCGGAACGGTAGCCGCAACATGTTCACCCACAGCAGGAAGAATATAGAAGTAGGTAAGCGCCAGCAAACCGATAAATGCCATAGCAAGCGCCACCAAACCCATCACCCCGGTGCTGAATAGAAAATTATATGCTCCCTTGTGAAACTTAGCATTGGGGAAAGATTCCTTGAGTTCAGAAACAAAGCGAGGGTCATTTACTTCGAGATACTGAAATGGATACTCCCCGTATTTCAGATAGATTTTTTGATTTGATGAAAAGTCATTTGCGTGAATCTTATCGGGAGTCCATTCTATAGAATTACCCGATTGACCATCTGTATAACTAATTTGAATACCAAAACTATTCAGTTGAATCTTAGCCGCATAACCGGCTGAACTTTTCCCGTCAAAATACTTTCCATCAAAGGTCATTGGTTCCCCAGTTTATCGGTTGAATCTTTCCAGAAATATTCAGCAAGGTAAGCAGTTCCGGCTGTTATTAATCCAATATAAAGCAAGATTCTTCCATTAGGCCAATGCATTAGTGTGAACAAGGCTCCGATAACAAGTATCGCCACAGAATAATTACTGACATACTGAACATACAATACCTTACCTTTCAGTCCTCCTTTATCAAAAGCCCTTATTAAATGGCATAATGCAAGAGTGCCTAAACCAACTATCAGAAGATTATTAGCACCCGGCCAATGCATTATCTTCATAAAAGCAGCGAGCAAAGCCACTGCAACGGAAGCAATGCGCAGCTTTTCGGTTATTGTCTGTATCATATTTTATGGATTAAAAATCAAGGCCAATATCCAGCATGCTCAACAAATCATCACCGGTAGCATCGGAATAGTTTTCTTCGGTTTGAATAACAGCATCGGGATTAAAAGCGCCTTCAAGTTCCACATTATCAAGCACCATTCTCATCTGGCGAAGTATGGCCCAGGGAGTTCCGAGACCAAGGGTAAAGACTACTAGAAAGTAGATAATGAAGCCGGTTACAAAAACATCACCAGGAGCTAAACTTGATTTGAAACTACAAATGTTTCCATCCTGTTCAATTCGCGAATTGTTAATCGAATAGTGATTGAGATTACGGATATACCAGAACAGATAAATACCCAATGTGAAAATAGACAGAAAGAGGCCTTTGAAATTTATCCAGAATAAATCTCCCCCTTTCCCTTCAAAACTGAATTTGCAATTGCCTAAACGAATATTGCTTTCGAGATACCTGCGCAAATTGCAATGAAACCAACTGGAGTAAATGCCCAGGGTAAAAATGGTTAGCAGAATACCTTTGATACAAATGTCAAATAATTCTTTGAGGTCCCCGCGATAACCGAAATGGATTCCTCTCCAGGAAGTGCGGCTCATACGGTAGCGAAGCCCGCCATGAATGGCAATGGGAATAAGAAGTAAAATCCCAATTGTATAGATTAAGCCTCCAAGGAGCGCAATGACCTTACTTCCCGAAAACTGTCCAGCCTGGGAAACAAGAATAAGCATCAGAACTATAGCAATGGCTTTCACAAAGCCTTTAAACATTTCTCTGCCAGTTCCATGAAAGGTAAAACGGCTTCCGGCAAACTCTGTTTCTCCATATAGGTATTGAAGGTTTTTCGCACGGGCCCATGCATAATACAATCCAAGCGTGACAATAGTGAGTAATAAATTGACGATCAGTATCCCGAAATACTTAGCGCCATCTCCATAAAAATTTACTTTGGTTGATACAATTTCCATGCTCCAGATTTTGGGGTGAGTGAGTGTGATTTCAAAGCAATGTAGGATTTATTTTTAAAAATAGGCATCACTTCCCCTCTCATCAATTAAAGAGATTGCCACCCTCGATATCTTATCGAAAAAAAATACAGGGGTTTTCGCGGAAAAGGTTATATATTTGCATCCCACAAAAAAATGGGATCAATATGAACTTACAAGAAAAAATTCAGGTAATTGAAAATGATGCTGTCGTTGCTAAAAAATCAATTGACAGAGTGATTGTGAAATATCCTTTCCCTATTTCCATGCTCGTAAGAGGTAACAAAACAGGTTTGTCTGTTACCATTGATAAGGACTTTGAAAAAATACCGCTTTCGGTATTTACTCCCAAGAAAGTAAGTCAAAATTAATTCCTGACCGTTCTACGAACTGGTCAACACTCATATCTATCCATACTTTACCGTGCGGTTCACTATTTAAAATTAGCTGAACTGTATAGAATTTGTCAGGAAAGGACTGTATCAGATTGTCTGCAGTAGTGTTGTGAATATTTGCTTCATACGACACTATAAATGCTTTTCTTACTTCCTTATCAAAAGGGACAACCACAAATTCCCGCCAGTCAAACACGGAGCCATCTTTAAATTCTATCGGGGCTCTGTATTCCAGATTCAGGTAGTTACGTAGTCTTTTTGATTCTTCGCGCGATTTCTTATACTCTTCCATAGTGGGTCAAAGTTACGAGGATTTTTTTGTTATTAATTAATATTCTAAATAGGTTTGAAAGCTCGAAGGTCATTACCCTAATGCTTTTTCCAAAGCGCCCTCATAAAGATCCCTCCATTCGCCTACACCACCCCACTTTACTTTATCTACATAAATAAGCGAGGAAGTAACTACTCCAATGCAGGCAAACTCCACATCGTGTTTGGTCAGGATATTTAAAAACTCGTCTTCCTTATTTGGTTTCACAGTCACTACTACGCGGCTTTGCGCTTCGCCAAAAAGGAAAGCGTCTTTTCGCAATTCCTCATCTGTTTCGATTTCGAAACCTTTGCCGCCTGCCATTCCGCTTTCAAGGAGAGTGGTAAATAAACCACCTTCTGAAATATCATGAGCCGAAGCAACTACCTGTTCGTAAATCACTTCTTTCACAGCGTTGTGCACAGCCACTTCTGTTTCAAGATTGAAATAAGGAGCCGGTGAGTTCTGAACCTTATGCTGACTTACCAAATATTCGGAAGAAGAGATGTCGTTCTTCATTTCTCCAATGACATAAATGCGGTCGCCACTGTTTTTGAAATTAATGGTCATCACAATTTCTTTGTCCTCAACCAAGCCAATCATTCCTATAGTCGGGGTTGGGAAAACCGCGCCTCCATCTGTAGATTGATTATAGAAAGAAACGTTCCCTCCGGTTACCGGTGTGCCGAATGCTTCGCATGCTAATTTCATTCCGGCAATAGCATTTACAAACTGCCAGTAAACCTCGGGCAAATAAGGATTTCCGAAATTTAAACAGTTGGTAATGGCACTGGGCTCACCACCGCTACATACTATATTACGTGCAGCTTCAGATACGGCAATTTGCGCACCCACTAAAGGGTCTGCCCAGACGTAACGTGCGTTGCAATCAACCGTTACGGCTAATGATTTTGTGCTGTCATGAATTCTTACAATAGCAGCATCGCTTGGATTATTCGTGGAGGTGTTGGCAAGACCAACCATTGAATCGTATTGCTGAT
Source organism: Bacteroidota bacterium (assembly GCA_947478005.1). Taxonomy (GTDB): domain Bacteria; phylum Bacteroidota; class Bacteroidia; order Chitinophagales; family LD1; genus Bog-950. Next base: position 10,373 of record CANJVG010000098.1, read on the forward strand.
AAACCCAACGCTTGCTGGCAATGTTCAACTGCTGTATCAATTCCTTTGCAGCCTTTTTAAAATCCTCCGGTTCTTCAACCGAATCGATGCTAAATTTTTTGTTGGTTGCAAAATACGCAGGCTCTTTATGTTCTCTATCATAAACCGGAGCTCCACCGCCAAGCACTAAACTTTCAGCAGGCACATCGGCTACTAAGTTTCCATCCATAAAATATTGCAAGCGGTCGCCTTCGGTTACTTCGCCTATAACAGCGCAATGCAAATCCCATTTTTCGAAAACAGCTTCTACTTCCTTCTCCATTCCTTTCTTCACCACTATCAGCATTCTCTCCTGACTTTCAGAAAGCAGAATCTCCCAAGGCTTCATGTTTGGTTGACGTGTAGGAACTTTGTCTAACCAAACTTTCATGCCCGACTTTCCTTTGGCGCTCATTTCAGAAGTGGAACAGGTGATACCTGCAGCCCCCATATCCTGCATACCGACTACAGCTCCGGTTTTAATTACTTCCAGAGATGCCTCAAGCAAAAGTTTTTCCTGAAACGGATCACCTACCTGAACAGCAGGTAAATCGTTGGCGCTGTCTTTGGTAATATCTTTGGATGCAAAGGCAGCTCCATGGATACCGTCTTTGCCTGTAGATGAACCAACAATATAAACGGGATTGCCAGCCCCTTCAGAGATTGCAGAAACCGTTTCGCCTATCTTCACTATTCCAACGCTCATAGCGTTTACTAGAGGATTGGTTTGATAAACCGAGTCGAAATAAACTTCGCCTCCAACGGTCGGCACACCGAAACAATTTCCGTAGTCGCCAATGCCTTTTACTACTCCTTTTAATAAGTATTTAGTACGGTCATTTTCTAAGTCGCCAAAGCGAAGTGAATTCAGGGCGCAAATAGGACGAGCACCCATTGTAAAAATATCGCGATGAATACCACCTACTCCCGTAGCTGCGCCTTGATAAGGTTCCAAAGCGCTGGGGTGATTGTGCGATTCAATTTTAAAGGCACAAGCAAGTCCATCACCCAAATCAACCAAACCCGCATTCTCCTCCCCTGCTTCAACCAATAAATGTTTGCCCTTTCTAGGCAGTGTTTTTAATAGTTTTATGGAGTTTTTGTAGGAGCAATGCTCACTCCACATTACTGAATAAATACTCAACTCATTAAAGTTGGGCGTTCGGCCTAAAATCTGTTTTATCTTTTCGAATTCTTCATCGCGAAGACCTAATTGCTTGGCTTGTTCGAGTGTAGCTATATCTAAATGTGCGGCAGCGCTCATGGTTTCATTTGTTTGAGCGGCAAAAATATACTTAATACCCTTTTTGAAAAGCAAGTTAAGCGAATGTTGAAAATTGATAGTGCAAAAGGAACTTGTTGTCAAACAAATAAGTGCGTCTGCTTGATTTTACACGATTGTAACTCATCGTCCGCGGAATTGCCCAACTTATTTTTTCAAAAGGATTGCCGGAGAAAATTGTGGGAGAGGTATTAGATTTGTACTTTCATACAAATGTGGTGTTTGGGATAAACGGTTACTGTGCAAACAGTAGCCGTTATCTTTTTTAGGAAAGTTCAGTTCCCTCAGCTTATATCCCCCCGACCCAAGAGGGGCTAAAAATTCGACCTTATTTATTTTTAATTATGGTATATAAAATTTGAAATGAAGGTTCTATATTTGTCCTTTCATACAAATGTGGTGTTTGGGGTAACGGTTACAGCGAAAGCTAGTAGCCGTTATCTTTTTTAGGACGGCCCGCTTTCCCTTTTCTTAGCATTCTAAACAATCAACCTTACGTCAAAGGGCTTTGCTATGCAGAAAGAAATGATAAAAAGTTCAGAGAACCTCTGCCACTACAAACACACTACCTGCTACCAACACCAAATCCGGCCTTGATGCTTTTGCCTTAGCTGCCTTTAAAGCCGCTTTTACAGAAGATAAACTATCCCCGCTCAATCCGAATTTCATAGCCTGTTTCTTCAGCTCATCCGCAGCTAAACCTCGGGGTATATTTGCTTTGCAGAAATAATAATGTGCCTCTTTAGGCAGCAACGAAAGCACCTTCGAAATATCCTTATCAGCCACCGTTCCGAAAACAAAATGAAGAGTTTTATAGTTTGTGTTTGCTATCTCGGCTTTCAATTCTTTGATTCCACCTTCATTGTGTGCGGAATCGAAAATAACCAAAGGCTTCCTGCTCTTTATCATCCACCTTCCCATGAAAGAAGTATTCTTCACCACATGCTTCAATCCTTTGTCAATGGCTTTGTCCTTAATCCTCACCCCGCTATTCTTAAGCACTTCTATTGCCATTAAAGCCGTAGTAACATTCTTCTGCTGATAAATCCCTTTCAAATCAGTTACAAAATCCTTCTGAACTATTTCCTTATCAGCAAAATAAATTTTGGATTGACAAGCTTTAGCTTTAGCCAGGAAAACCGGCTTAGTTTCCTTCTGTGTTTCGCCAATCACCACAGGAACCTTCTTCTTAATAATCCCTGCCTTCTCCACTGCGATCTTAGATAAAGTATCTCCCAAAAACTGTTGGTGATCGTAACTGATATTCGTGATAACAGAAAGCATGGGAGTGATGATATTAGTAGAATCCAGCCGGCCACCCATACCGGTTTCTATGACTGCAAAGTCCACTTTTTTTTCTTTGAAATATTGAAAAGCCATTACTGTTGTAATCTCAAAGAAAGATGCATTAATACTCTTGAATTTATGAGCGTTGTCCTCTACGAATCCGGCTACAAACTTCTTGCTGATGTATTTGCCGTTTATTTTTATTCGTTCGCGGTAATCTTTGTAATGAGGCGAAACAAACACACCCACTTTATATCCCTGTTCCTGCAAAATAGATGCAATGATATGGGTCACGGAACCCTTACCATTTGTTCCTGCTACATGAATGCACTTTAAACCCTGATGAGGGTTTTGAAGAATATCGCACAACCGGATAATGTTGGTCAGGTCGTTGCGATAAGCCGCAACTCCAACCCGCTGAAACATAGGAAGCTGTTCAATAAGATAGTGAAGGGTTTGTTTATAAGAAAGTGCCATGAGAACGCAATAATCAACAATCTATCGCAAAGAATGCTGATAGAGGCAAACAATCTAGTGCTCGAATACTCCTAAAACAAAAAGCCCTTACTGATAAATCAGCAAGGGCTTTCGTATTTATAGCTTATTCGGAGATTAATCCAAAGTCTTTCCGGTCTTCTTAGCAAAACGAACCGTCTTACCTTTCTCTTCCTTTCTTCCTACGCGAGTTGCCTTACCTTCTGAAAGCAATTGAACGTTAGAGATATGAATAGAACCTGGGGTCTTGATAATACCTCCGTTAGGATTTTTTGCGCTTGGCTTGCTGTGCTTGCTGTTCAGATTAACTCCGTCAACAAATACGCGGGCTTTTTGACGGTCCACATCAATAACGCGACCTTTCTTTCCTTTATCATCACCTGTAGTGATAATTACTTCGTCATTCTTCTTTACATGAAATTTCATAACTCTTATTTTCTGTCTTTAGTCTATTATCAATTACAATACTTCCGGAGCTAATGAAATGATCTTCATGAACTGCTTATCGCGAAGTTCGCGGGCTACCGGTCCGAATATACGGGTTCCCTTTGGCTCGTCCTGTGCATTTAAAAGCACCACAGCGTTATCGTCAAAACGGATATAAGAACCGTCTTTTCTTCTGATAGCCTTGGTAGTTCTTACCACTACAGCTGTGGAAACCGTTCCTTTTTTAGCTCCACCGGTAGGAATTGCCTTCTTTATAGAAACAATTACTTTATCACCGATTCCGGCATATCTTCTTCTGGTTCCTCCAAGCACACGGATAACGAGAACTTCCTTCGCTCCGCTGTTGTCAGCCACATTGGCTCTTGATTCTTGCTGTAACATTTTTACTAATTATTTATTACTGATTATTGTTGTCAACTAAATGTTGCCAATTAATTATTTCGCTCTTTCTACCACTTCTACCAATCTCCAACGCTTTGTTTTGCTCAAAGGACGTGTTTCGCTGATTTTTACAGTATCACCTGCTTTTGCATCATTCTTTTCATCATGTGCTTTAAAGCTTTTAGTAGTCTTTACGAACTTACCATACATAGGGTGCTTCACTTTTCTTTCGATAGAAACAGTGATGGTTTTATCCATTTTGTCGCTGGTCACTAAACCAACTCTTTCTTTTCTCTGATTTCTTTCCATGGCTTCTTAAGCGTTTTGCTCTTTATTACGTTTTGTCAATTCAGTTTTCAAACGCGCCACATCTCTTCTTTTAGCGCGAATGCTCATCGGATTATCTAAAGGAGTGATAGCATGGTTGAACTCCAACTTCTTCATGTCTGTGCTATCCACTGCTATCTTCTCAATTAAATCCGCAGTAACGAATTGTTTAATATCTTCCTGATTTAATTTCTTATTTGCTCCCATTTTATTTTACTTTTCAGATTATCCTTCTACTGCATCTCTGCGGGTGATGAATTTTGTTTTCACGCCCATTTTGTGAGCAGCCAATAACATCGCTTCTGCAGCTACTGCACGCGATACACCATCCACTTCAAAGATGATTCTTCCAGCCTGTATTGGTGCTTCCCATCCTTCCGGATTACCTTTACCTTTACCCATACGAACTTCGGCCGGTTTCTTAGTGATTGGCTTATCAGGGAATATGCGAATCCAAACTTTCCCTTCACGTTTCATGAAGCGGGTGAAGGCTACACGCGCAGCTTCAATCTGTTTGTTACTGATTTTGCCATGCTCTAATGACTTTAATGCATAAGTGCCGAAAGCAATCTCATGACCGCGAGTAGTTGTTTCAGCAACTCTACCCTTTTGGGTTTTTCTCCACTTTGTTCTTTTAGGTAATAACATTGACTTTTATTTTTCTGTCTAAAATCTATTGTC
>CANJVG010000099.1 GCA_947478005.1 Bacteroidota bacterium
GTTTGTTCACCACACTATCCCTGTCTTTAATTGTAAATCATATTTGGAATGGATAAAGCTTCCTTATAAAACATTGCCCGGCTTTCAGCATGTAAAGCGGAACGATATGGTCGTTTTCAACTTCCCAGCCGGTGATACGGTGGTTATAGAAAATCAGGCACCATCCTACTATGATATTATTCGTTACACGGCTTATAGTAATCGCGTGGACTATGCTACTGCGCGTCAGATGATGTGGAGCGATGCTAATACACACATTGCGGCACGTCCGGTAGATAAAAGAGAGAATTACATTAAACGTTGTGTCGCTGTGGCAGGGGACAAACTGGAAGTAAAGGATGGTACATTGTATATTAACGATGCATTGGCCTATCAACCGGAAAATCTCTATATTCCTTATACCGTTGTGTTTAAAGATGGCTCTACTATTTCGCCTGATAAAATTCAGGAATTGGAAATGGAGGACATCAGCAATCGTTTAGGCGCCTTGCCTGCTAATCATTTTGTGGTGTTGATGACAAAGAAAAATGCCGAAGCACTAAAAGCTTTGGGTGTGACCAGCAGTGTGCAGCAGTTCTATTATCGTAAAAACACCTTGATGGAACCTATTGAAAATATTTTCCCGAACGATACCGCTCGCTACCACTGGAACGTTGACAATTTTGGCCCTGTAACACTTCCAAAGAAAGGCTGGACAGTAACACTGACCGATTCTATTTACAAGCAATACGAACGCGCTATTCATGTTTATGAAAATAATACCGTTGAACAACGCGATGGGAAGTTCTTCATAAACGGGAAGGAGACGACCTCTTATACCTTTAAGATGGATTACTTCTGGATGATGGGTGACAACCGCCATAACTCCCAGGATAGTCGTTACTGGGGTTTTGTTCCCGAAGATCATATTGTAGGGAAGGCATGGTTCATCTGGATGAGCTATGCAAAAGATGCACAGAATTTCTTTAGCAAAATTCGTTGGAGCCGCTTGTTTAGTTCCATCCATGGAAGATGGGCACCTGACGAGAAGAAATTTACGGATTAAATTAGTTTAAGAGATAGGTAATTCAGAAACTGAACCGTCTAATCCGACTACCACTAATACGCCATTTGAGTTCAGATTCACTTTACATTTCTGAAGCAGAGTTGTAAGATCGTCTCGTTTCAGTAAAAGATTCTTCTGGTTTATAACGAACGCATCACTCTTTTGCAAAGCACAACTCATTACGTCCGTACAAACAAAATTTAGTTGTTCGTTTTTAGAATAACAGTTGTTAGCCACTTCAATCATTTCTGAATTGGCATCAATACTTGTAATGCTTCTTCTCCATCCGGTAAAGTGCAACATGTAAGATGCAAAACCATATCCGCAGCCTAGCTCTGTTATTTGTCCTTGTTTTGGTAATGCTTTATCAAGTGCGGTATAAAAGGTTTCATTCCTACTCTCCTTTAATACCAGCCATTCCAGCTTAGGGCCTTTATATATGTAGTTCATCCGCAGGCGCTGACGGAAATAGCGTGGTGTCTCGTTTTTCTCTCTCAGGCATTCAAACTCAGTTTTGAAATAACGCGAAATAGATTTGGTGCGCTCTGCATACCCTTCTCCAAAACGTTTATCATTTGGTGCAATTCGCGGCAGGAACTTCATTGTCATAAATGCATTCATCACCATAAAGTCGCCTTTCTTAATCGTGTCACCAGTGCCATGAAGCAGCATGGGTACAATATCAATATTCAGCTGTTCGGCTAAGTAAAACGCTCCTTTATGAAAGCGTTTTAGTTTACCATCTGGCGTGCGGGTTCCTTCAGGAAAGATAACGATGGAGTAACCGTCTTTTACAATATCAACAAACTTTTTAATAGCAGGGTCAACTCCTTCCATCACCGGATAGTAATCCGCGAGTTGAACAACTTTGCCAAAGACTGGTGAATAGTAAACCCATTTGTTCGTCAGCAAAATCAATTTTGGATGTTGCATTACCGTAACTAAAATGTCCAGGAAAGAAGCATGATTGGCAATGATGATCGCTGGTTTGGAGAAATCCATGTTCTCTCTTCCTATGTGACGCTTGCTGACGTTCGCCATCATGTAGGTAAGCACTCGTAGCGCATTACAAACGATGTGATGGAAAAATAATTTGCGCTTTTTGATGCCCGGATAAGGAACAAGGTACAGTAAGATATATCCAACGATTGAGGCGAATAATGAAACGGTAACGTAGTAGCCAAAGGCAATCCAAAAGAGAATGAGCGTAGGAATTGTCCATGGGCGAAGGCCTCTTTCTTTTCGGCTTTGAATAAAAAAGTTGTACAAGAAAGGCTGCACTGTTTGCCCTATAATAACCACACAAAAAATACCGATAATAGAAATGAGCGCAATGGATTTAAGTGCAGGATGTTTGGCGAAAATAAGTGCGCCAAGACCGATGAGAATAGTAACCGCTGAAAGAAAAATAGAAACCTTGTGCGAAGCTAATGTTTCTTTACCTCGCTTAAATTTCTCCGTCAGTCCATCTGTAATGAAGATGCTAAAGTCATCGCCCAAACCAAAAATGAAAGTCGAAATGATGATATTGATGAGATTGAATTGCAAACCGAACAAACCCATAATGCCAAGAATCCAAATCCAGGTAATAAGCATCGGAAGGAAAGTGATGACGGTCAATTCTAGTCTTCCGTAGCTAATCAACAGAGCGAAAAAGACTAGTAGAGAAGAATAGAGCAAAATCGAATTGAAATCGCTATAGATTATCTCTACAAATTTATTGGTGATGATTCCCTTGTCGAGAATTACGGTGGAAGGATTCTTTGCCAGCTCTGCATACAGTTCCTTGCGTTGCGATTTATCTACGCGAACCGCATTAATTACAGTTTGTTTTTCTTTCGATGAAATCAAATACTCATTGCCAAAGGCTTCTTTAATAGCGGCAAAATCTTCATCGGTAGCGGGTGAATAATCTTTATTCAGCAACGTTTCGAAACTTGAAAAAGCACTGGCGCTGAATTTGAATTTAATGCCTTCACGCTTCAATGCCGTTAACAGGGTTTGTTTTTTCTCTGCTGTCCAATAGTGATTCCAACGCTTGATTTTTTCTACCTGTAAAGATTGAGAAGGAATAAAACGACTGAAAGAAGAATACTTCTGAATCCAACCCTTTTGTTTAGCTGTTTCTAATTGTTGCAGCAATACCTCATTATTCTGCAACATCTCTTCCTGCGTTTTCCCATGACTGGCAATGAATACAAGTTTGGAGGTGTCGTCTTGAGTAACATCAATTTCTTTCTGCGCTTCCGTAGTTTCTGCATTCATGAAATTGACTTTGTTTAAGTCGCTTTCGAATCCAACCTTTTTGGCATAATGGAAGAAAAAGAAGGTGAGAGCTATAATCAAAAGGAAAATGGCTCCCTGATATTTGATTTTTAAATTCAAGAGGTTTTCTAATCGCGATTCTTCGGCATCTGTGGTGTTTACTTTATGCGCAGGAACAAAATGCGGAAGAAATATCAATGCAAAAATGGTTGCACCTGTTAAACTTAAACCTGCAAACAAGCCAAAGTCGTTTAAGATTTGCGATTGCAGCAACATCAGAGAAAAGAAAGAGCCCACGGTAGTAAAACTACCGATGGTCATAGGTGAAAGCAAATCGGTGATGGTTTGTTTTGCCGAGCCGCAATGTTTGTAATGGCTGAAAAAATGAAGGGAGTAATTTACCGCTATGCCTAATACAATGGAACCTGCTCCAAGCGCAATGCTCGATATGGTTCCGCGCGTGAGGGCAATAATGGCCATAGAAAACAAACCACCAAAGACTACCGGCATCATCATTATCAGCGGCACTCTTTTTCTGCGAAAGAAGAAACCAATGAAAAGCAGAATAGCAACAATGGTTATACTCAGTGTTAGAATCGAATCTTTCTTTAGTTGTGTGGCATTGCCTGCGGCTACTACCGAATTGCCGTAATAAAGAATTTCGATGCCGTCTTTTTCGGGATGAAGCGAAGCGATGTTTTGATTGAAGCCATCAAAAAGTTTTTCGTTCTTTCCAGTTTCGCCTGAAGCGCTTTTGAGTGTGATAAAAAGATAAAGACTTTTATGGTCTTTGCCCATGATATAACCATCATACAGTTCATAGTTTTCATCTATCTGCAAAGCCTGCAACTTGCGCAAAGCCAGATTGGATATACCCACAGGGTCATCGGCAATCAGGCGTTTCATGACCATGCCTTGTGCGGAAGTGATGGTGTTGTAATCGTTTTCTAAGGTTTGCGGTAATCGTTCATTGGAAATGAGTGTGTCGATGGTTTTATAATCCTGCTCTTCTAAGTAAACGGGCAGATTGTTATGCACCGTGCTGTAAATATCGAGGGTGGTTTCTTCACTTACGGTTAGTTTGGTAGAAGCAATTTGCGAAGGATAGTTTTGCAGCAAAAGAGTGTGGAGCGAATCGGCATAAGCCATCAGTAATTCTGGTTCGCCTTCTTTGCGCTGAATTAACTTTACCACTACCTTATCGGCAAAGTTGGAACTCTTAAAAATATCAGTGATCTGTTTGGTCTGCTCTCCGTTTGGCAACAGGCGGCTTACATCTTCTTCCACCTTGATGCGCGAAGCACATAAACCCAATAACACAAACAGCGAAACCGTAAGCCCATAAAATAATGGCCTGCGCGGCTGAAGGTAGTCGTAGATGCGGAGTAGAAGTTTATTCACAGAGGTGCGAATATAATGATAGGTATTGCTTTAAGCACCTTGCCGATGGCCGTAATTCACTATCTTGTCGTTTTCAAACAGGTGATTACAATCAATTTTTAATAAACCGATTCATTATTAATATTGTAAAACAAAATCAAAAAAAACATGAAAAATCTATTGAGTGTACTTCTAGCATGTCTTTCGCTTTCTCTGTTTGCACAGGAAGCAACCGGTCAATACGACAAGATTGAAAAATTTAATCAAGGTGTGGCAGTAGTTTGGAAACTGGGCAAATGCGGTTTGATGCAGCAGGATGGTAAAGAAATTATTAAGCCACAATTTGACAATATCGGTCACTTCGGCAATGATGGAATTGCTTACACCACTAAGGCAGGATTAAAAGGCTTGGTGAATATGACCGGCAAAATTATTGTGGACAATATCTACGGAGATATTGGACGGTTCAACGGATTTTGGGCAATCACCCGCAAGAACGGTTTGGCTGGTATGATTAACAAACAAGGCAAGGTATTGATTGAAAACAAATACGAAAGCATTCGGGTAGAAAGGGGTGGATTGATTCGTGCTGTTATTGGAGGCAAGGAAGTTATCCTGAATTTGAAGGAGGAATAAAAAAACTCCAGTCTCAATTTTATAAGAGAGGATTTCAGTTTTGAAATCCTCTCTTGTTTTTTATACCGATGCTCCAATAATTTCTTTTGGTTATCGTCTTACTTCAAACAAATCAAAAACGCGTAAATGAAAATAAGGACTATAATTACAGGAGCAACAGGTATGGTAGGCGAGGGGGTATTGCATGAATGTTTGCAGCATGCAGATGTAGAAAAAGTGCTCGTCATTAATCGGAAGCCCTGCGGAGTGAAGCATCCTAAACTCACCGAAATAATCCACTCCAATTTCTTAGACTTTTCGCCTATTGAAGCACAATTGAAAGGTTACAATGCCTGTTACTTTTGTTTGGGAGTTTCCTCGGTAGGCATGAAGGAACCGGAATATACGCGCTTCACTTACGACCTCACGATGCACGTTGCTAAAACACTAATAAAACAAAATCCCGACATGACCTTCATTTATGTTTCAGGTTCGGGCACCGATAGCTCCGAAAAAGGAAACCTGATGTGGGCGCGGGTGAAAGGCAAAACAGAAAATGACTTGTTTAAATTGGGATTTAAGAAAGCATATGCCTTCCGTCCCGGTTTTATGCGGCCTACCCCCGGCTTAAAAAATGTCTTAGGCTTCTATAAATATGTCAACTGGCTTTTCCCGACAATGCGAATATTGGCTCCGGGATTCATGTCCACACTAGCAGAGATAGGGCTTGCGATGATTAACGTGACCAACCAAGGCTATGAAAAGCAAATTCTCGAAGTGAAAGACATTGTCAAAATAGCCAAAGGCTGATAGTGTAGAGTTTCTGAATAGCGCAAGTATTTTTAACTTGCCCTCTCAAATTCACACACATGCAGCGTATTGGAATTCTTGGGGGCGGTCAGTTAGGAAGAATGCTTTTGCAGTCTGCTGCCAATTATCATACCGAAACTTTTGTACTTGAAACCGGAAAAAATCCTCCGGCATCTTCCCTCTGTCATTATTTTGTAGAAGGAGACATCAAAGATTTTGATGCCGTTTACAAGTTCGGCAAACTGGTGGATGTGCTCACTATTGAAATTGAAAACGTAAATCTTGAAGCACTTTTCAAGCTGGAAGAAGAAGGGGTAAAAATATTTCCACGTCCACATGCCTTAAAGATTATTAAGGATAAAGGATTGCAGAAAGAATTTTATAAGCACCATCATATTCCTACCGCTGCATATTATCTCCTGAATAGTAAGCATGAATTATATAGCCATTTAAATTTTTTGCCCGTTGCGCAAAAACTACGCAATGGTGGTTATGATGGAAAAGGAGTGGAGATTCTACGTGATGAAATGGACTTTATGAAAGCCTTCAACGCTCCTTGCGTGATTGAAAAGTTAGTGGCCATAGACAAAGAAATTTCGGTGATAGTGGCGAAGAATGAAAAAGGAGAAGTAGCCGTTTATCCCCCTGTCGAAATGGTTTTCAATCCAAAATACAATCTGGTTGATTACCTGCTTTCGCCAGCTGAATTGACTGAAGCGCAAATTGAACTCGCACAGAAATTGGCGGTTGATGTAATGAATGCGCTTGATAGTCCCGGTATCTTTGCGGTGGAAATGTTTCTCGATACGGAGGGCAAAATACTTGTGAATGAAACCGCGCCAAGAGCACATAACAGCGGGCATCAAAGTATTGAGGGAAATTATTCCTCGCAATACGATATGCAAATGCGGGTGTTGCAGAATCTTCCCCTTGGAGATACTTCAGCCATTAAGCCTTCCCTCATGTTGAATCTCATTGGTGAACCCAATCATTCAGGAGCAGTAAAGTATCAGGGGATAGATGATGTATTGAAAATGAAAGGCGTTTACATTCATCTTTATGGAAAGCACGAAACCAAACCCGGCAGAAAGATGGGACATGTAACCGTGCTTGGAGAGAATAAAAATGAGGTGCTGGAGAAGGCAGATTTGATAAGGCAGAAATTGAAAGTTGTTTCTTAATTGTAGTTTTACATCAAATAGTCATCTATGAACAAACCGCAGGTAGGGATAATTATGGGCAGCGAAAGCGATTTGAAAATAATGCGGGAAGCTGCTGAAGTTTTGAAAGAGTTCAACATTGATTTTGAATTAACGGTTGTTAGTGCACATCGCACTCCCGAGAGGATGATGGAGTATGCCGGTTCTGCCAAGGAAAGAGGCTTGAAGGTAATTATAGCGGGTGCCGGTGGTGCTGCACATCTTCCGGGCATGGTAGCTTCGGTTACTTCATTGCCGGTAATTGGAGTTCCTATCAAATCTTCGAATTCTATTGACGGATGGGATTCTGTTCTCTCCATTCTTCAAATGCCAAGCGGTGTTCCGGTAGCAACGGTGGCTTTAAACGGAGCAAAGAATGCCGGTATCTTAGCTGCACAAATCATTGGTTCCACCGATAAAGTAGTTTCGGATAAAATTGTTGCGTTCAAAAAGCAATTGAAAGAAAAAGTTGAGACCAGTATCCGCGAGATAAAGATTGCGGGATACACCAACGAATTTGACAAAGACTAAGGGGCAAGGTTTCTTTTCAATCCCTCTTATATTAGCCCCATTAATTTCAATGTATGTCTGAGAATGTTATGAGCAAAAGTTCGAACACCAAACTGAGTTTCGAAGATTTTAAAAACGAAGTGCTGGGCGATTTTCGCATTGCTGTTATTTCACGTGAAACAAGTTTGTTGGGTCGCAAGGAAGTGTTGACCGGCAAAGCCAAGTTCGGCATCTTTGGTGATGGAAAGGAACTCGCCCAGATTGCATTAGCTAAAGCATTCGAACCGGGAGATTGGCGAAGTGGTTATTACCGCGACCAAACCTGGATGATGGCGCTAGGTGAAGTGACGGTTGAACAATTCTTTGCGCAACTATACGCCAATCCTGACCAGAAAGAAGAACCGATGAGTGCAGGCCGTCAAATGAATGGTCATTATGCTACTGCCTTGCAGGATGAAAATGGGAATTGGCTCGACCAAACGCAACGATATAATTCTTCGGCAGATGGTTCGCCAACTGCCGCACAAATGCCCCGCTCTTTGGGTTTGGCATTAGCCTCTAAGCTCTATCGAGCTAATCCAGAGTTAGAAGACTTCACTATTTTCTCCAACAAAGGCAACGAAGTTTCTTTTGTTTCTATTGGCGATGCCAGCACCAGCGAAGGTTTGTTTTGGGAAACCTTGAATGCAGCCGGTGTGCAACGTGTGCCGTTGGCTATCTCTGTGTGGGATGATGGCTACGGCATTTCGGTTCCTAAAAAGTATCAGACCACTAAGGAGAGCATCAGTGAAATTACCAAGGGCTTTCAGGTAGATGAGCAAGGGCGCGGCTTCGATATTTATGTGTGCGAAGGATGGAACTATCCTAAACTTGTGGAGACTTACAAGCGCGGTATTGAGAAAATCAGGACAACCCATATCCCTGCTTTGTTTCACATCATCGAAGTTACACAGCCTCAAGGGCATTCTACTTCCGGTTCGCATGAGCGTTATAAAACGCCTGAGCGCATGCAGTGGGAAAAGGATTTCGACTGTGTAAAGAAGATGAGTGAGTGGATGATTGAAAATAAAATTGCCACCGCTGAAGAACTCACCGAAATTCAAAATGAAGCGCGCCAACATGCGCTGGACAGCAAGACAAACGCTTGGAAGAAGTTTAGTCAGCCATTGAAAGAGGAAATAAATCAGCTGGTTGAATTGCTTGGCTTCGTTGGCGAAGAATCGGACCAACAGGATTTAGCATCAGCTGCCATAAAAAATATTCAAACAGCAATAGACCCGGTAAGAAGGGATATTATCAAAACAGCAAAGAAGTTTTTGCTGAACTTTAGAGGTGAAGACTTCTCCTCATTTAATGAATTGAAGGAATGGCTCAGAACATTTCAGAAAAAGTATCAGCATACTTATTCTTCGCATCTGCACAGCGAAAGCGATAAGAATGCTTTGAAAGTGGAAGTAGTTCCTGCTGAATATTCAGCCGATTCAAAAAGCATTAACGGCTTCGAAATTCTCAATCACGCTTTCGATGCCTTGTTTACAAAGTATCCTAACGTAGTAGCCTTTGGTGAAGACGTGGGTAAGATTGGCGATGTGAATCAGGGCTTCTATGGCATACAGGATAAGTATGGTGAGAACCGGATTTTCGATACCGGTATTCGCGAGGCTACTATTATGGGGCAGGGGATAGGTTTGGCGCTTCGAGGCTTTCGACCTATTGCCGAAATTCAATACTTGGATTACTTGCTTTATGGTTTGCAGCCGCTCAGCGATGACCTCGCTTGTCTGCAATATCGAACTAAGGGCAATCAGAAAGCGCCTTTGATTGTGCGCACGCGCGGCCATCGCCTTGAAGGCATCTGGCATACAGGTTCGCCAATGGGTATGATTATTAATTCGCTGCGCGGTTTATATGTATGTGTGCCGCGCAACATGGTGCAGGCTGCGGGTATGTATAATACCCTGCTGCAAAGCGATGAACCTGCTCTGGTCGTAGAATGTCTGAACGGCTATCGCCTTAAAGAAAGATTGCCCGATAATATTGCTGAGTTTACAGTTCCGCTTGGTGTGCCCGAGGTGATTAAACAAGGTGATGATGTTACGCTGGTTACTTATGGCAGTTGTGTCCGTGTGGCTGAGGAAGCGATGGTGCAACTGGAAGAAGCAGGAATATCGGTAGAGTTGATAGATGTGCAAACGCTTTTGCCTTTCGATATTCATCACAGCATTATCGAATCTATCAAGAAGACTAACCGAGTGGTGTTCTTGGATGAAGATGTGCCCGGTGGTGCATCGGCTTATATGTTCCAGAAAGTGTTTGAAGAACAACAGGCTTTCCGCTTGTTGGATAGTGAGCCACGCACTATTACTGCCAAAGCACATCGTACGGCCTATGGCACCGATGGTGATTATTTCGGTAAACCCAACGCAGAGGAAATCTTTGAAGTCATTTACGGAATGATGAGTGAGGTGGAACCGGGGAGTTATCCCGGGCTTTAATTCTTCTGGATTAATAAATAAAAATTAGGCTTCTCATCCAATCATAAATATAACATCCCAAAACAAGTTTATTGGGGATGATTGAAATTCTTAACTCCTTTCTTTAAGTATGGGTTTAATTTCGCGGCAGACGGATGCGATTTCTCGTCATGCTGACGCCATTTCTTGGGAGGCTGATGCTATTTCTCTGCATGCTGATGTCATTTCTTGGTAGACTGATGCCATTTCTCTGCATGCTGACGTCATTTCTTGGCAGACTGATGCTATTTCTCGTCATGCTGACGTTATTTCTTGGGAGACGGACGCCATTTCTCGGCATGCTGACGTCATTTCTTGGGAGACGGATGCCATTTCTCATCATGCTGATGTCATTTCTTGGGAGACGGATGCCATTTCTCGTCATGCTGATTCCATTTCTTGGGAGACTGATGCCATTTTTCGGAATGCTGATTTTAAGGATTTGGATAAAAAGAGGGCTTATTGTCTTAAAATATTCGATTTTGCCTAAAAACGATTAAAATTTCAACCTCTTTATCCTCAGATCTACACTAATAGTGAGGTGGTCGCTGGGGTAATAGGTGCCATTATTGTCGGTATGCAGCTTGTAGCTGTCTTTAATAAATTGCTGACTGTAAAAAATATAATCAATGCGGCTGCAATGAGTGTTGCTTACATTAAAACCACAATCGGTATAGTTTGGTGCTTCGGCAGAGTATGAATCGGTCAAAGGAACCGTATGATTTTCTCCGATCATTACTAAATAGCCCGCATTGTCAGGAGTGAAATTAAAGTCGCCTGTAACAATCACAGGTCTGTCCACAGCTAGAGAATCAATCATCCGGCAAAGCAGCGCTGCACTTTTCACCCTCGCCTGTTTGCCGCGATGGTCGAAGTGCGTGTTGAACACAAATATTTCATCGCTGGTTTGCTTATCTCTCAGTTCCACCCAGCTGCATATTCGCGTAATAGCCGCATCCCAACTTTTGCTGCCGGGCACAGAAGGTGTTTCGCTGAGCCAGAAATTACCCCCGGTCATAAACTCATACTTATCGCGCCTGTAAAAAATGGTGCTGTGTTCGCCTGCCTGCTTTCCGTTGTTTCTGCCTGCACCAAACACATCATAAGCAGGCAACAGTTTTTTTAAATCGTTCAACTGATTCAATAGCACTTCCTGCGTGCCGAGTATATCAGGGTCTCTTTTTAAAACCACATCAGCCAACGCCTGCTTACGCTTGCTCCATTTATTTACTCCATCCTTCGCGTTCGAGTTGCGAATGTTATAGGTCATTACACTCACCTGCGAAAAAGCGGATAGGGTAAAAAAGAAAAGCGTGGCAAAAAGCAGCAATCTCATTCGGGCGGTTTAGTTATCTCTGATACCTGTGCAGTAAATACACAACTGGTTATCTAATTTACCCGCGGCATAAATCGAAATGCCTTTCATATACATGCCAAAAGGGCACAAGCCCATGAAGCGGGTGTTGTCTACGTTTTCGTAAGGAAGATTAAATGCACTACGCAACCCAATGCCTGTGTTAGTAGTAGTCAACCCTGCTTTAAGCGGAGCACAGCGTAACTTCATTCGCCCGTCCAATCGGTCAGAAGCATAAAGTTCTATGCCGGTAGCAATAAAGTTGTCGGGGCAATTGCAGGCGTGTGTAATATTATCAGCTCCTACATCCTGTGTGTTAGTGGCAGAGCCGGCAGTAGTAACACCGGTTGCACCATACCAAACCGCAGAGTCTTCCAACAGGTCGGGCATTTTGGCTCCGTTCATATTTATACTTCCTTCGAAATAATCGCTGCACCGAATGCTGATGCCCGTGACAGCCGTAGTGCGGTCAGCAAACACAAGATTGTTGTAGCAGTTGTCGCACTCGGTCGTGTTTCCTGCAAAATCGGCATCAGTAACGCTCAGGGTCTTAGCCAATGCGGCACCAGCCACACTTAGCTTTACATGAGGCGTCACCGTGCCTATACCGGTGTTAGTACCATTGTCAAAAATTTGCGAGTTGCCAAGGGTGGTGCTGTCGGGGGTAAACTTGGCTACATAATTCAGTGTGCCATTTACCGTACCGTTGCCGGGAGTGCCCGTGGCGCCAGTTGCTCCGGTCAAACCAATTAGACCCGTATCACCACTAGGGCCTGTTACGCCCGTGGCACCTTGTGGGCCGTTGCTGCTGGTTACGGCATAAAGCGCGTAAGGCACACTGAGTAATTGCGTGGTTCCCATATCAGCAAAATTAGTTCCGTTGTTCGGGTCAAACTCCACCTTCAGATACTTGTGCCCGGTGCTCCACACTATCGCATTGAAGGTGCCCGTTACAACCGTTCCTTTGCCTACCTCCGTAGTAAACAACCCAAACTGATTGGTCATTAGGTTCGAATGGGTTTCCATATAAACTAAACTACCACCCGGGTAGCCATCGAGTATCGTGAACTTGACTGAAATATTTTGCCCGGCAATCACCGCTCCGCTCGAGTTGCGCGCCACTGCCTGGTAATTGAATGCCTGAGGAATTTGAGAAAATAATTGAAGGGTAGCAATAAGTAGGAGGGTAGTCAGGATATTTTTCATGTGTGTAAAAGTAATAAAAGTCAACTTGTGATAAATATGCTATCACGGATGCTTAATCGAGGCTTTTGGATGCCTCACTTAGAAGGATGAATGTGCTATAGTTTTGCCTTTCCGCGCCTGAACATTCTACCCATTCCCTTAAACAGGTCGCTTACTTCTCCGCGAATAGCATCCACCGGTTTCATGTTCGCAGCGCTCCAGGCCGGAATGAAACCCGCCAAAATACCGGTAACAATCGAGATAGAAAGACCGATGATTATGTTTTGACCCGTAATATAGAATTGAAAATCGGAGCCGTTGTGCGCAATTATCCAGCCAAGCGTTTTGAACAAAGCAATCACAGCAATTAAACCAATGAGCCCGCCAAACAAACACAGCATAATAGCTTCTAGTAAAAACTCCAGTAGGATATAAACCTTGCGTGCGCCTAATGCTTTTTTAATCCCAATTTGATAAACACGCTCCTGCACACTCACAAACATAATATTGGCAATGCCGAAGGTTCCCACCAATATCGAAAAGCCGCCAATGATTAAACCTGCAATATTGATGATGGAGAAGATAGAGGAGATGGCCTCGGTGAATACACTTATCTGGTTAATAGCGAAATCATCTTCTTCAAAAGGAGATAGCCTGCGGATAGAGCGCATTACCCCTTTCAGTTCATATTTCAACTCTTCAATCGGAACCCCGTCCTTAGCCGCTATTTCGAGCAATGGGTCGTTGCCAACATCATTCATATTGGTAAACATGCTTACGAAACTAAAAGGCACCATCACCTGATTATCGTGCGAAAAGCCAATCATATCACTGCCTTCTTTTTTCAGCACTCCAATGACTGTTACCTTAACCCCTCTAATCTTTATCTGCTCTCCCTCAATATGCGTCCTTCCTTCAAACAACGCCTCGGCCACCGTAGAACCAATTAATGCCACTGCCTGCGCATTGTTCGATTCACCGGTAGTAAAATATCTGCCTTGCGTAAACTCTATTTCTTTGATTTGATTATAGTCGTAAGAAACGCCCAAAATCTGCGCGCGTTCAGCCACATGGTCGCCATAAATAATGTTGGCATTGCCCGCCTGAAACACAATACAACTGCTGCGCGCCCCATTCAGTTTTTGCTGTAACTGTTCCAACTCTCTGCGGTTAGTACTGGGCCGGTTAATATATTTCCACCAAGGATAATCCTCACTCATTATCCAGGGCCATTTCTGCACATACAGAATATCCTTACCCAACGAGGCAAACGACTTCTGAATATTCATCTCCATCGAATTCACAGCCGTGCGCACCGAAATAATACAGAGAATGCCGATGCTGATACCAATAAGAGAAAGCGTAGAACGCAGTTTAGCGGCACGAATTTCGGCAAAAGATAGAACCAAACTCTGCCACAAAATCTGAAGGAAAGTACTCACGTGGCAAACGTAAGAAAAAAGAGATGAGTGAACCTGTGGTCCCCGATTTTATAAATAAATTTGCCGCATCAAAACCTCCGCCTTGAATAAACTTTCGCCACGTACCCTTATTGTCCTCATTTCCCTGCTGCTGGCTTCCTTCATCAGCACCATCGACCTCTACTTCCAGCTATCCTGGCAGCACTTCGTCACTATCTTTCTTATCAGTTTCATCTCCTCCTCCCTCCTCTTATATTATGCTGTAGAAGTTTACCTGCGCAATCGCATTAAACTCGTGTACAAAATCATTCACCGCTTCAAGCTGAGCAAAAGCCTCAAAGAATCTATTGGCGAATCTACCAGCGATGACCCTCTGCGCGAAATGGAAACACAAGTACAGGATTGGGTGGCTGACAAGAGCAAAGAAATTGAAGACCTGAAAAAGATGGAGCAATTCCGCAAAGAATTTCTCGGCAATCTGTCCCATGAACTAAAAACTCCGCTCTTTAACATACAGGGCTACGTTCACACCCTGCTCGAAGGCGCTATGGACGACCCCAAGGTTTCCAAACAATTCCTCGAACGCACCGCCAAAAGCATTGACCGCCTCAGCAACCTGCTCGATGATCTGGATGAAATATCAAGGCTCGAAAGAGGCGAAGAATCTATCGTAAAAGATGTGTTTGACATCAA
>CANJVG010000100.1 GCA_947478005.1 Bacteroidota bacterium
AGCAGGAAGGCAATATGTTGAATAGACTAACATACCCTATAGACGCTGCTTCTTTAAAAAAGTTGTGTGGGTTAAATTTACTTCATGACAATTCTATGACAATTGACTCTTTTCTCCTATGAAGAGGGGTGTGAAATTGGGTGCTGGAAACAGTCTATTTGGAAATTTAATTTGCCGCACTTGGTGTACCGAAGGCTCGGAATCACCAACAACAAATGCGCGGCTGCATTTTCAATCGTCAATGGTCTGTGGTCAATTGTCCTATATCCCCTCTGTATGCTCTCTCCATTCCTCCTATGGTATCTTTGATTCCCCCAACTGATTTCACAATAGCTATCAACCAACCACCAACTTCGGAATCCTGTATTTTTGCAGCATTACTACCGATGCCGCAGCATAATTTTTATAAAATAGACCTGATCCATAAGGTAACAGCCGATTTTGTTAAAGACCATGAAAATGCTGTCAGACGCTGGATGGAGGGGGTGGGTTATCTGGAAACCCTGGAAGAAAAGCTCAAAGAACAGCCCAAAAAAGGAGCCAGCCACTGGCCCTTGCTGCACAATTTTCACCAGGAGCTGACCGATATTCACAGCAACCTGAAGACGGCTTACGACAATCTGCATATATCCTATCATGCCTTTCACACCACCGCCCAGCAGGACGAAAAGGTGCATAACGAGTTCAAAAAAGTGCCTTCCGATTTTGCCAAACTGCAAAACGCCCTTTCCGAGGTGTTGGGAGGTTATGAATTGGCGTTGCAACAATTGAGAGAAACGATATAAATTATCGGTTTCTGCCAAACGGGCTTTTTTGTTCTAAAATATCCTGCTTTTAACAGCAATAGCCCAAAACCATTATTCGTTTTCATCGCGACTATGATCATAGTTGCTCGTGACTATGATAAAAGGGGAGGACCACCCAAATCATAGTTGACGGTGATTATGATAATGGTTGCGGGTCACCATTATCATATGGTCTTGTAATTATGATAATAGTCGAGAACCACTCAAATCATACTTGCCTTTAACCATGATAATAGTTGTAGGCTACCATTGTCATAGTTGCCTGCGACCCTAACAATACTTGGAACCAATCATCATCATAGTAGGTTGTAACCATGATAATAGTGGAAGACCACCCAAATGATAGTTGTCAGTGACCATAATGATAGAGAATGGCTTCCAACCTCATCTATGGTTCTAAGTTCAATATGAGGATGGACCGTTTCGGTGAAAACTTCAGGTTGGAACTGACCGGGTAAAGAACCCCGGGTTGGGCTGCTGTTGAAAAATTGCAGTTGGAATAGTTGCCAAAAACTAACTTCGCCCCATGAGTAAACCGTTGATATTAGTAGTAAATGATGATGGCATTACCGCCCCCGGCATTAAGGCGCTGGTAGATGCTGTGAAAGATTTAGGAGAAGTGGTAGTAGTGGCTCCCGACTCGCCACAAAGTGCTATGGGGCATGCCATCACCATCAATAAGCCATTGCGGCTCAAACAGCTCCATATTTTCGGAGATATTAAGGCTTATCATTGTTCGGGCACTCCCGTTGATTGTGTAAAACTGGCGGTGGATAAAGTAATGCACCGCAAGCCGGATTTATGTGTCAGTGGAATTAATCACGGCAGCAATTCATCTATCAATATTATTTACTCGGGCACTATGAGTGCGGCAGTAGAAGCCAGTTTGGAGGGTATTCCTTCCGTGGGTTTTTCGCTTTGCGATTTTTCGATGGAGGCTGACTTTACCGCTGCGGCACATTATGCCAAAATCATTGCTCAATCGCTGTTGAAGTTTGGTATTCCCAAACACAGTTTGCTGAATGTAAATATTCCCAAACTTCCGTTGGCCGAAATAAAAGGGATGAAGATTGGCCGGCAGGCATTGGCGAAGTGGGAAGAAGAGTATATAGAGCGGGTGGACCCTTTTGGAAGGCCTTATTACTGGCTCACGGGTAAGTTTGTCAACTACGACCATGGGCAGGATACCGATGAATGGGCGCTGGCGAATGGCTATGTGAGTGTGGTGCCTGTGCAACACGATTTAACCGCCCATCATGTCATTCCGTTTATCAACGAAAACTGGGATTTCAGTAAAATAGATAAGGCGGAGGACATACCACAAAATGATAGTTCGCGTTTTAATTTATAGTATCAACAAAAGTCTACTTCCATGCTCAATAGAATTTTGAACCCGGCACCTACGGTTTATAAATGGGATCGGTTTTTTACCGGATTTTTTCCCGGTTTGGTTTGCCCCTTGTTGGCTTTTGGCTTCTTCTATTTGTTGCAAATGAAGGAGATGGATTTGCATGGCTTTATTCATCACTCTATGATTCCTGATATTCTTTCCAAAATACTCAGCTTCGGCTGCATCATTAACCTCGGGGTGTTTTTTCTGTTCATCAATAGCAGTTATTATAATGCAGCACGCGGAGTAATAGGCGCTACTATTTGCTGGGGGCTTCCTATTATTTACATCAAGCTTTTTATGTAGTTGCCCGATGAAATACTACATCATAGCCGGTGAGGCCAGTGGCGATTTACACGGTTCTAATTTGATTAAAGAGTTGAAGCTGCAGGATGCATCAGCCGATATTCGGTGCTGGGGCGGTGATAAAATGCGGGAGGCAGGAGGGGAGGTGGTCAAGCATATCGATGACCTTGCATTCATGGGTTTTTTTGAAGTGGTTAAACACTTGCCGGCTATTCTCTGCAATATTTCGTTCTGTAAAAAAGATATTCTGGCATTCAAACCTGATGTGGTTATCCTGATTGATTACCCGGGTTTCAACTTTCGTCTGTTCCGGTTTCTGCATCAGCATTCGTTCAAAATTTTCTATTACATCTCTCCCCAGTTGTGGGCCTGGAAAAAAGGCCGTGTGCGTCAGGTAAAGAAATATGTCGACCGCATGTTTGTGATTTTTCCTTTTGAGAAGGACTTTTATGTGAAGGAAGGGGTGGTGGTTGATTTTGTTGGTCATCCCTTGTTGGATGAAATGCGAAATGTAGAGTTCGATATTCGGAATGACCGGTCAAAGACGATTGCGATAGTTCCGGGAAGCAGGAAGCAGGAAATTGCTTATTTACTTCCCGAATATTTAAAGGTCGTGGATGAGTTTCCCGAATATCGTTTTGTCGTAACTGCAATGAGCGGAATAGGAGAGGAGTTTTACAGGAAGATTATTGGCAACAAGCGGGTGGAACTGGTAATAGATAGCACCTATGGAGTGCTGCAACAATCTTCTGCGGCCATAGTTACATCGGGTACCGCTACCCTCGAAACGGCCCTGCATAATGTGCCTGAGGTGATATGCTATAAAGGAAGTTGGATTTCCTATTTTATTATCCGGACGCTGATTGATAAAAGCATAGGCTTTATCTGCATTGTCAATTTAATTTGCGGCAAGCGGGTAGTAGAGGAATTGATTCAGGCAGATGTGAATAAGGACCGTTTGGTAAGAGAGTTGAAAACATTGTTGAGCGAGGAAGGAAGGCAAAAAATATTGACTGACTATATACTGCTTCGCGAAAAGCTGGGTGATGCAGGAGCCTCTAAAAGGACAGCAGCCTTAATGCTTAACTACATCAGGAAGTAATGATTCGACAAAAGCAGTAGTAGAAATTCTCTGTTTGCAAGATTATCTATCTGCAGAATGGATGGTTCTTTACTAATCACTACCTGCTTACCACCAACTTCTTCACGGCCGTTTGCCCGTTCAGCAATAAGCGAACAAAATAGTTTCCCGTTTCAAGTTGGCTGATATCAAGGCTGGTATTGGTATTTTGGATGGTTCCTTGCAAAACCCTTCGACCATAGATATCAAGCACCGTTATCTCCGCCTTATTAAAATCAAGCGTTTCAATCACAAGGTTTACTGCACTTGCTGCAGGATTAGGAAACAGATGAATGGCAGCATTATCAGATACCTGCTCATTCACAGCATTCGGGAAACAGGAAGTGGCGCTACTCAAATTATCAAAGTCAATGCACATAGCCCATTGCGGGTGGTCTATAAACGGATTTCGGTTATTTTGAATAGAGTTAATGTAGGCGTTCTTAGTTCGTTCAAACTTATCAGGCGGATCTTGTTGGTTCCACAGTTTTAAAGTATTCTGGTCCTGTTGCGGTCCCTGCAAAAGCAAACTGTCCAAAGCCCAGCTTCCTTGCAAACCGTTGTAGCAAATCATTTCATACATCATGGCCCTGGCGGCATCGCCTTTCCTATCCGCTCTGGGTTCAAACACATTGTTGCCTGTATTGTCTCCTCCGAACTTACACAAACCATAGGTATAGGTTTGTGTAGCTACAATACCCAAAGGATTATTCGACCTCTTGTTGTTCGGGGCAGCTTTGCTAAGCAATAAGTTGAAATAATCCGAACCTTCCGTATAGTTAATCAGGTCGCCAGCCGGAAAAACAGCAGCTGTTCGCATCCAGCTTTTGCACAGAACATGCTCTCGGTTATAAACCTGTGCGTTAAAACTAAAAGGAGGAGTATAAACAGTAGTTTCGCCACTATATTCACAGTTAACTACTGCCTGTCCCCCAATCGTATCTCTTTCATATATATTCTGTATCATATAATTGATATATCCCGGAGAATAGGTGTTTGCCGTGTGTTGGTTTATTAAATTATGCACGTCATCGACAAAAGTGGGTAATGTAGAGTCAATGGTTTGATAATAACCCGCATCATCAGCGGTAAACGTAATTACCGAATCGGTCAATGGGTTTGTTTGCAGATAGCTGATGCCGCTGCCGGTACCGTTGTAGGCAAATATTTTGAAGAAGTATTGGGTGTTCTCCCACACCTCCCGAACATTAAAAGAACTGCCGGCCGAAACGCTCAATACTTTGCAACTGGTTAATCCTTGCCCTTTTTCGTAAGTGACTCCATTCACAGGCACATCTATTATTTCCGAGGTGCCCTTTAATATTAAAAAGCCATCGGCCACAGAAGGGTCAAATGACAATATGAAATTATAGGGGGTTACGTTGGTAAAATGCAGATTACTTGGTTGCGCTGTGGGTTGTTGCGCCATCGAAACAACAGGAAGAATAACTGATAAAGTAAGGTATAGCAATATTCTTTTCATGGAATTCTCATTAATGGTGAACGAAACAAGCGGAAGTTGCTACTCCAACTCTTTTAATAAAATGCCGTAAGTTGGAAGGTGGTCGCTATAACCGCCAGTATATGCGTTGCCTTCATAACTACCCATTGGGTAGCCCTTCAGCTTTCCACCTTTATTCAGCAAATAGGGTTTATTGAAAATATGCACGGCATGAAAATAAAATCCTTTCTGGCTTTTGTTTAAAAATGCCGAGGAAAAGAGAATCTGGTCAAACATACTCCACGATTCATTGTAGTACACGGTGCCTATTCCGTTGCTGTAAAAGTCAACCCATGGGTTATAAAGGTCTCCGGCATTTAACTTGCTCATATCACTTTTTGCACCCAACACTTTGGTCACACTTAGCGCTACAGGCTCATCATTCAAATCACCCATAACAATCACTTTTTTTTGCGGGTTAATCAGCATCAGCGAGTCAATTACCCGTTTACTAACTGCAGCAGCGGCTGCCCTTGCTGTGGAACCTGCATTTTCTCCATCCAAACGCGAGGGCCAGTGATTGATGAAAAGGTGAATCATTTCTCCATTATACAAACCATTGACCCAAAGTACATCACGGGTGTAATGCGGGGTGCCATCCCCATTTACAAGACGCACAAACAATGGCTCACTATGTTTGACTCTAAAGTATTTTGGGTTGTAAATCAGAGCAGGGTCAAGACCGCGTTCATCGGGGCCATCAAAATGAACTATCCTTAAATGACGGCCTGCTAAAACCGGTTGAGTTATTAAATCTTGAAGTGCCTTTTCATTTTCAACCTCAACTACTCCCAACAAAGAAAAACCATCAGGCGAAATATCAATGCCTATCTGCCCGATAACCTCGGCCACCTTTTTTACCTTGTTTTCATATACTTCTCCTGTATATTGATTAGCTCCAAGAGGTGTAAACTCATCATCGTTTTTCTTCGGGTCGTTAATGGTGTCAAAGAAGTTCTCGAGATTGTAGAATGCTACAATACCTACTTTATATTTTTTTTCCTGTGCGCTTGCCAAAGTGCAATGCATTACAAGCAGAAGAAGGAAAATAGGGGGCTTCATCAAGTTTTGTTTGGGTAACAAACTTAGCAGAAAACTATACTATTTGCTACGAAGGGTAAAATAAAAGTTGCTGCCCGAACCGGGTAAACTTTCTACCCATATTTCACCACCGTGCATGTCGGTAATTTTTTTGCTGATGGCCAAACCAAGCCCGTTACCGGGATATTCATCCACACGGTTCAGGCGCTCAAATAACTCGAATATTTTTCGATAATATTTCTTTGATATACCAATGCCATTGTCGCGCACGCAGAAAATCAGGTTACCCTCAAACTTATCAAAGCCAATATCAATAACCGGTTTGCGGTTTGGCCTGCGGAATTTAAGTGCATTGTCAATTAAGTGAGTCAATACTTTCTCTACCAGTTCGCGATCGGCATTCACATCAGGCAGTTCTGTAAAACTTACTTCAGCACTGGCTTCGTCAATTTTAGGTTTTAGTTGTTTCAACACATCCGTCAGCACCAATTTCATAGATACTTTGGATAATGAAAAATTGTGGTCGTTCAGCCCAATGTATGTTTTTAAATCGCTGAGCAGTTTCTCCATTCGTTCGGCAGCATCTTTGGCAAAAGCAGTGTATTCAATTGCCTGTTCATATTTCTTCTGCGCCAGATTATCTGAAATCAACTGCGTGTAATTGAGTATGGTGCGTACCGGCTCGCGCAAATCATGCGAGGCCAAGTGCAATACACCTTCCGTATTAAATGCTTCTGAATGAGTGCGGGCAGAGGGAATATGTTCTAATTCAAGGCTAGTTTCGAAAGATAAGAGTTGGTAAAAATCGTTAGCAATATTTAGTGGCTTTATCGAGAAATGTACAGCCTGCGTAGAACCATCTTTGTAAAGTAACAATCCCTCCGAGCGTCTTTCGGCTAAAAAGGATTGTACAGAAATGCCCTCAAACAAAGTCTCTTTACTTTCAAAAATATCTTTGAGCGTAAGCATGTTTATTTCGCTTTGTTTCAATTTCAATTGTTGCAAAGCAGGTTTGTTGGCAAGCAGGATGCGGTCTCCCTGAAGTACCAGAATATTTTCGTGAATGGAGTTGACCAATGAAAGTACGGTATCATCTGTTTTAAATGACTCGACTCCTTGTTCCTTCTTATGGGATCGATTCAACACAAACAAGTTAGCTTTCTCTCCGTTCCAATTTAGTTCAGTAATCTTAATTTGAAGCGACAGGTTTTGTTTTAGCTTTAAATCAATTACTTCCTCTTCTTCCACTTCGCGGAAGCTCAAATAATCGGGCAGATGTTTGCGAATTGCCTCATCACCCAAAATACTATACGCCTTGGTGTTAGCATAGCGAATAGCGTTTTGTGCATTAATTACTAAAACGCCCGCGTCTATGCGGTTGAGTAATTTGTAAAGCGAATCGTGTTGAGCTGCAAATTCGCTATAAGTAGTGTCTAATTTTGTAGCAGCCTCACTCAACTTTAAAGTGTTAACGATGGCTTTTTGTAGATGAAAAAGGTTGATTTTGTTCTTCACCAAATAATCAGCCGCTCCGCTACTTTCAGCTTGTCTGTGTGCTTCGGAGGTGCCGCTTTCTGCAAATAGAATGAATGGGATGTTTTCCTTGGAAATTGTTTGTTTGAATTGCGCAAAGTCTTTCTGCTGCATCAGATCGGCATCGAGAAGAACTACATCCGGCTTGCGACTTCTAAGGTAATTAAGACCTTCAGCAATATCGCTGGCATGGCTAATCGTAAATGTGTACGCACTCACTTTCAGAAAACGCTGAATATCGAGAGCGCTTTGCTCATTACTATCTAATAATAAAATATTGCGGGAAGTGTCCATGCTCTAAGCACAAAATAAACTATATTTTGTCAAAGCGCAAGTACTGTTTTTAAAATACTTCCATATCTCATATCTTTTTCAATTCTTGGGCACTTTCTTACCTTAATATCGTCATGGTCTTTTTTCTGGTGAAAATGAAATATGTATGAATGAGCTCCTAATGCCAGAACTTCAGTCAGCAATGGGAGTAGCTTATTCTTTGCCATAATCTTCCTTATCTATAAGGTTATAATGTGCTGAGGTCGATTTGCTTATAATTTCCGTATAAAGCAAAGAACCATATTTGTACAAAATTCAACCTACAACAAAGGCAATTATCGGCTTCTACTACTTCCAGCTTGTCTTAATATCTTACGCAAAAACATGTTGGCAAATTTTTACGGTCCTCCAGGCAACCTTTCGCACCAAAACTCACTCTACTATCGAGCGATTTTTTGTTCAAGAAGATTTTATCTATTTTAGCAAACCAAACAAAACACCATAACCCCTCAACTCAACAATGAATAAATTTCTACTCGGTATAGTATTATCTGCCTATGTGTTATTGACAGATGCGCAGTGTGTAGTGAACGTGGATTTTAATACCTGGATAAAAGGAGGACAGCCAGGCAATGGTAATTGGGTCGTTCAAAACGGAGGTTCTCAGGTTCATCAAACCATAAATGGAGACCCTACTTTTTTTGTTTCGCCTTTCAACCTGATGAACGTGCACGTTAGCGGAGATTTCAAATCAACTGATACGGATGATGATTACATGGGCTTTGTATTCAGCTTTTTAAATCCGCTAACGCAAGTAGACAGCTTCGATTGCTGGCTGTTTGATTGGAAGCAAGCGCAACAAAATGCGGCCCCAAGCGGCATGTCGCTCGACCGTGTAAATGGTGTTGTTCCCAATGCCCTGTACAACACCACTTTCTGGAATCATCAAAATACTCCGGAATTTACCGTAGTGCAAAATAACTTTGGAAGTGGGGGCTGGCCTGGTCTGCTGCAGGGCTTTGCTAACAGCCATTTTGATTTGTATTTAACCTATACCCGCGCTACAATTTTTATTAACGGAAATCAAGTTTTTGACTGGCAAGATTGTTTTATGCCCGGTAGATTTGGTTTTTATAATTACTCTCAACAGGATTGCTACTACAAAAATTTTCAGTATGAACTATTTACCGATTTTACTTTCCCGAATTCAGGTGTATGTTTAGGACAGCCATCTACTTTTGAATTTGTAAACCCATGCGTTACAACTAACCTTAGTCAATATCAAACCGCAACCTGGAATTTTGGAGATGGCGGCACACAGGTGGTCAACAACCCTACTTTAGCCAATGTGAATGGAGTGCATACCTACACCACTGCCGGGCTTTACACCGTCACTTTTACAGTACTTGATTTTAATGGATGTACGTTTACATCGAGCCATCAGGTGAATGCTAAAGGCCCGATAGTGCTGGCGCCTAGCAGCACCAACCCGCCCTGCAACGGAGCTGCCACAGGTAGTGTATCCGTTACACCATCAGGCGGATTCGGCCCTTATAGCTACAGTTGGAACGGTGGTGCCAATACACAACAAACCTGGCCGGGAAGAACGGCAGGAACTTATACCGTCACTGTAACGGATGGACGTTGTGTAACAACCAGCCAGCTTACGCTTAACCAACCAACTGCAGTAACAGCTACTAGTTCGCACACCAATGCTACCTGTGGTAATTTGGATGGAACGACTACCTTGGTTATTTCGGGAGGTACCACTCCCTATTATGGAACTCCAATCCCTACTGCTGTGAACTGGGGACCGGGACACCCCACAAATTTGGTGGGCAATACCTACACCTCAACCGGATTTGGTACCGGTACTTTTATTGCAGATTTTCGGGATGCCAATGGTTGTTCGGCTACGTTGCAGTATGTCGAAAACATTACCACGCTGCCTTGTGGACTTACGTCTAACACCACCAGTACCAACCCTACTTGTTTTGGGCAGAATAACGGAACGGCTACTTTAACCGTTACTGGTGCTACTCTTCCGGCCAACGTTACCTGGAGCAGTGGAACAACCCCGACCGTAAATACTGTTGGGGGTGTAACCACTTTTACTATTTCCAATTTATCACCCGGTGTATGTACCTACAATTATACTGATGCCAATGGGGCTCATGCCTTTTCAGGAACCGTTACAATTCTTCAGCCAGGTAACCCGGTCGTTGCTTCGTTGGCTACCGTGCCTATTTCGTGCCCCGGTTCAAACGATGGACAGGCAATTGCTTCTGTTACCTCGGGTGGCGTGCCTAACTATTCCTATAACTGGAATCCGTCCCATGCTAATAATCCGGTGGCCACGGGTCTTCCGCCAGGCGCTATAGCCGTTACTGTTACCGACTCTAGAGGTTGTACTGCTACTGCTAACGGAAACGTTTCGGCTGTTCCATCTTTAGTAGCTACCACTACTACTATTATTGACAGTTGTTTCCACCAAGGCAAGGGCAAGGCTACGGTGCAGGTAAGCGGAGGAAATCCACCGTATCAATACGCCTGGAATAACCTGTTTCACGACACTGCCAATATCAATATAATAGGTGGAACTTATACCGTTACAGTTACCGATAATCATGCTTGCACCACCACCGCTTCTGCTATCGTTGGAGGCCCTGCTACCTATTTAAGTTATACGTATGTGCGGACCGATGTAAACTGCTTTGGAAATTCTACCGGAGCCTTTAACATTTCGGTAGCCGGAGGAACTCCGGGTTATAACTTTGTCTGGAGTCCGAATTCAGTTTCAGGCAATAACCCTACCGGTTTAGCTGCCGGAATTTACAACTATACCGTAACCGATAATTTTGGCTGCCGAATGGTGGGTGGCGATACCATTCTTCAACCGGCAGCTGCGCTTACAGCTACCATATCCCATACTGATGTTACCTGTTTTGGTGCCAATAATGCAACCGTTACAGCAACTATTGCCGGAGGCACTCCGCCTTATACTTACCTTGGTTCTCCTATTACAGGAGGTACAACTGTAATACCAAACGTTCCACTAAATACCTATAGCGGTAATGTATTAGATTCTAAAGGATGCAGCGTACCTGTAACAGCCTTTACGGTTACTCAACCTGCGGCTGCTGTAGCCATGAGCAAAACGCAAGTAAACGTGGCCTGTTTTGGTTTGGCCACGGGTTCTATAGACATAACAACCACAGGTGGAAATGCAGGTGGTTACAGCTATTTATGGAATGATGGTACCACTACCACCGAAGACAGAAACGGACTTGTTGCAGGCACTTATTCGGTTACAGCAACCGACACAAAAGGCTGCACTGCATCTATCAGTGTTACAATCACGCAGCCTTTAGCAGCCCTTACTATTACCGAAACGCATTTGCCTGTTTTGTGTAATGGTGGAAACACCGGCTCAATCAACATGACCCCTGCTGGCGGAACGATTGCTTATACCTTTTTGTGGAATGACGGCACCACCACCACCGAAGACCGAAACGGACTTACGGCAGGCACTTATTCAGTTACAGTAACAGACAACGCATTATGTACAGCAACTTCAAGTCCTATTATTATTACTCAACCTTTAGTGCTTGCCGTGGCTAGTTCGCATACGAATGTTACCTGCAATGGAGCTAACAACGGTAGTGTTACGGTAAATGCTTCGGGCGGTACAACCAACTATGCTTACCTGTGGAGTCCGAACGTAACCATCAAGGATACTGTTTCGGGATTGGCTGCCAATACTTATAACATAACAGTTACCGATGCTAATGGATGTAGTGCTTCAACCTCACAAATCGTAACTCAGCCGCTACCGCAAAGTGCTACTGTAACCGGAACAAATGCAATTTGTTTTGGAGGAACACAAGGAACTGCCTCTGCGGTATTTGTAAATCCTACCGGAGCGGTCAACTATATCTGGACAGGAGGATTAACCGGTGCCAATATTTCAACGCTTAATGCCGGAACCTATACAGTAACTGCTACTGATGCTAATTTGTGTACAGTAACCGGAAGTTATATTGTAACAGAACCGGCAGCTGTTTCTTTAACGGTGGTTTCGGTTAATGCGGCTTGTTTTGGCGCAAACGGAAGCGCTACTGCCACCCCGAACGGTGGTACAGCGCCTTTCAATTATACCTGGAGTGCTTCCACTTCCACCACCAACACAGCATCCATGATTGCAGGAAACTTTACAGTAACCTCTACCGATGCTAATACTTGTCAGCAAACTGGTTCCGGAACGATTAATCAACCTTCTGCCATTGTTATACAGGAAACCGCACACACCAATGTAGCCTGTTTTGGCAACTCTACCGGTGCCAGTACGCTCACTGTTAGCGGTGGGTCAGGGCCGAATTATACCTATGTGTGGACATCGGCTGTATCTACCACTAATTCAGCTACAGGCTTAGCCGCCAATGCTTACACGATTACCATAACCGACCAAATAAATTGCTCTAATACCTTCACGGTTACCATTACTCAACCTACGGCTGCACTTTCCGCTACCATTCAACGAACCAATGTTTCGTGTTTTGGAGCTAATGATGGAACTGTGACTGTTACGGCTACGGGTGGCACAGCTAATTACACCTACGGATGGACCCCTGCTGAACCTGCTACCAATGCTATCACAGGATTAGGTCCTAATACGTATGATGTTACTATTACCGATGCCAACAGTTGCACGACTACACAAACAGCTACTGTTACAGAGCCGACTGCCCTTGTATTGGCCACTTCAAAAACAGATTTGCGTTGCAATGGCATAAGCACAGGAGCAATTACAGTAACAGCCACAGGCGCTACATCTCCCTATAGTTATAACTGGAATCCCACGCAAGGAAATGTTAGCACGGCTTCTTCTTTAGCCGCGGGCAACTATATCATTACGGTGACAGATAACAGCACTTGTTCCGCCTCTGTTTCGGTTACTCTTACTGAACCAACGTCTTTGGTTGTTTCCGAAACCCATTTATCTAATCTCTGTTTTGGCAGTAACAATGGCTCTATTACCTTAACTGTATCCGGTGCTACTCCTGGTTATACTTATCAATGGACTTCAAATGTAAGTTCAACTAACTCGGCTACAAATCTTGCTGTAGGCACTTACTCTTTCACCGTTTCCGATTTGAACTTATGCAGCTTCACTCAAAGTGTAATTATTACTTCGCCACAAGTACTTTCGTTAACGCTTCCGATTGCTAGTACTGATGTGCTATGCTTTGGTGATGTAAACGGAACGATTTCTGCAACTGCTACCGGTGGAACCAGTCCGCTTAACTATTCTATTACCGATGGAGTTACTTCCCAAAACTCACTTGTTGGGCAGTTTAGTGCTTTGGCTGCTAATACCTATACAGTTCGAGTTACCGATGTAAATTCGTGCATAGACTCAGCACTGGCTACTATTAATGAACCAGCAAAAATTACAGATATTATGAGTCCTACGGATGCCTCTTGCTACCGTTATTCGGATGGTCAGATTTTGGTAACGGCTTCGGGAGGGAATCCTGGCTTTTCTTATGCTTTGTCAAATGGTGTGCAGAACACTACCGGTTTATTTAGCGGTCTGGTAGCTAATACTTATATGGTGGATATTACAGATTCGCATAACTGTACGACCATTGATTCGGTGAAGGTAAACGAACCGGACTCTGTCCAAATTACGGTGACGCCTGACCCTGTGGAAGTAAAATTAGGCGAGAGTCTGCAATTGCAAACAAGCAATAACCAACAAGGAACAGTTACTTATAACTGGCAGCCGTCTTTCGGTTTATCCTGCTACGATTGTGCAGCACCTGTTTTCAGCGGAAATTATTCTGTGAAGTATACTGTTTCTATGTCTACTGGTGCGGGTTGTACCGGCACTAGTACGGTAGATGTTTCTGTACTTCCCTTGTATGATGTGTTTATTCCAAACATATTTACACCGAACGGTGATGGCACTAATGACGAATGGAAAATCTTCGGAAATATACCAGGCATTAAACAACTAAACGTAACAGTATTTAACCGTTGGGGTGAAAAGGTATTTGAAAGTAACGACATAAACTTTGCCTGGAACGGAATCTACAAAGGGGAGTTTGCTCAGCCGGGGGTTTACAGTTATGTAGCTAAGTTTGTATGGCTCAATAATCATTCGGATAATAATTACAAAGGCACGCTTACCTTAATTCGCTAAAGAATTGAGAGGATGCTGTCATTTCGTTTGACGGCATCCTCTTTATTAATTCCCTAATAAATCCATTTCGATTTCATGATTTGGGTCTAAGTAAATCTGTCCTGTATGCCTTTGTGAGATTGATTGCCTTAGTCGAATTATTTCCATTTCGACTTTTATGCTCAGGATTGCACTGGTTTCGTGAAAGGCTTTGTAAGATTTTAGAACTACCCCCCCCCCGCAAGGTTGCGCCTTTTTCAATTCTATTTTGTGCTTTTGTGTGCCGTGGATATAGATATATGACTTAAATATTCTTGATAATTCCGTATCCGAAATGGAAAATGGTTCAGTTGCTGTCCGAGCCTCAACTGTTTCGGTTAGAAAAACCGCACACATTTTTTTATAAATCTTTGCTTCAGTTTAAGTATAACTTTGGTAGCCCTTATTCCCCTTTAAAACAATAAGCAAGGAAAAAGTAGCTAACCCCCATAGTTTGGTTGAAATTATTCATTCATTCAACTGCTGCAACCTTGTGAAGTGAATAATTCGATTACTGCAACAGGTTCAGGTTCTGTCGCATCTGATTAAAACGAAAACGGTTTTACCCGGGATGATTTAAGTATTTGAAAAACTAAGCTGCTAAAGTGGAAGAGCCGGTGAAATTGACCACCTAAGGCCGGTTCAAAGTGACGAGCTTGGCCGGTCCAAATTGACCACCCAAGGCCGGAACAAACTGACCACCTGACGAAGAAGTAGAAGTTCATGCATGAACGGGACCATTACTCTTAAGTTG
>CANJVG010000101.1 GCA_947478005.1 Bacteroidota bacterium
CTGCCAGGTAACGATAACACGATTCATCATCCGGATATTTCTCAAAGAACGACTGAATACTGATTTGCTTTTTCATAACCATTTTTCAGCAAACTTACTTCGCCACTACGCACTGTATTTGCGTTGCGGACTAAATGGTTAATCCAATACAATAATTTATAGAGCGGGGTCTGATACTACTATATCGGGTAAGAAATATCAAAAAATTAGTGACCCCTATTCTAATGCGCAAAGTGATTGTTATCTCAGAAGAGATTCATTGAATCGTATTTATGAATACCTGAGTTATGACACGAGCGAATTTTTGCTGTATGATTTTAGTAAAAATGCAAATGATACTATTCCAAATATTGGTTATGGCGCAGTTTGCATAGTAGATTCAGTAGATTCAGTTTTCGTAGGGCACTATCGCAAACGAATGTTTGTTCGATATGGACCTTATTATGAAAGCATGGGATTTCATGATACATGGATCGATGGAATTGGCGCTTTGAATCGTATTTTTATCGAACCCGAACCTATTGCAATTCCCTTGGTATATTTTGGCGATACTTTGGTTTGCTTTTTTGAAAACAATCAAGTGCTTTATCATAATTCCAATTATGATACTTGTGTGTTTAATTTATACGCGGGAATAAATGAATCGGTATTTTCAGATCAATTCACTCTCTTCCCCAACCCCGCCACCACCCAACTATCCATCCAAACCAACGGCACAGCGATTGAGCAAGTAAATATTTACAACACCACAGGCAGCTTAGTTCTGTCTGCTCTTGGTTCTACCATCGTCAATAGTCAGTTGTCAATCGTTCATCTCCCTTCGGGCGTTTACATAGCCGATATAAAAACCAAAGAAGGCAGCGCAAGAAAAAGATGGGTGAGGATGTAAGGAGTAAGAGCTCTTCTATTTAACAATGTTGCACCCTCCGCGCAGGCTTTCAACTAAAAAATGTTTAAAAGCAAGGGACACTGAATTTATAAAAGGCACACAGCCTTTTATATTCGCGCCCATACCAAAAACAATTTAAATGAAAAAAACAGTTTTACAATTTACCACAATTATGATGATGATGGGCCTTTCCTTTTCGGCTCATGCCGTTATTCAGGATGCTGATGTTACTATGAAAAATGCCCAGGGCGATGCGGGCTATGTTTATAATTCTACTACCAGGACCGTTTCAGGCTGTTTCTTTAAGCCTATTGCCGGTGCAGGCAGCAATACCAGTGCCTATGTGAATGATTTCGAGGTGTCACTTTGCCTCGTTAGCTGCAATGCATCCGGCATCACTACTCCCGGTGCACATCTCTACAAGGCAATAAGCTATGTAGTTCAAGGTCTACAACAAACTCAGTTTGCCTCGTTTAGTAACAAAGGGTTTGTTATTGCCAATTTGGGCGCGTTCACCCCTCCTCCGGGCACTTATAGATTAATGGTTTGGATTAACTCGAACGGTGGTGTTGCATCTCCTCCGGATGATACCACCAACAATAAATTTGTGATTAAGGATACGAACTTCAATACCGATGTTTCCAGTATCATCACCGTTCCAAACGCTACGGGCATTGAGCAGATAAGCAATACATTGAATTCAGTTTCTGTATTCCCTAATCCAATTTCTGCCGCTTCTGCTTTAAGCTTTACTACTATTAAAGAAGAAGAAGTAAACGTAACGGTATATAACGTGACGGGTCAACTGGTAAAGACATTAGTAAATGGAACGCTGGCAGCAGGCAACCATGTATTTGTTTTAAACGGGGAAGACTTTACTCCGGGTCTTTACTTTGCCGCTATCACTACCAAAGAAGGTATCGTTACACAAAAATTTGCGAAGCAATAAACCACTGGTTTAGCTTCGGCTAATAATTAACCGCCCTTACTTTGCCATGAGTTTCATGGCGAAGTAAGGGCGGTTCTCTATTTAAACGAACTACTGATGAAAAACAGTCCGGAGCTAATACGGCATTGCTACCTTTGTAGAAAATTTTTTCGGCTATGAAACATTTCTACTTTCTTCTATTGGCTACTTTTTCAGTAGGGCAATTGCAAGCCCAAACATTCCTTAACGGTGATTTCGAAAACAATACGGCCGTGGGTGACCAAATTAACCTTACCAGCCCAGCTTATGATGCCATGATGGCCAACAGCCAGTCCTTTGGCACGTATGGCGATATGGATATTATTACTTCGGCTACCTACTCCGGAGGCCCGCAGAGCGGTAACTGGTTTATAGGCTTTACCGGTGGTGGCACAGACATGATTTCCATGACCCTTTCAGCTCCGCTCACAGCCGGCAACAGCTATACAATAAGTTTTTACGATAAGGCAGACCCAAGATGGATTGCCAACCCGTTTGAAATAGGATTATCTACTTCGGCCAACGCCTTTGGTACCTTGCTCTATACAGCTCCTTCAGGGGCTGCTAATGGCGTTTGGACCCAACGCACCTTTACGTTCACAGCTCCATTCAGTGCACTTTACATTACCGTATCACTTCAAGGCAGCCCCAGCACTATTGATTGGTCTCAGGCTGATAACTTTACCATCACTGCCAGCACAATTACCCCTCCGCTTTCGATAGCCACTAATACGAACTTTGCCACCTGCTTTGGCGTTTGTAATGGCAATGCTACTGCAACGGCCAATGGGGGCACTCCACCCTATCATTACCTTTGGCTCGGCACTACCGATACCACTTCATTCATTGATAGTTTGTGTGGCGGAGGTCTTTACTATGTAACGGTTACCGATTCGTTAGGTGCTGCGGTTAGCGATACCATTGCCTTGCCGGTCGTTGATCCGTTCCCGCTCAATGTTCAATCCAATGTTTCCGCTATGTGCTCTTATGATACAGCCTCGGTTTGCGCCTCTTCAGGATTTGTTTCCTATCACTGGAATACGGGTGACACGTCCACCTGCATTCTAACCCAACAAGGTGGGCCTTTCTTTGTCACAGTTACTGATGCCAATAATTGCACCATTGCATCCAATCAAACTTCTATTACGGTTTACCCCGGGCCGGCAGACACGGTAATTACAGATCAAACAACTATTTGTGCCAGCGATACGGCACATCTTTGTTCTACTTCGGGTTTTGTTTCCTATTTATGGAACACCGGAGACGTTACAGATTGTATCAGCGCCACGCATGCGGGCAATTATTTTGTAACAGTTACCGACAACAACGGTTGTACTGCTGCATCTAATCACCTCGCTATTCATGTTTATCCGCTTCCTCCAATTTCCGTTAGCGTAAACGGAAATCTTTTAAGCGCTTTTAATTCAGTTACCTATCAATGGTATTTCAATGATACGCTGATAGCCGGAGCTATTGATTCTTTGTATACCGCCACCCAAACAGGCAACTATTCAGTAGCGGTAACGGATGCAAACGGATGCCATGTTGTTTCAAACAATGTATCGGTTACTGTGACCGGAATTACATCAACCAGTGCTTCCGGAATGAGGGTAATCTCAAACCCCTCCTACAAAACTTTGCAAATAGAGGCAGACAACGATTGGATTGGTGCGAATGTGGAAGTTTTTACCGCAGAAGGAAGACTTGTGTTTAAGTCTGAAATTCAAAATTTAAAATCCGAACTATCCTTGGACGTAGCCAAAGGAGTTTATTTGCTTCATATCTATAATTACCAAAAGCACAGTACGCAGCGAATTGTGAAGTGGTAATCTTTTCGTTTAGTTATTAATCACTAAAGTAGAAGTTTGAATGGTATTGCTTTGGTTGCCTGACCGGTCCTTTACATAAATGGAGTAGGTCGTGGTTTCGGTGGTATGATTATCATCTACAAAACCCTGCGGAGGTAAATCAAAGGCCTGTTGGCCGGTAATAATGATATTGGCATTATCGGGCGCTAACTGAGGTATACGAAACTCATAAGTAACGTTGTTGCGGCTGTCGGTGCAGAAAAGATTTTTCATGTCGGGTGTATTATCGCCCAGGTCGCCATTGCCGTCTGTAAACTCGAAGGTGATGACTATTTTGTCAGCCTCGTTATTCTTGGTTACGGTAGACGGAGTCATGGAAATGAACTTAATTGAAGGAGTGTTGGAAATGGGGTCCTCTTTTTTACAACCACCAAAGAACAGTAGGAGAGATGCCGCAAAAATATAAGTGCTCTTGTTTTTCATACCTTGAAAGATGGTTAGAGAATGAATTATTTTCTGATAAAACTCCAAAAGCGTTTGTAATAAAACTCTGTTTCGGTGCGTGGGTACTCGGTATTGTTGGTATGCCGCCCATCATTTACATAATAGCGCATAAACAGGGTATCATTAGCCGGCAACAAAGACGGAAGTACAGTGGCTACTAAGTAAGAATCGGTGCCGAAGGTGGTGTAGGCAGCCGTGTAACTGGTAGCATTGCTGAAATCATCTTCTTTGGCCGAAATTTTCAGTTGATTGTATTTCAGATTGAACATGCTGGTGAGGTCATCGCTGGCTTTTATTCCCACCAGAAAGGAAGTAACGGATAATGGAACTACGAACGGGTTGTAAACCACACTGTCTAACCTCGTAGCTGAATAAATGGTTTGAAAGTTGGTACTGATGGCTACATAAAGCGGTGAAACAACCGGCTCGGCATCGGGCTGTGCCATGGTGTTGCCGAAGATGTCGCGGGCACCGTGCATAATCCAGGAAGCAATTAGGTTGAGGTTGGCATTGGACAAGGGAACACCGATACTATCCTGCGGCATCCGGTCGTTTTGATTGATGAAGCAGCAGTTAGTGAGCCGTTCATACAACAAGGAGCCGTTGGTGTCGTTTGGAATGACACGATATTTGAAGGGATTGGCAGGATTGTTTTTCTTAACTGCGGCATACACCATCGTTGAGAAGGATGACTGCGGAGTTCTGAAGTCAGGTTCGAAATTCCCTACATGGCAGCCCGGCACAGCGCAGGTGGGCGCCAGTATTTTCTTATGAATGTAGGTGATGTTGAGCGAGTCTAACGGAATGCCGAAGGAAGTAGTATCACCGCGCACAATATCCTCGTAAGGATTGTGAGGAACGCTCTCTGTTTTCTTACAAGAAGGAATAAAAAGCAAGGCAGCAGCCAATAAACTGACCGAAAGTGTCAGCGTTCTGCTGTTGTTTTTCATTGCACCGAAAAGATGTTTCATGGTCTTTATCATAGCTTAAGAATAGGCTTCGTTTAATACTCGTCCGTTGAGCAATCCGCCCGGAATATCGGTGTCGAAGCCCAGGATATTGGCGATAGTAGGCACCAAATCGATGCTTTGTCCTATGCCATTGTTCTGATTATCGAGCCCTATCACCGTGTTGTGCTTAATTCCGGTGCCGGCCAGCAAACAAAATATCTCGCGGCTCTTGGCATCGTTGTTATGGTCGAGGGCTTTGCGGCCATAGGCGTCTACCACGCTGTTGGGTAGTTCGTTTCTGCCGTGTTCGGGCACCACAATCAGCACCGTATCGTTTTTCAATACATCATCCGCCTTTATTGCCTGCCATAATTTGTACATAGCGTAGTCGGCTATGCCAATGGCGTTGACATACTTGGTATAATCGAAGTGGCCAATGTCGATATCGGTCATGTTTATCACCGTCAACTCGGGTTTGAATTCTTTCAGCACTTCTATTCCCAAATAAATGTTCTTCATATCGCCTGTCATGTAGGGTGTAACGCCCCATGGGTTCTGAGGAAAGACCCCGTTGCGTATATCTGTCATGGTTCGGTTCAGGAAGGTTTGCAGGCGCTCGGCATCGGCCGGTGAATTGACAATGCCCGAGGAAATAGCCTGCTGCGGAACCTTGAATTGGCCGTTGGCGAAGTCGCGCATCATGTCGCACTTCGCTTTTTCGGATTGAGCAAACGATACAGGGTTGCCCAGCGAGTTTGCCTGCGAGAAAAACGCATCGGGCTGAATCATATTGGCCCCGTAAGCGGCACCATAGCCTTCATAACTGCTGTAGTTGAGGAAAGGATAGGGCCCCAATGAGTTGCTAACCCACCATGCGTTCAGCGCGTTGTTGGTGGGCGAGTTGTGTTTGCGGTAGTATTCGAAAATAGTAGGAAACGGAGGCGGTTGTTTCAATTGAATAGACTGGTCGGAATAGACACCCGTCATGGCAGCTGCGTGGGCATTGTAGTGACCGGTGGGGCCTTCGGCATATCTGAATTCTTTAAACAAGGTGGCTTCGTTTTGTAGCGGAGTGCTGGCGAGCATTGGCAGTTGAGTAACACCCGGTGCTATATCGGCACTGATAGATTCCGTTCCGTTGAGGGTGTTGCGCATTAAATTGCCATCGGCTTTGCCCATGCTCTCGGTATTGCGCACACCACCGGCAAACAGACACACCACCACGTGGCCGGCTCTGCGGGTTCCGCTGGCGGCAAACAATCTTCCGGTCGGAAGTATATAAGGCATCACCATACTGCCTGCGGCAGTGAGGGCTGCATTCTTTATAAACTGTTTTCTTTTCATTGGCTAGTAGTTAATAATTAGTGGTGATTGGTTAGATACTATGGTTTGCTTGTTTGTTTTCATTCCGCATTAATAATACCGGTATTCATTGCTGGTCATCAAAGTATAATACACCATCTTGGGCGTGATGTCGGTGTTTTTTTCAATCATGTCTTTCATTTTCCATGCCTCGAACTCGTTGGGTTTGCGATTGTAGAAGCGGAGGTAGGTGTTTTGCACAAAAGCCGCCACATCGTTGCGCATAATGGTGTTAGTCGGTATGATAGACGATGCCTGATTGAGGAAGTTTTTGATAATCATATCCTCGATTATCTTTTTGTCCCCCATGGCCTGATAAGCCAAATCAAGTTTGTTGAGTTGGTCGCTGGTAATGCTGCTGTTATACAAATCGCTGTAGGCAATAGACACAAACTGAATAGTGGTTTTGAGTGTTTGTTTCTGGGCAGCAGACTGATACAGCTCTTTTGTCTGTACTTCGTAGGTTACTCGCTGATCTTTGTTGCAAGCCGAGGCTGCAAGCAGGAAAAAAGCGGCCAAAAGAATGACTGTTTTGGCCGGAAGTGAGGCTGTTTTATTGGTTGTGGTCATAGTTTTGTTGGTGTTGTTGGTTTATTGTATGCCGGCATATTCATTCAGCGAGAAAACTGCCAGTTGAAGGTCTTTATAATTGCCGGCAGCCTTGTAAATATTGGCGTAGTAGGCCATTTCTGCCGAGGTAGGCTCGCGGAAAACATATTTACGGAAGATATACCGCACCTGTCCTTCATAATAATCGGAACTATTGTAGAAGATGCCCAGGTAATCATTCTTGGTGCGGCCATTTTTCAGAAAGAGCAGCCCGCTTTGTCCGTCTACTATTATTTTTCCCTGCGCCAGTTCGTAATTAGTGGGGTATCGGAACAGAAAATTCTGGAAGGTGCTCACCACAAAATTCTCGGTGCCCATGTTTAGCTGGTCGTAGAAATAATTATTGACCGTTCTGCGCAGCATATCGCGGTAGGTGCAGGTGCCTGCGTTCATATCGCGCAGGGTATTCTGCAGGGTATCCAATCTTTTCATCTCGAAACGGATGAGCGGGTAGAAAGGCGCGTAATCGACTAAGGTTAATGCGTTTTGATAGACAAATATTTGCTGCGCAATGTCGAGCGTATCAGCATTTCCCAAGTATTCGCTGCGCGCAATGGTGATGAGATACGAGTTGTATTCGGGCTTCGTCAACAACGTTTGGATAAACTGCTTTCTATTATCCACCGAAAAATTGTTTTGCCGCAGAATCGTCAGCGCGCTGCTTTTTTCGGTGCCCACCGGTTCTCTTCCCACAATATTAATGTAGGCTTTGTTGATGTAGATGTTGATGGTAGACGAATCGATGCTGTGGTCGGGCGGAGGAATGTTGCCGCGAATCTTTATGTCCTCGGTTTTATTGCAAGATGCCGCGAAGAGCAACACGATGTACAGAAACAAAAGCTTTGGCTGAAACATTTTCATACGATATTTTCAGATTTAAAAGTAAAAAATAATGGCTCCTTTGCAATCCAGCATTCTTTCTTTTGGCAATAAAAAACTGACAAACATGGACCTCAATTCGACCACTGACGTGCATCAGTTCCCATCCGTAAAGTTTTTCTAACTTGCCCCCGCTATGACCCTAACAGAATTTATAGAAAAATTTGCCGAGTGCTTTAATCAAACGCCCGCAGCTTCCATTACGGCTACCACCGAGTTTAAAAAACTGAGCGAATGGGGCAGCATGCTCACGCTGATTGTGATAGCCATGATAGATGCCGACTATGAAAAAACAATTACGGCCGAAGACCTGAAAGCCAGCAACACGGTGGAGGAACTTTTTGAAAAAGTGAAAAGCAAATAGCAGCGTGTCATGTCATTGTTCACCGTTCCAAACATAAAACTCAGCGGCCTCAGCGCCTGCGTGCCTAAGAACACAGAGGACAATTTGGATTGCGCGCTGCTGGCCCCTGCCGACCGCGAGGCGTTTGTGAACACGGTGGGCATTCGATACAGACGCGTGGCCGAAGCGGGTGTGACTGCGAGCGACCTGTGTGTGACTGCGGCCAATCAATTGCTTGATGATTTGAAATGGGCGCGCGAGGAAATAAAAATCCTCGTCTTCGTGACCCAAACCCCCGACTATACGATTCCCAACACTTCTTCGCTGCTGCAAGAGAAACTTGGCCTGAGCAAAAACTGTATTGCCTTCGATGTTAACCTCGGCTGCTCGGGCTATGTGTACGGACTTTCGATTGTCGGCAGTCTTTTGCAAAACATGGTGGGCGGAAAAGCGCTGCTGCTGGTGGGCGATATTTCGACTCAGACCATTTCGATGAAGGACAAAAGCACCGCACCCCTTTTCAGCGATGCGGGCACGGCCACGGGCTTAGAATTTTCGTTGAATCATGAAATTCATTTCAATCTGCAAACCGATGGAAAAGAATTTGACGACATTATTATCAGCGATGGCGGCTATCGGAATCGTGTTTCCGAAAAATCTTTTGTAGAAGAAGAACATGCACCGGGAGTCCTGCGCAATAATTTGCAAATGAAATTAGACGGGGTGAAGATTTTCAACTTTGCGCTGCGCGAAATAGCACCGAACATCAATACATTATTAACGGAGAAGAAGATTGATAAAGAAACAGTGAACTACTTTGTGTTTCATCAGGCAAACAAGCTGATGATAGAAAGCGTAAGGAAGAAATTGAAGATAGAAGCCGGCAAAGTGCCGTATAGTTTACACGATTTCGGCAACACCAGTTCTGCAACTATTCCATTGACCATGCTGGTGAATCTAAGCCACGCATTAACCACGCAACGGGTTAAATTATTATTATCGGGTTTCGGTGTGGGCTTGTCGTGGGGCAGTTGTTGTGTGGAAACCGAAAACCTTGTTTGTTCAAAATTGATAGAAGTTTAGTCATGAGCCACGCGCCCGAATATTCTTTAGTAGTGCCCGTTTACAACAGCGAACGAACGCTCGAGGAACTGTGCCAGCGTGCGGAGCTAACTTTCCAAAAACTCAACGCCAGTTTCGAGATTATTCTGGTTAATGACCTGAGCACCGATGGCAGTTGGTGGAAGATTAAAGACCTGAAACAAAAGTATGGCGAACGACTGTTAGGCATTAACCTTCGCAAAAATTTTGGTCAGCACAAAGCGCTTATCTGCGGCTTTCAGTTTGCCCGTGGCGAATACATTCTTACGATTGATGACGACCTGCAATTCTTTCCCGAAGATATGGAACTGCTGATTGCGCGCGCCCGCGAAACCAATGCCGATTTGGTCTACGGCACTTATCAGGACGAGCGGCAACATGCGCCCGTGCGCAAATGGGGCAGCAATTTCATCGGTTTTATTTTCGAAAAATTCGGAAACACTACAGGCCAGGGCTCCAGCTTCAAAATCATTCACAAGTCGG
This sequence comes from Bacteroidota bacterium, assembly GCA_947478005.1. Taxonomy (GTDB): domain Bacteria; phylum Bacteroidota; class Bacteroidia; order Chitinophagales; family LD1; genus Bog-950. The sequence continues at coordinate 9,896 of CANJVG010000101.1, forward strand.
TGATTGATAAAATAAAAGATTACAACCACAGCTTCACTTTTGTCGATGAAATCCTGTCATGGCACACTACCAAGATAGAATGGGTGCCGGTTCGCCACGCGGCACGCAAAGAAGGAAACTCGGGTTACAGTGTTCCCAAGTTAGTGTTGCTTTCCCTCAACCTTATCTTTGCTTACACCACCATTCCGTTGCGGTTTATGACCTGGTTCGGGCTCGCTTCCTTCTGGATTTCGTTGGGCTTTGCCTTTTATTTTATCTACCAGAAAATAGTCAACGGCTCTCCGCTCGGTTTCACCACCCTCATTGTATCTATCTTTATGTCCACCGGTTTAATTCTGTTTTCTCTGGGCATAATCGGGGAGTATCTCAACCGTTTGTTTGCGCTGCAACACCGAAAACCTCCGTATCAGATTCAGGAAATGCTGAAATAGCCCAAACTTTTTTCGACCATGATGATAACGCGCTACGGAATTACCTTAGAAAGAATGGAAGCCCACCATGCAGAGTTGGTTCGGCAGTGGCGCAACGACCCCAAGATTGCAAAGTTCATGTTTTACAAAGGCGAAATAACACCCGCCATGCAAAGCGAGTGGTTTACTTCAATAGATAACGAGCAGAATTTCTTTTTCGTTATTCATTACAACAATTCTCCTGCGGGCCTCATCAATATTTCGAGCATCGACTGGGAAAACAAAACGGCTTACACCGGTCTATTTATTTATGACGACAAATTTCTGACCTCCGATGTGCCCGTGATGGCATCGCTGGCCATGCTCGACATCTTCTTCCTGCTTTTCGATTTACAACTCGTGTATGCCAAAGTAAAAGGCAACAATTCGGTGGCGCATCAATACAATTCATCGCTGGGTTTCACCAGAACGAAGAAGATTGAATTTGGTTTAGGCTACGAGTATATGTTGCAAAAGGAACTTTACCTGCTCGAGGCCAAACAAATTCGCAATGCGGCCATTCACCTCCGCGGAAACAAGACCGTCATTGAATGGAATGAAAAGAATAAGGTGGATGCAGTGATGAAAGAGAAACTAACCAAGGCAAGAAAGGATGTAATGAAAAGCCTGGAGGTTGAAACTATTTAAGCTTCGCCATTAACTTAAACCGAAGGGAGTCTAGTTTGTATTTCATTCTTCGAGAAAACGCCCGTCCTTCCATTTCCACGACCTGCTGTGTTCTGAAACTTGGATTCAAAGCCCACTTCAATAATCGTTTAGGCAAAGACAATTCAGTGTAAGGGAACTTGGCAATCTTCAGCAGCGGCTTGAGCCGCGGATAGATTTTCTTTTCGTATTCATTCCGATTGTGCCGATAATATTCTTCATCGAGCGGTGGCATTACTTCTGTGCCTATGTGAAAAGTAAGATGCAAATCATCCACCAGTTTCAGTTTTTCTGCAAAAGCAATAAAGTTATGTGCTAAAGCTGTTTCACTAAATGAAACACCGAGGCAAATATTTTTAAGAATCAGCTTATCCAATAACTCTCTTCTGAAAACAAAGCAATCAAAACCCGGATGCGGCATGCCATAATCCGAATACATCAACGGCAGTTCATCAATTGATTTATATTTCGTTGAAATTCCCCTGCGGTTTATCATCAGCGCATCATAACCTTCCTTCAACAAGTCCGCCACTGATAAATAAAACTGCGGCATCAGCGAAATATCCATATTGGTGTAAATCAAATACTCGGCATCACTTGCGTTATATAATGCCCGCAACACATCCGCCATCAAAGGATACTTCTTTGGTCTGGAAAACTGCTCGAAATCCAATACCGACTGCTGAAGATTCGGAATTTGGGTGAAGAAGGATGGGATGATACTACAGTCTTCTTCAAAGCAAATAGAAAACAGTTCAACCGCTACTTTATCTTTCGCAAACTCTTTCGCTACGCGTATCGTTTCGAAAGTAATAGGCTGCACTACATATAATTCCGAAGCCGGAGTAATCTTCACGGGATTTATAATGTGCGCTAATTTCATTCCGACAAATCTAAAAATTAAGAAGTGCCATTGCATTGTCTAAAGTCTTGTGTCTAACGTCTTGTGTCTAACGTCTATCGTCTCCTATCTAATCTCTATTGTCTGTTTATTTTATTTTCACGCAATGAGTAAAACCGTTTACGATTACCCCTTAAAGGACATTAAAGGAAACGACCTTTCGCTTTCTAAGTTCAAATGCAAAAAGATTTTATTGGTAAACACGGCAAGTGCCTGTGGTTTTACCTCGCAATACAAACAGTTGGAAGAACTGCACCAGAATTTCAAAGATAAACTCGAAGTCATCGGCTTGCCCTGCAACGATTTTGGCGAACAAGAGCCCGGCACTGCCACAGAAATCGAACAGTTCTGTGAAATGAATTACGGAGTTACGTTTCCTATTACCGAGAAAGTGAAAATACTTGGCGGTAATCCGCATCCGCTTTATGAGTTTCTGATGAAGAAAGAACTAAACGGCTACCGCGACAGCGAAGTGAAATGGAATTTCCAAAAATATCTGATTGACGAAAACGGAAACCTGATAAAGATTTTCCCTTCACCCGTTGATCCCCTCTCCGAAGAGATTTTAAAACTGATAGAAGCATGAAGTTCAGCGAAGTTGTAGGGCAACAGCATATCCGCACCAAACTGATGAGCATGGCGGCTGCCGAAAAGGTGCCTCATGCGCTTATGTTTCTTGGACCCGAGGGCAATGGCAACCTGGCAATGGCTTTGGCTACAGCACAATACATTCAATGCGAAAACAGAACCGAAGAGGATTCGTGTGGCGAGTGTTCTTCCTGCACAAAAAATCAAAAGTTCATTCATCCCGATGTGCATTTTACTTTTCCGGTCATTAGGCTTGAGAAGAAACCTTCGCCTCCCGTGAGTGCCGATTACATAGTTGAATGGCGAAGCGCCTTGCATCAAAACGCTTACCTGAGTTACAACGACTGGATGCAGGCAATTGATGCCGAAAACAAACAGGGAAACATTACTGCCGAAGAATGCCGTCAGATTATTCATCAGTTGAGTTTAAAAACTTACGAGAGCGGTTACAAGATTCAAATCATTTGGTTGGCCGAATACCTGGCGCTTACAGGCAACATTCTTCTTAAATCATTAGAAGAGCCACCGCCCAATACCATCTTCATTTTGCTGGCAGAAAACAGCGATCAGATTCTAAGCACCATTCTTTCTCGGGTGCAGATTATTAAGATTGGGCAGATTGATGATGATGATATAAAGCTTGCCCTGCAACAACGTTTTGAAATGGACGATGCTGCTGCCAAAAGAATTGCCCGCATAGCCGATGGCAATTTCAATGCAGCACTGAGTATGGCCGATGGAGAAGAAAATGCCAACGATAAAGTGTTGCGCAACTGGTTCCTGTTTTGTTTTAACCTGAAACAAAAACCAAGCAGCGAAAACACCAAAGGCCTGGTGGATTGGATTGAGGAGTTTGCAAAAACAGGAAGAGAGAACCAGAAAATATTTTTGAAGTATGCGCTGTTCTTCCTTCGCGAATGCGCTATGATTTCTATGATGGGCAAATCGGAGAAACTGGACGGAGAAGAGTTGGCCTTTGCCACTAAGTTTTCGAAACTGCTGCAAACCGAACAGTTGGAAGCCACTTCAAAGATTCTAAACCGCATGTATTATCACATCGAGCGGAACGCCAATCCAAAAATTCTGTTCCTCAGCAATTCATTCAAGATTGCATCAGTTTTTAGAAACGAAGAAGTATTAGTTGATTGAGTTTGCTTTGAAAATACAACCATGACCAGAGAACAATACCTTAAACTGACTGCCACACTTGCCGCAGGTAGTTTGTTGCCGCAAAACTTATTAGCCCAATTGCTTGCCGATGGAGAGTTAAAGCGCAGTGATTTCGGGAAAGATTTCGTGTGGGGCACTGCCACCGCTGCTTATCAGATAGAAGGCGGCTGGAACGAAGACGGCAAAGGCGAAAGTGTGTGGGACCATTTTGTGCATCATCACAAAGGCAAAATCAAGACGCACGAAACCGGAGATGTAGCCTGCGATTTTCTCCATCGTTACGATAGCGATATTGAGTTGATGCACAAGATGAATATCCCCGCATCGCGTTTTTCTGTTTCGTGGCCGCGGGTAATGCCACAGGGAACCGGCACGGTGAATCAGAAAGGCATTGATTTTTACCATCGGGTTATTGATAAGTGTCTCAAGGAAAATGTAGAGCCGTGGGTGACTTGCTATCACTGGGATTTGCCGCAGGCGCTCGAAGAAAAAGGAGGCTGGGCCAATCGCGATTCGATAAAATGGTTCGAAGAATATGTCAACGTAATTACTAAAGCCTATGGCGACAAGGTGAAGAACTGGATGGTGTTTAACGAACCCATGTCGTTTGTGCCGCTGGGTTATTTGTTGGGCATGCACGCACCGGGTTATGTCAACTTCAATAAATTTTACAAAGCCGTTCATCATGTAACCATGTGCCACGGAGCTGGCGGAAGAATTATCCGCGCCAATGTGCTCGGGGCGAAAATCGGCACCACGCATTCTTGCAGCCACATTATGCCCAAGGACGATAAACCCGCCAATGTGAAGGCCGCTAAGCGTGCTGATGGTTTTATCAATCGTATGTTTCTTGACCCTACCATGGGCTTAGGTTATCCTACCAAGGATGTTCCGGCCTTGAAGCATGTAGAAAAACACATGTTGCCCGGTGATGAAAAGCTACTGCCTTTCGATTTCGATTTTATCGGCCTCCAGAATTATTCGCGCATGGTGGTTTACAATCTCGGCCTGATTCCGATTATTCATGCCAATCAAAAAAATCCGACAAAGAACGGCAATCCTTCTACCGATATGGGTTGGGAAGTTTACCCCGAAGGCATCTACCATTTGCTGAAAGAATACAG
>CANJVG010000102.1 GCA_947478005.1 Bacteroidota bacterium
TATTTATCAAGCGTTCTTCGCCATAGCCCACGGGCAGCAGGCGGGCAATCTCAATGCCTTTGCTCACCAGGTACCGAAGCCACATGTTGGCGCGCTCTACCGACAAGAAGATATTGTATTCATACGAACCTTTTGAAGAGGTGTGGCCGCTGACCTCCATAATCATGTGGGGATATTGCTGCATCAAGGCCACCACCGTATCTAATTTCAATTTAGAATCATCGCGCAGCCCCACACTGCTCGAATCGAAATAGACAGTAGGCAAATGGAATACGGTAGAGTCGTGGCGCGTGAAAGTGTAAATATCATCGCTTCCCTTGCCGCCCGCGCGATTCGAAACGATAAAACCTTTTTTGCCGCTGGCATCGGTCACATAACCATAATCATCGGCAGTGGTGTTGATGGGTGCGCCCAGCACCGTGCGGTAAATCCATTGATGGCTGGATAAAAAAGCCGAGTGAATATCGAGCCCGCCCAAACCCACGCGCGAATCGCTGGAGAAATAGAGGCGCGTGTTGTCCTCAATGAAAGGAAACAATTCGCGACCGGCCGTGTTGATGCCGGGGCCGAGGTTCACCGGAAAACCCCAGGCGCTGTCGTTCTTCTCGCTCACATAGATATCAGTTTCGCCAAATCCACCGGGCATATCGCTGCTGAAATAAAGCCGCTGACCATCCTGGGAAAGCGAAGGATGCGCTACATTATACGTGAAGCTGTTCATCGGCAGCGGAAGAATGTTTACCCAGCCTTTTTTGTCGTTGTAATCGGCTTGATACAAGCCGAGCTTGCGAATGTGGTCGGTGCCTTTGGTAATGGTGTGTGTGCGCGTAAAAATCATTTCACATCCATCTGACGAAAACGTGGCGGGCCCTTCGTTGAATCGGCCATTCACCTTGCCTTTTATTTTTTTCGGAAGATTATTTTTAGAAGTATCGCCTTCTTTCAACTCATACATATCGTAGTAAGGCTTCGTGCTTCCAAGGTCGCTGTGTTTAATGGCCCAGCCTTTATCGCCATTCGAACTGAAAATCATTTTTTCGAAATAGAAAGCAGCGCCTATTTCCGAAGCAGCGGTGTTTTGAGGCAATGGAAGAATATCATATTGTTTTTTGTCTTCGATGTATGGTTGAATGGATTCGTAAAAATTCTTGAACTCTTCGCTCCGCAAATCAGTGGGTGCCCCATCCGCAAAAGCCGTGTAAGCCTTTTGCGCCTCGGCATATTTACCATTGGCACGCAACACCTGTCCGTAATAAAACTTGTCGAGCACTTTGGCCAGCGGATGGGTGGAAAGCACTTTATAAACCGGCTCGGCATTTTTATAATCATCGAGAATAAAATAAGCATTGCCCAATTTTTCCCACGCCACTATATCGTTGGTGTCGCGGTCGGCAGCGGTTTTATATTGCTCGGCAGCCAGACTAAAACAGAAATCCTTCATGAACTTATCTCCCTTCTGCACATAGCTATCAGGCTCCGCCATCAGTCCCGTGCCACTGATGCAAACAAAAACAATAAGAAGAAGAAATTGCTTCATCATCATCCTTTAAAAATATTTCACCTGCCTTGGGCTAACTACTTTGCGATGCGCAAAATCAAAATCGAAACTGGCCATCACTTCATGTGTGCCAGTGGTATATTTATGGAGCGAGGAAACCGTGAGGTCATAGCAATAACCTATCCGCAACTGTCGGGTAACGTTGGCGGCCAGCATAAAATTATAGGAATCGTTCAGGCGATACGAAGCACCAATCCAAATTCTATCAATGAACACAAACGAAACATTGAAGTCGAAACTAATGGGCGCATGTATGGGCACATATTTCATCAATACCGAAGGAACAAACTTCACCTTCTTGCCGATGCTGAACACATAGCCACCGGTAATCAGCAGATGATGATATTGTCGGGCCATCGAAGAGGAAGTCGAAAACACTCCGTATTTGCCATCGAGTTTATTGGCAAGGATATGAGGCACTGAAATACCGGCAAAGAATTTATCGGAGTAAACATAAATGCCCAGGCCCACATTCGGCATCCAGCGATTTACGTTATTGCCTGCAAAGTTCGGGTCGTTGGCTTCGGTGGTGGCAACACTATTTAAATCGCTGTGGTAATTCGTCACGCCTGCAGAAACACCAATACACAACCGTACTTTTTTCTTCTTACCAATAGGAACGCGATAAGCGAAGTCGGCATTAATCGAATTAGTTTGTGAAACACCAATGCGGTCGTAGCTATAAATTAGACCCACGCCCAGTTTATCATTTTTCAAAGGCGAGTGAATGGCCACCGAAGCAGATTGAGGAGAGCCGGGCATCTTCACCCATTGATGTCGGTAAATAGCCATTGCGTTCATCACTTCATGGCTTCCGGCATATGCAGGATTAATATACAAACCGTTGAAACGATACATGCTGTATTCTGCATCCTGCTGCGCCTGCACCCCAAGGACCGAGGACGTGCAAACCGCTAAAAGAAGAAAGAAGCGCAACAGTAAATTTCTCTCCATGCCTCCAATTTGATTTAAACAAAGATAAACGCAGAAACTTTATGCAAAGAATATTTTTTTAACCGTCCTGGATGATGCCGGTTGTTCTTCATTTATAAACGACAAATCAGCCATTTGGGTTTCTGCTTCTGCTTATTTCATACAAAATAATTCCTGCACTCACCGACACATTCAGCGATTCTGTAGTGCCGCTCATCGATATTTTTATTCGCTCATCACACAGCTTCATAATCTCTTTCGAAACGCCATCGCCTTCTGAGCCCAACACAATCGCACATGGAATGGAGAAGTCTGCTTTGGATAAAACAGTTGCCCCTTTCATTTCGGTTCCGAAAATCCGAATGCCGTTTGTTTTCAAGAAGTTCACAGCGCCTACCAAACTCTTCTCTCGGCACACCAATATTTTGTTCAAAGCACCGGCACTGGCTTTCATGGCTTCCACATTTATTTGTGCCGAACCCTGTGAAGGAATCACCAACGCATGAGCACCTAAACATTCAGCCGAGCGTGCAATAGCTCCGAAATTGCCCACATCGGTTACTCCATCCAGGACTACAAACAAGGGCGTTTCTCCCTTGGCATACACCTGATGCAATACATCTTCCAGCGAATAATAATCGATGATGGAAAGAAAGCCGATAACTCCTTGATGGTTCGCTTCTTTATACTTCGAATACTTCTGTAGAATGTTTTCTAACTTTTCTTTCGGCACACGCTGAACCGGGCAATCGGTTTCCCGCGCCTTTTTTTCAATCGTGTTCATCTCATCGCCACCTGCATTCTTCAGAATGAGAATCTTATCAAAACGTTTGCCTGCCGCGAACGCTTCTATAATCGGTTGTCTGCCAAAGATGCAGAAGTATTGTTTTTGTTCCTTCATGTTTTTAAACTTTGCTAAAATAAAAAGGAGCCGAAGGAGAAAAAATAAACTCCACGGCTCCTTTTTGGTTTTTACACCAAATCCTTACTGCGGTTTCTGCATTTGCACAAAGCTCATGCGGCTATCCATAAATGTCTTTTCAACTTTCGAAGCAAAGTCGGCATCGTCATACTTCTTGGCCGACTGCGCCAACTCCTGCATGATGAACATTTCTTCGCGCACTTCTCTGCGCTCCATAAACGAACCTTGCTGCAATTGATTGTAGTAGTTCATATCACCGGCTTCGCGGGCTTGTGCCAACGCAAAGTTGTAAACGGTTTTGTAGTAGTTCAACTCATCTTTCGATTTATCAAGCATCTCGGTCAGCAACTTTCTGGCTTTTTCTTTCTGACCCGCTTCATAATATACACCCGGGTAAGAATAGTCAAACACCGAATGAGCTACACGGTCAGCCGGCATGGCTTTCAATGAATAGTCCACTGCTTCGGCTGCTTTTTCTTTTTCGCCCTTAGCCAGTAAAGCTTCAGCTAATCTTCCAAAGTTGCCACGAATATTCACCGTCATGCGCAGTGAGTTTTCATCCAAGTAGATGTTCTTGTTCTCGGTAATGCCTCCGAACTTGAACTTGTGCATCATGTTGTCATACATAGCATCGGTACGAACCGGGGCATTGTATGGCGAGTTGCTCGAATTTACTTTCGGAACAATGCGGTAAGTAAGACCTTCTAACTGGAAATACTTCTCCATGCCAAGATATGCTTCCGGTGAAACAGACACGGCAAAATAGATAGGGCGCTCGAGGATGTTGTTGGCAACAATATCGAGTGTAAGCAAATCGTTTTTCAGCAAGGCGCTGTTATCGATGCTCCACTGCATACGCGGTACAATCAACGAGTCCTGGTCTTGGGAAACCATATTCATCGCGCGTACTTTGTCTGTAGGCAAATCAAGATAGAAGCTTCTTGCCGGAAGATAGTTCTCCAGTTCTCCGCTTTGACGCAAGGCTGTTTTATCGCGCTCGTTTTCGCTGGCAATAAACTGCATCACCTTTTGCAAATCAATGGCCGCTCCTTCAGGTATCCTCGGGTCCTGGCGATAGTAAGTCACATCGCGATTGGAACCTGCTACCTGCTCGGTAGTGAAGCTCAACTTGAGTGCCGGTGCATTGTTGGTTTTGTAACGCAACTGCTCGATATACCAATCTACACCAAGCAACGATAAGTTGATGATGCGGATATCTGTACGCACACCTTCTACTTCCTGAGCATACCACAATGGATAGGTATCGTTATCGCCTTGTGTAAAGAGAACGGCATTAGGCGCACATGATTCTAAATAGTCAGTAGCAAAGTCACGTGCACAAAAACGATTGTGACGGGTATGGTCATCCCATCCCTGCGAACCCATGAGGAAAGGAGCGCTGGCGCACAACAATATAACCGTTAATGCAGCAGGCACTTCCGGCAACTTCTTCCGAAGAAACTCAACCAGAGCCACCACACCAAATCCAATCCAGATACAGTAAGTGATGAATGAACAGGCGATAGCATAATCGCGTTCGCGCGGCTCGATAGGTGGTTCGTTTTGATACACAATCTGCAACATACCCGTGGTGCCGAAAAGCACGAGGATCAACCAGAATGTTTTCTCATCTCTGAACAGGGTGTAAATCAATCCGATTAAACCAATCATGAATGGAATCATAAAGAACATATTGCGTCCTTTATTCTCGCGCATGGTCTTGGAAAGATTCTCTTGTGGCCAATCAGGCGTGAAGAATTTGTGTGAGTTGTCGATGAATGGAATACCCGAAATCCATCTTCCGTCATCGTTGCCGTAGGTTCCCTGAATATCATTCTGACGACCGGCAAAGTTCCACATGAAATAGCGGAAATACATGTAGCCGATTTGATACTTAAAGAAGAAACGAAGATTATCGCTGAAGGTAATGGCGTCTTTCACCACATACGCTCCGCCACCCGCCTGCTTATTTAAGCTCGCTGCATAATCGGTCGCCTGTTTCTGTCCCGAAGAAGGGAAGGTCTTCGCTATCTCTTTTGTTTCGCGGTTCACGACATTGTATTCCGGATTCAGCCAGGCGCGGAAGCCTGCTTTCTTTCCTTCTTCCTGCCAAAAACCAAGACGAGGGAAGAGCATCTGCGCATCATCGCGGAATTTATAATCCTGCTTCGGTCCACCGTAAGCATATTGCTTTTTCTTGTCGTCTTTTACCCAACGCTCACCGGTCTGCACATAGTCAATAATGTCGGCAGAAGTAGCGGTGTAATCAGGACCTCTCAACAATGGACGGTCGCCATACTGCTCGCGGTCAACATAGGCCTTGATAGTGAACGGGTCAGTCGGGCGGTTCATGTTGATTGGGGGATTGGCAATAGAGCGAATAGGCACCATCAGATAACTCATGTAACCGATATAGGAAAACGCAATCGAAAGCACACCGATGTTCAACAGTCTTCTTCCTTCATAACCGTATTTGCGGGCTGCAAACAAGCCGCCAATGAAAAGCAAACGAACGATTCGGGCTGTCCAGCTATCGCTGATGATTAAACCGATAATCACATAGAAAATAGCGACTCCGGCTGCAATCTTAAAATCAGTTTCGCTGCCGCTGTGGGTATAGCGAAGAATAGTAACCACCAGGGCAATCACCAGCAGCACTCCGAAGATAACCCCTGAGTTGAACGGCAGGCTAAGCGTGTTTACAAAGAACAAATCCATACCGGCCAGGTAGGACTGTGTGAACGAAATAATGAACTTCATGTATAGACCCAGAATGGCAAAACCGGTGATGGCGGTAATCAACCAACCGGTAACGGTGGTTTTGTAACGCTTGTAGTAATACACCATCGCGATGAACGGAAGCGCGAGCAAACTGAGCAAGTGAACACCAATGGAAAGACCTGTCATGTAGGCAATAAGCACCAACCAGTGGTCGGCATATTTGCTGTCGTCCGAATCCCATTTCATGATAGCCCAAACAATGAAGGACATGAAGAATTGCGACAAGGCATAAACTTCCCCCTCTACTGCGCTGAACCACAATGAATCGAGGAAAGTGCAGCAACCTGCGGCAATCAAACCCGCACCCAAAACGGTAATAATTTGACCGGTGGTGTAGGCGTTATCCTTGATAACTACTTTACGCGCAAGAGCCGTGACGGTCCAGAAGGTGAAGAGCACCGCGCCTGCGGTAGACACTGCACTGAGGAAATTCACCGTTTCGGCCACATGGGCCGTGCTGCTGGCAAACAGGGTAAACAAACGACCCAACATCAGGAAGAAAGGCGCCCCTGGTGGGTGAACCACTTGCAACTTTAAGCAACCCGAAACGAATTCACCACAATCCCAAAAGCTGCCGCTGCTTTCCATGGTCATGGTGTAAACGATGGTGGCAAAAACAAAGGAAACCCATCCGAAGATGTTGTTGAGCAATTTAAATCTCTGCATGTATATTTTTTTTGAGGCGGGCGCTAAAGTATTAAAATAGATGGAAGAGGAAATATGGGTTTAAGGATGAAAAAGCAGGCTGATGCGGGTGGTGGTGCACAGGAATCAAATTCGGCCTACGAAAACGAGGCATGAAATGTTCTTTAAGGTCGATGAAATGCCAAATATTGGCGTCCGTTATGCACAAATTGTTCGACTAAAGTTTGGAAATTTGATTTTGGTCTATATTTTTGTGGAAGAAGACACAGGAAGGCAGCGAATTCTATCGGCTGCAGCGAAGAAGAATAGGTTTTTAAAATTTAGATTTTTTAGTTTTTAATTGGTTATTAAGTGAACGCCTTATCCAGCAATCCTTTCTTACCCCAATCCGCCCGCCACATCGGGCGAACCCTGCCATGCTTTGCCCCTTCTTTGGCTCACATCAGCGTTCTTACACCTGACAATGACGTTCTGTCATCTGACACAAGCGTTCTTACGTCTGACAATGCCGTTCTGTCATCTTGCATTAGCGTTCTTACGTTTGACAATCGCGTTTTTCCATTTGACATAAGCGTTCTCACGCCTGACATAAGCGTTCTTCCATTTGACATAAGCGTTCTTACACCTGACAGTCGCGTTCTTCCATCTGACATAAAATTTCCCGCTTCTCACAGTCCCGTTCCCATGCCTTACAGCACAAATCGCACGTCTCAAACCTTTCCTTACATACATAACAGCACAGTTTCTCGTCCTAAATTTTTAATTCTTAATTCTCATAAACCAATTATTCACGCAAAAAACAATTGCCATGACACTCAGACAAATTACTAAACAAAACACTTACAACAAACTGCTCGTCTTCTTTGCAGCAAGCGCCAACTCTGCTATCTGGGCCACCTTTACCCGCTTAGTTACCGAAATCGCAAACTTCAAAACCATCAACGAAAACATCGTCAAAGCCCAGGACCAGCAGGGCACCGTCACCATCGGTATCACCGATACAAAAGAACTCATGCGAATAGCCATGTCCAAAGTTATTCTCCAAAAAGCACCAAAAGCCCACGTTTGGGCACTCGACAACAACACTGCTCTCGCCCCGGTTTTCAATGTCATCGAAGATGACTTCCTCAAAGGAGCCGAAAGCCGCTCCCTCTCCAAAGCCGATGACCTCTACGCAGCCCTAAAGGACAATATCGCCTCTATGGCAAGCGTAAACCTCACAATCACCGATGCCAACCTCGTTCGTGACGGCATCAAAAACTATCGCGATGCTCAAGGCTCCACAGGCTCTGCCGAAGACACCAAAGAAGCAGGAACAAAAACCCTCACGGGCCTCTTCGACCTTGCCGACCACTCACTCGACATCATTTCCGACCTACTCATAGCCGAATACTCCGAATCAAATCCCGACATGGTGCTCACCTTCAAAATGAACCGCCATCAGGACACCGTAGGTGTTCACCATACCCGCATCAGCGCTCATATAGTATATAGCGATGGCAGCGGCAATGCCGAAGGCATTAAACTATTCATCGTTGGCCCAAACAAAACCGCCATCAGCGATATAGACGGCATAGCCGAAAGCCCGACCTTCAAACCCGGCACCTATCATGTCATCATCAGCGGAGAAGGCATCCAGACAAAAACTTTTGTTCAAAAAGTAAAACGCGGCCAAACCGTTCATCTCGATATTGAAGTTGACCGTGGCGCATCCACCGGCACCATCAGCGGCAGCGCCCATTCAGCCACCCTCGGCAACCAACCCGCTACTATTACCCTACCCGGCCTTGGCTTAACCACCAATACCGATGCCTTCGGCAACTTCCTCATCACAGGCGTAGCCGCAGGCAACCAAACCATACAATGCTACCTAAACACCAATCCACCGGGAGTCCAAACCCAAAACCCAACCGTCCCCGCTGGCGGCAACGTAATCGTCAACTTTACTTTTCCGTAGAAAACCCCTCGGTCTGACCTTGGTCAGACTCGCAAAAAATTTCGAAGCCCCGCTTCATTTTTGAAGCGGGGCTTTTTTTTGTTTATGGAAGATAAAGAAGATTAGATTTGACAATTCTCCGTAGGGTCCCGAGGCGGAGACCCTGCGGGGACAAAAGTTTCTTAAATTATAGTCCGGTATAAATTCTATGAAATATTCGCCTCATCCCATTCTGTTTCTAACCGTATTAATGTTATTCTTAGCAGGATGCGCTAAGGATAAAACAATACAGCCTCAAAACCCACTGGCACCTTGTGTCCTAACAGATTCATTGATGATACCAGTGAAAGATACACTGCTTACACTCCCTTTTTGTAACTCGCCTTTTGGCTGGCAGTGGGTTTATACGCGTAGATACCAATACTTCGCACCATGTTTTAATCCTAACAATCAAAACGAACTAGTATATGGCAGACAAGACCGCCAAGGTGATATTTATAGCACCGAAATTAGAATCCTCGACTTATGTACGGGAAAAGACAGGCTTATTTCCAACAATGGTTACGTTTCACCCTGGACACAATGGAGCAAAACTGATTGGATTTTATTCACTGGAAATGACGGTAACTTATGGAAAGTAAAAAGTAGCGGAACCGATTTGATTAAAATATCTGCCGGTTCAAATTTTAATAATGATGCTGTTTGGAATTATGATGGTTCGAAAATATTATTTCGCCAACAGGCAAATCACAATGACTACATTCTTGTAACAAATCAAGATGGCATAATAGAAGATACAATTGAGAAACTCGTGGCATCGGGATATTGGTCATGGGGTATGCCTGATAAACTAGCAATAGTAACACCCAATCCTTTTCCCGGTGATGGAATAGGATATTATGATTTTACAAGAAATACTATTGTACAGATTAAAGCTATTCCTCAAGACCCTAATAACAATTCACTTCTAAAAAGAAGTGTAAAATGGTTTAATCAATATAAAGCATTGCTATGGTCTAGCATTGGCATGGTATCTGTCACAGATACTCTCACAGCAGCAAGCGTTACATTACGTGCAGGCTCAGATTATTTTGAATATGGCAATACAAGTGTTTCTGCTAACGATAAAAAAATAGCTATTGAAAGGCTTGATAAAACAATAAAGGACACAATCGGAATTAATTGGTTTCTCAATTATGAAAACAACATTTACCTCATGAATAGCGATGGAAGTGATTGGAGGAGAATTAAGTTTCCGGAATAATTTAAGAAGGTCTGTCCCCTGTTCTTCCAAGTCGTCCGACTGTGCGGGTGACTTGAATGTTCTTATGAGGGTGGAATAGCAGCTTTAATCCTGCGCCATTGCCTTGGCGCTCAAAAACCGAAACATAGCCGAATGCTCATACTCCAGTTTTCCGGCTTCTACATATTCATAGTAGCGCCTCAGCACGGCTTTCTTCAGTTCCTGTTCCAGTTCGGTTCTGTATAAATCGGGCAATAGCTGCTTCATGGTTTTTATCTCCGTCTTCAGGTTGGCGGCAGCCGCATAGTTTTGCAAAGCAGGCAGAAAACTTTCTTCGGGCAAATGAACCGAGGAGAGCCGCGTAAGATAAAAGGCTTTGAAATCCTGGAACAGGATATGGCTCAGCACGGGCTTGTCATCTCGGGTGGTGTTGCGGTATTTAATGCTGAAATCGGTAATCACCTCGCTGTTGAGAATGGCCTGCAACTGCGCAGGAACGCTATCGGTGGCCGTCATCGGCAAATCGGGCTCCACCCCTTTGGCACCAATGAAAACACCATTCGGTGTATAGTACCGCGCCACGGTTATATAAAGGCTCGAACCGTTTTTGAGAAACCGCGTGCCCTGCACAAATGCCTTGCCGTAGGTTCGGTCGCCAACAATTTTCGCGCGTTTCAAATCTTTCAAACATCCCGCAAATATTTCTCCCGAAGAGATGGTGTTGCGGTTGGTCAAGAGAATTAGCGGCAGTGTGGTATCGAGCGGTTGTTCGCTGGTGTTGTACGAATAATTGAGCGTAGAATCTTTTTGCCGCAAACTGCACACCAATGAATTTACCGGCAGAAAAGCGCTGAGAGCCGAAGTGCATTCCTCCACCGAGCCCCCGCTGTTTCCGCGCAGGTCTATCACCAGGTTTTTAGCGCCTTTGGCTTTCAGTTCCATCACCGCATCTTTCAATCCTTTGGATGCGCCAAACAGAAAATGACTGAGGGCAATGTAACCCGTGCTGTCGCTTTGCATAAAATAAAGCGGCACGGCTTTGTTCACCACGAGCTCGCGCACCAGCGTGCGCTTCAGCAATCCTTTGTAGGGCCTTCGAATGGTCAGTTGAAGCGTGTCACCTTCTTTTCCTTTCAGTTGTTTTATCACCGAATCGAGCGACAGTGCCTGCACCTGGCGGCTGTTTATTTCCACGATTATATCTCCGGTGCGCAAGCCCGCCTTCATGGCCGGCAAATCGAGGTAGGGGTCAGCTATCACCACACCGCTGTCGGTTTGTTTCACACTGCTGCCTATGCCGGCATATAGAATTCCCTTCCAATCGCTCTCGCGTTTTTTAGTTTCCTCCACATCGTAGTAATGCGAATAAGGGTCCAGCTCGCCCAGTGTTTTGTTCATTGAGCGCTTCATCAAATCGGGCAGATCTAAGGTATCCACAAAGTTCTTGTCCATCAGGCCATAGAACTCACCAAACAAATCGAGTTGGCTTTGCAACAGTTCCGGCCGTGTTTCGATAGCTGCAAAAGACAGCAGCAGCAACAGACTAATTACAAAAGCCGAAACTTGAAAGCGGGAGGGTGTGTGTCGCATGTGGCCGTTTTAGGAAACTCTAATTTAATAGTTTCTGAAAAATAGCCTCCCTTGAGAAAAAATAATTTCAGGAGAGCTTACCTTGTCAACAAGCCGGCATCCACTACCATTTCGGTGCCGGTAAGGTACCGGGCATTGTCCGAAGCCAGAAACACTACTGCGTTGGCCACATCTTCGGGCTCTACCCAGGGAACAGCCAGCAAATTGCCCGCGCTGCGCTCGGCTATTTCGAGAGGCGTGGCGCCTTCGATAGCTGCGAGGCCGTCCTGCATGGGTGTGTTTACGCCCGTGGGGTGAATCGAGTTTACTCTTATATTATAAGGAGCCAGTTCAATCGCCAGCGATTTGGTGAGGCCCGTAACGCCCCACTTGCTCGCCACATAATGTGACAGGCGGTTAGCCCCGCGCAGCCCCAGCACCGAAGAGTTGTTGAGAATAACCCCGCTCTTTTGTGCTATCATAATAGGAATCACTCTGCGCGCCACCATCCAGGGGCCTTTGAGGTTAATGCCAATCATATTATCCCATTCGGTTTCGGTCAGTTCGTGGGCGAGGCCGTAAGCACAAATGCCCGCGTTGTTGAACAGAATATCAATCCGGCCAAAAGCCTCGTGCGTTTCTTTCACGGCCTTGGTCACTGCTTCATCGCTGCGTACATCACCCTGATGAGTAATACATTTAACCCCGAGCTTTTCGCATTCGGCTTTCAGTGTTTCCAAATCATCGTTCGACCCGAATGAATATTTCGGATAGTCCAATTGTTTGGCAATATCAAAGGCGGCAATGTTTACGCCTTCTTTGGCCAGTGCCAAAGCTGCGGCCCGTCCCTGGCCGTGAGCGGCACCGGTGATGAAAGCGGTTTTTCCTTTCAAGTTTGTTTCCATGTTGTGTTGTTTTAGGTTAAATGCAAAAGAGGAAAAGCAGGCCACGAATTACACGGATTTTCACGAATTAATTCAAGCCATTCGTGTTTAATTCGTGCAATTCGTGGCAAAATATATTTACTGATTGGTGAGTGAAGTATAAGGCGCGAGATAATCATCAATTTCCACTTGCAGCGTATTGCTGAAAACATTCGTGGCTATCATTTGCCCGGCAAAAGCTACCAGCACAATTATTTCCTGCTCCGAATATTTTCGGACGATGCGCTGATACAGTTCTTCATCCACCTCACCCGTGTAAATACTCATCTCGCTGCCGAAATCAATTAAGTCCTGTTCGTCTTCGGTCAACAAAAGTTCTTCGGGCTTTTCGCCATTCTCTATAATCACCTTGCGGAAATAAGTAGTGCAAAGCGGACAATTACTTCCCGATGAAATAGCATGAGCATATAAGTAAGCTAAGCGATGGCCCGCAATTGACTTTACGTTTTCATACAAATCATACCAGCGCATATAAATTTCAAAAGCCAGCACCGAGCGCCCCATCGTGGCTTTCATATTCGTGATGCGGCTTTGATGTTCGCGCACATGCCTTTCGAAAGCTGATTTAGTTTCGTCCGAAATGTTGCTGTCGGTAAGCGGAAGAATTCGTGGCATTTGTTGTTTAGCTTGAGCCGTGAAAATAAAAATTAAGATGGCTGTTTGTCCTCCGCTGGCGGAGGGGGCTCGCTGCTTTGAGCGAGACGAAGGTGGATGCAATGTAGGTTAATGAAAACTGAGTATGGAAAGGCGGCTGTTTGCATTTTCCCCTCTTGAGAGGGGTGGCAAAATTCCGCTCTGGGAATTTGGACGGGGTCTGTTGAATCGCTAAACTTAAAACCGCACCGAAACAAATTTTCCTACTTTCGGTATCTCAAAATCAAAAACAAT
The DNA here is from genome assembly GCA_947478005.1 of Bacteroidota bacterium. GTDB lineage: Bacteria > Bacteroidota > Bacteroidia > Chitinophagales > LD1 > Bog-950. The sequence continues at coordinate 13,420 of CANJVG010000102.1, forward strand.
TCAGCATGTCAACCAATCCATTTACTCCAGAACACGAATTGCTTCGCCAATCGTTCAAACAGTTTTGTGAAGCCGAAATTATTCCGAATGTGAAATATTGGGAAGAGAATAAAATTTGCGACCGTGAAGTATTCCGCAAAATGGGACAACAAGGATTCTTTGGCGTTTCCTTCCCCGAAGAATACGGTGGCAGCGGAATGGATATGTGGGCGGCTGTTGTTATCAGCGAAGAACTGAACAAAGCAAATATTGGTGGCTTGTCGATGTCGTTGTATGCGCACACTTATTTGCCGCTTCCGGTAATTAATGCGATAGGAACGGAAGAACAAAAACAAAAGTATTTGGCGCCCGCTTTGCGCGGTGAAAAAGTGGCGGCACTTGGTATTACTGAACCCGGGGCAGGAAGCGATGTAGGCGGAATTAAAACTACGGCTGAAGATAAAGGCGACCACTATTTAGTGAACGGTTCAAAAATGTTTATCACCAACGGAACGATGGCGGATTTCATTGTGTTGGCTGTGCGCACCGGTGAAGGGCATACGCTTTCTCTTTTACTTTTCGATACGAATACTCCGGGCTTTACAGCCAATGCAGTGCACAACAAATTGGGGATGCACTCCAGCGATACAGGACAGTTGTTTTTTGAAAATTGCAAAGTGCCAAAGAGCGCCTTGCTTGGCGAAAAAGATTTTGGTTTCTATTATATCATGAGCAATTTTCAGGAAGAGCGCTTGATTGCTGCTATATCGGGCGCGGCTTCGGCATCCCATGCCACACTAAAGGCAAAACGCTATATGCAGGAACGCGAAGCCTTCGGCAAACCTTTGGCAAAGTTGCAAGTGCTGCGCCACAAAATTGCAAAGATGGCGGTTACCTCTGAGGCTTGTAAGTCTATCGCTTATCGTGCAGTGGCCGAGTATATCGAACAAGGACCGGCAGCATACAAAATTGTATCCATGGCCAAAGCATTTGTTTGCGAAGAATCATTTAATGTGATTAATGAGTGCCTGCAAATTCACGGAGGTTGGGGGTATATGGAAGACTACGGCATTGCGCGTTCGTTCCGCGATATTCGCTTAATGACGATGGGCGCGGGCACTACCGAAATCATGTATGAGATTATCAGCAAGATTGAGATGGACGAAGTGAAGCACGAGAAACAAATGATAAAAGCGAGAGTGTAATTGCTCGTTTTAAACTTCCGGTTCCTGTTGGCTCAGGCAGTGAAAACTGCCGAGTCCCCAGATTAAATCGGTAGAGTCCAGCCCTACTACTTTTCTATCTGTAAAGCACGATTGAAGTATCTCCAA
>CANJVG010000103.1 GCA_947478005.1 Bacteroidota bacterium
AAATGATGGCATACGGCTGCAGCTAATCCATCGGTAGCATCCAAAAATTTAGGCTGAATTTCAAACTTTATCAACTGCTGCAACATAGCAGCCACTTGCTCCTTGGAAGCATTTCCGTTTCCGGTTACCGATTGCTTTATTTTTTTGGGAGAGTATTCAAACACCTCTACATTACTTGTAAGAGCAGATGCAATGGCCACCCCCTGCGCTCTTCCGAGCTTCAACATACTCTGAACGTTCTTGCCAAAGAAAGGTGCCTCCACGGCACAAGCAACCGGATGATAGTTTTCAATAAGTCCTTGGATTTTTTCAAAAATAATCTTGAGCCTCATCAAGTGGTCCTCGTACTTAGACAGATGAATAACACCCATGCTTAACAGGGTCATTTTTTGCTTTTCCACTTCTATGATTCCGTAGCCGAGAACAATAGTGCCGGGGTCAATGCCGAGAATAATTTTCTTTTTACCGCTCACACTGTTTTATTTTCTCAAAACCTTAACGGCCCGGTCAGGATAGTCTGAAATTATTCCATCCACTCCTTGCTGTTTCAGCTTTATCATTTTCTCTTCATCGTTAATTGTCCAAGGAATAATTTTCATTTTATGCTCATGGCATTTCCGAATTAGCTTTTTGTTAACCAAAATAAAATTGGGACTATAAATTGTTGGTGTGAATCCAAGTTCTGAAATATTTTTTTCAAAGCCATTTGCATTAAAAACAAGCATTGCAGTAGTCGCGCTCGCATCCATTTGATGAATGACCTGCAAGGTTCGTGGGTCGAATGATTGGATGATGCACTTATTCAGAACATTCTTTTGCTTTAATAAATCGTAAAGCAATTTTGCAAATACGGCAGGCCTGGGATGGTCTACATCATCCCCATCAAGCGTTGATTTAGTTTCAATATTGTATTGAACTGCCGGCAAATGGTTTTGCTGAATATATTTTTCAACCGAATCTATTACATCGCTGAGTTGTGGTTTGAAGACAGCTGTTTTCTTCTGTTCCTGAAATTTCGGATTGCCGCGTAGGCCGCAATCGAACTTTTTAATTTCCTCGTAAGTCAGGTTATAGATGCGTATTTTGTCTGTTGGCGAAACAGGACTACCATCCGGATTAGAACAAATGTCCGGATTCATGAATGGGTCGTGGCTTACCACCAGTTTCCCGTCTTTAGAAACAACCACATCCATCTCTAAAGTATTCACACCAAGTTTAACGGCCTCAATAAAGGCAACTATGGTATTCTCCGGATAAAGACCACGACAACCCCGATGCCCTTCAATGTCGAAATTTGTTTGCGAAAAAGCCGACCCCGAAAGAAGGAGGAGTGAAAAGAGAATTGTGTTTTTCACTGGTATGTTTTTGTAGTCCCGTCCGGAATCGAACCGGAATCATGAGCTTCGGAGGCCCAGATACTATCCTTTGTACTACGGGACCAAATAGCGGGGCGAAAATAACAAAGCGATGCTCTTTGTGTAACGAACCGATAGCTAAGACAAAGGTAAACTACAACAGACGGGTAGTCTGACTTATTTGATAAGCCCCAATCCTTCCAACGCTGATTTGTCGCGCGGAGAAAGTAAAAGCACTTTTTCGAAAAGAAGTTTTGCCTCTTTGGTTTTGCCTAGCTGAAAGTTAGCCCAAGCATATAGCAGCAACCCATCATAATCGAAAGGATAAACATTTACGACCTTCTCTAAATATTTGAAAGAGTTTGCGTAGTCCTTTCTTCCGTAGTAGATAGAACCGATTCGATAGTTCGCCTTTGTGTTCTGCGGGTCAATTTTTACGATTTCAAAATACTGGTTTAAAACCTTATCCCAGTTGCCGGCAGCAGCAGACGGTAAAACATAGCCGAATCTTGCCTCAATAGAATAAGGCATAAGAGCAATAGATTTTTCATAGTAGCTCATAGATTCGGTGAATAGACCAGCCTCATAAGACAAGAAAGCAAGCCGAAGATTTATTTGGTAGTTCTTTTCGTCATACACTTCTTTCACCGCCTTTATTGCATCGGAATATTTGCCTGCGGCTTCTGACTTATAGCTATTTGTAAAAACCGTTTCAAGCGTAGTTTGAGAAAAGCCTTTGGACGCTGAAAGAAGAAGGGCAATAACGAGAAGAGATTTTGAGATAGCGCGCATAATTTGTTTGTTTTTAGAATCTGAGTTTTGTTCCGAATGAAATTCCGTGAGCGATATAATTGATTTTAGTTTCGCGGGTTGTTTTAAATTCCAGCTGATAGGCGGCATAAATACTAAATCGGTTCTTAATGATGAATTCCGGCACCACCGTCACATTGTGTTTCAGCAAATCATAGCCGTTTTGAACCAGGAGGCCATTGTACAAATGGAAATTATAAACGTTCGCGTATGTATAGACGACAGCCATCGAAAAAAACTTCGGTGCATTGAAATGAATGCCCGCCTGAACAAGCGGATGGAGTGTTTTGTAAAAATCATTGGTATGCAAAATAGCTGTGGCACTCAGCGATAGTTTTTGATTTGACAGCGGATAAACCGTAAGGCCCAGACTATGTTGTATTTGATACACGGTATCAAGATTGGAGAAGGCATTCGTCAAATCGAGTTTTGCATAAGGGAAAACCTTCGACAGATTCAACGAGCCGAGAAAGGAAAAATAAGTCTTCTTATTTATTTGCGGAGGAGTGGGCCGTTGTGGAGGACGTGAAGGTTGTGAAAATACTGTATCAGAATATTGGTCCGCCATAAAACTGAAAGCCGGTTGCATGCTAAATCCTTTGGGCAAAGGAATATTTGCCGAGACAAAATATTTGTGCTGATTGTATATGCCCCCGGTATATCTCTGATAGGTAAAGGAATAGGCATGAAACACAGAATACCCACGTGTAATTCTATGATTGAACGAAATGCCCAGATTATAAAGCGGCAAGACCAAATCAGAGCGGCTTGGAATTTTGACAGTGAAATCAATTTGCGCATAGTTGATAGGTGCAGGCTTTTCTGTTCCTGTTTTTTTCTTCAGGTCTTTTGAAAATCCTTTGGTTAAACGGAGCGCGTTATCATAACGGTTATTGAATGCGTAGGAATAAAAAAGATATTCCTGCAGCAGTTCGTCAGAAGAATTGAATTGATACGCTTTATCAAACTGAGGAGCGGCTGATTGGTATTTCTGCTGCTCATAAAAAGCAATGCCCATTCTTTCGCGCAGATAGAAGTAGTCGATTTTATTTTTGATAGCCTGAGCCCCAAAGGTTTCTAATTGCTTCCAGTCCTTTTTTAAGTAAAGCGAATACGAACTGTCTTCCACCATTCTGTAGTTGAATTCGGTTTCGGCAAAGGCGGTGAAACAGGAAGCGAGAAAAATCAAAATTATCAGTCTATGCATTCTGCCGTTATCGTTTTGTTTCCGCTCATCACTTTGAATGTCTTGATTTTGTTCTTTGCTATTTCAAACTCGAAATTCATTTCTTTCAAAACCCTCGAGGCAGCATTTGCTTTGGCGCAAGAGGTGATAGTTATCTGTGTCGGATAATTCAAATCATCCACGCTCTTGAACTTAGATACATAGGTCCCTTTAAGGTATATTTTAAATGGCGCTACGAAATCCTGAACAAAGGTCGAGATGCCCGAATAAAATCCGCTCATTGGCAGTATGTCGGTTACTTCCATCTGGTCGTAGTAGCCCAATAGGATTTTTCTTCCCCCGATGTAGAAATGATACAGCAACGATTTCTTATCGCCCGCAAACTCGGTGAAGTAATGCAGGGTCTCGTTGTTTACGAAGTAGGCGGTGCTTTTGGTGTTGCGGCAATAAATGTAAGTGCCGTTATAAGCATCGGTGAAAACTTCCCAGCGTACAATTTCCTTCTTAGTTGCATCCTTATCATTAAGGCCGCTTACTTCAAACTTTATTTGCTCGCCCGGCACAAAAGCAAAAGCATGGCGCAGCAAAGGAGTAGTTTGAATGCCCGAAATGGTCGAACGTTCATTTGGATAGTCGAATGAATGAAAATGATAGCCATCCACTTTTCTTTCTACAAAATAGCTGATTGGATATTTCAAAGTTTTAGAGCCGATGTGCGGAGTGCTCTGCATTTGAAAATGAATATGCGGCTCGGGCGAGCGGCCACTGTTTCCACAGTTGGCTATTAAATCTCCGCGATGCACATAGTCGCCAATTTTTACTTTGAAACTGCCGCGCTTGATGTGCGAAATCTTGGAATACAAAAAATCGCTGTGCTTGATGATGATAGTGTTGCCCCAGTTGTTGAGCACATCCACATCACCTACGAGATTGTCATCCACTTCATCAATAATATTGTAAACATAACCCGCAGCAGGGGCAAGAACCGGTGCGTTGTAGCAATAGAAATCGCTCAACGCGTTGCCGGGCAGGCGAAAGGTTTTGCGCATATCATCGGTAACCACAAAATCCCAGGCATCTTTCCAATCGCCTAAGTGCGTAATGGTTCCATCGTTGCCTTGCGACACATACCAATCGCCAAAGAAGGGCAAGTGGATATGATAGTAGCTCTGGTTGCTGAACCGCTCGATGTTGTTGCGGTGCTTGTAAAGATTTTTTTCGGGGCTGAACTGCTGATACCAAACCAACTCGAGATTGTTGGGTGAGTAGCGATACTTGAGCGTGAGCAAAAGCATCACCATAATAAGGTTGAACGGCAGCGAGTAAATGGGCAGTTGAAGATAATTGAACACCACACTGAGCGAAGTGTGCAACACCGCAATAACAGGCGTAATGAGCAAGACCAGCAAATACGATTTGCGCGAAGGCACCAGAAAAAACCCACCGATGGAAATAGAAGCGAGAATGTAATTGAAGCCAATGAAGTTGTAGTTGAGCGGCTCGGCTGTGCCGTTCATGTATTGAAAGAAAAAATAGCCTGTTGCAAAACCAATTACCGAAAGCGTGAAGGCAATGCGCGAATAAATGAGCAGACCGATGGCAATGATGAAACCCGAAATAATATTGTATTGAAAATAGATGGCGCCCAAGGATTTGAAATAGGCATCGACCACGCGCGGCAAGGCAAGGTCATCGAGTTTTTGATACAACTGCACAAGATGAATGCCTCCGAGCGAATACAATTCGTTGTTTACAAAAAGCCCCGTGTCGCTTAGCGAGATGCCGGTGGAGGAACGCAACGCCAACAACAGTGCCCACACCGTAAGCAGAAACGGAAAGGCCAGAATCGGAATATTGTATTTGCTGAAAACAATAGCAATGGCTTTGGACAGCACGGTGCACAGCAGCGAAACCACAAAAAGAATGACGAAGAACTTAATGCTGAAATTGAAATAGAGCCCCATCACCAAACCCACCATCAGCGAGTTGCAGGAATAGCCTCCGCTGCGGATAAAGGTTTTGTCGAAGCCGAGCCACTGCGCCAGCACAATGCTTGCCGCCACCGCAAACACCCCCGCAGCACCCCCATAAGGATTGACAAACGAAGCCAGCAGAATGAGATAGGCGAAGATGCGGTTGTCGGAAAAGAACATTTGCGAATAGCTATGGATAAAGCTATCGCTGTAAAACTTGAACTGTTCTTTGTTGGTTTCGGTCATTAACTATTGCTCGCCTGCGGGCGCAAAGAAAGAAATGAAATCTTCTTTTGCTTTAATTAGACGATAAGGATAGACTTTTCCTTTAGGTTAAGGTTTAGCGATGGAGATAACTCTTTCGCAGGGTCCCGAGGCGGAGACCCTGCGCGGACTAAAACGTGTACACCAAGGAGGCGAATAAGCAGGGGCTGATACGCTCTACCTTAAACCAAAACATACAGGATGGTTTTAAGGCAGCGGGTATAGAAATGGTAGCGCCACAATATGCCGTGAACCTCGAGAAGATTGTGATGCAGGAGTGAGGGAGGAAAACTGCATAGGGCTACAACTCCCAATTGTCGTTGGCCAGGCGACCAACAATAGCCAGTTCCCTTTTTGGAAACTTTTTATTATCCTTGCAGTATAATGAGGATTATAGCCAGAAGCACTTTAAGAGATTTTTTGGAGAAGCACGCAGATGCCGAAACCCCTCTTAAAACATGGTTTGGTGAGGTGAAGAAGGCGGAGTGGAAAAACTTTAATCAACTGAAGGCGCAGTTTGGAAACGCCAGCGTGGTGGGAAACGACCGGGTGGTTTTTAATATTAAAGGAAACGATTACCGTTTGGTAATAGCCCTGGATTATGAAAAACAGATTTTATGGATTCGGTTTGTAGGCACCCATAAGGCATACGATAAAATTGACGCAAAAAACATTTGACATGAACATTAAACCGATAAAAACAAAACGCGACTATAACGAGGCACTCAAACGCATGCAGGTTCTTTGGGGTGCCAAAAGCGGAACGCCTGATGGCGATGAATTGGATGTGTTGGCCACCTTAGCCGATAATTATGAGGAAGCCAATTTCCCTATTGAGGCACCCGACCCGGTGGAAGCCATTAAATATTTGATGGAGGAAAAGGGGATTGACCGAAAAGACCTTGAAAAAGCTATTGGCGACAAAAGCAAGGTGTCGGAAGTGTTGAGCCGCAAAAGAGAGCTTTCGAAAAGAATGATTCGCGCATTGCACGATTCATTTGGAATTCCCTATGAGATTTTGATGGCTTAGAGCTATGCTGCCAGTTTTTTTCGTGTGCGTTTGGCAATTTTTGCCACTGCCCGCAAGGTTTCATTTACCGAATCAGAATCAGGAAACGACTTTACCACATCGGGCGCCAGCACAATTATATTATTGCCTTTGGCAAACGGCTTACTGTATTTACCGCGCACTGCTTTGCTAAAGTCATATTCCGGCAATAGCGGTGAATCATCGTTCTTCTTTTTGCTCTTTTTCATATCGCTTATTGGTTGCTAAGATAGTTATTCTTGGTATTGTTGTCTTTCCTTTTTCGAAGCCGGACGAGCACTTATAATTCTTATCTTTTCATTTCTATCGGTGTGCACCACTACTAAAATCTTTTTGTTGTGGGAACTGCCCAACGTAATAAATCTTGATTCGCTATGCGAGTGAGTCGGGTCGGGAATAGTTAACGAGTTTTCATCGGCAAAAACAGTAGCGGCTTCTTCAAACGAAACGCCATGTTTAATCCGATTGGTTTGCGCCTTCAAGTCATCCCATTCAAATAGGAGGGGCATTGATTAATTTGTTTTGGCAAAGTTGAAAATAAATGCCGATAAAATACTTCCCTATCAAAGAGGTAGTTTTGTTGGTGACCCGCCTCAAAGCAGTCGGGCAGGCGCATTGCTCCCGCTAAAAAAAGCGGGATGAAACAAGAGCAGATGCTAAACACCAACTTCATCTGCCGCAGGGTCCCGAGGCGGAGACCCTGCGCTGACTAACAGCAAGAATGCCCTACCACTGATTTGTTACTTTAATCAATTTGTCCTCTTTGAAGACAAGTGTTACCCTTTCAAGCGAAATTGTGTCTGCGGCAAAATCCATATATTCGGAAAGATGGTGTGTTTGTAATACTTTTTTGATTTGAGTTTTGGAAAGGTCTGTTTCATTAATAAATGAGGATAAACTATTCAAGTCGTTCTCTGTATCTGAATATTCATCTTTCATATAAGTTAACGCCACTCCTTGGTCAAGGATTGAATAAGCACCAAAACCTGCAACTAAGAGCAAGAATACAAAGCATATCCAAAAAGCAATTTTCCATTTATTTTCCATTTTCTTCAAGTTGCATTTTTTCTCTCCTCTAATTTACCATTCTCTACTTCTACCGCAACAACAACACAAGGACGGTGCTTCTCTTGTATAGGGTTGGAGGCGAAAGGCTGTTATCGAATAACAAATATTTTCTCCGCCATTTTCATTGTTCTATCACCCTTGGTAATAACAATACCACCAATACCAATTTTACAATCCTTAATACCGCGGCTATACATATCATGCCATAGTACTTCAAAACTGGGGAAGATATTAGCCGTATCTTTCTTCACTCGGTGTTTATCTGTATAGTAATCCTTCATAAATGTCTCGCTGTTGCACTGTACAAAGATTCTACAGTATGTCACTTCATAATCTGCGGGCAGGCCAAGTAACTGTTCTGAAGCTTTGACCGTTTTGGGAGCAACTTCTTCTTCTCCTTTTTTGTTTTGTGCTACTAATAGAGAGGTGTTAAAGCATAGCAATAGCAGCAGTATTCCGATTGTTATCTTTTTTGTCGTCATCCTTATTGGCTTTGTTAGATAAAAATACAAATCCCCCGTTTACTTTATTTCTTCTCAAATCTCCCTCTCTTTTTTGAGTTGACACGCCAGTTGACACGTTTGTTTGCTTTATTTTTTTAGGGTGACGGTTTCATTATTGCTTCGTTTCTTCTTCTTTTTCCCTTCTGCCAAATTTCTCTTGATGGCTTCTTGTATCGGGCGTTTATCTTTTTCTCTCCAGGTCTTTACCCAAGCATCTAAATCTTTTGGCGGCACAAAGTATTGGGGCTTGGCGGCCTGCTCCTGTTTATATTCTTCTACAAAACGGTTCCAGTAAGGCATGGCTTTTCTGCGTTGTTGTTTGGCGGTTTCGCGGTAGTATTTCAGCAGCTCTTCTTTGTTTTCGCCCGGCTGCATCAGGTAGTAGAACACGGCCAAGCGCTCGAGCATGTCGGGGTAGAATTTTTTGCCCTGCAGCGCATCGTAAAAGCTGCCTGCGCAGTTTAATTCACCAACCTCCTGTTCCCATAGGCGGGCAATAGCAGGTATCAGATGTTCCAGACATTCCTGCTTGCTGGGCAACCGGGTGTGGCCCAGTTTGGGGCAGTAGGTCTGCATCATTTTTTTGCAAAAATATTTCAGTATGGTCTTGTAGCTCCTCATCGCTTCTAAAACTTTTTATGCAATTTCTCCTATGAACGAGTTTGGACAGAGTCTGGTCGTTTGGCGGCCGGCTATTCCATTTCTTTGTGTCGTGAAATTTGAAGAGGGAAGGTAAAAACGTTCTTTTAAAAAAACAAATAGGCAAAAATGAGGCGGGGCGGGGTTGGTAGAAACCGAAAGGTTCTCAAGCCCCAACTTTAAAGGAGTGGCAGAAATGCAGACCCTTCCAAGTTGCGGTTTGGAGACCCCGACAGAACGGTCGACCCCTCCAAGTTGCGGTTTGGAGACCACGACAGAACGGTCGACCCTTCCAAGTTGCGGTTTGGAGGCCCCGACAGAACGGTCGACCCCTCCAAGCTGCGGTTTGGAGGCCCCGACAGAACGGTCGACCCCTCCAAGTTGTGGTTTGGAGGCCCCGACAGAACGGTCGACCCCTCCAAGTTGCGGTTTGGAGGCCCCGACAGAACGGTCGACCCCTCCAGGTTGCGGTTTGGAGGCCCCGACAGAACGGTCGACCCCTCCAAGTTGCGGTTTGGAGGCCCCGACAGAGCATAAAAACGAGATTTTTTCAACTTTTCAGCAGTTAAGCAACAAAAACAGATTTTTAAACCAAAAAAACAAACACAATGGGAATTTCACGCAGACTTCCAAACACAGACGCCAAACGAGCTTTGGCTTTAGACCGGGCAGCTCTTAAAATAAGTATCAGCCTTCCGGCCGATATTGTTCTATCGGCACAAACACAAGCCCGATTGACGGCTACCCGAACGGCTTTGAACAACAACTTAGCCTTGCGCGGTCAGGCCCTGGGTAACCAAATGGCCATGACCCCCGACAAGGACAACAAAAGGCGAATTGCGGGCCTTTTTGTTTCGCACTTTGTGATGGGTTGCGATAAAGCGGCTTTGCGCGGTGAGCCGGGTTTTACTTTATCTGACCGCACTTATTTTCAACTCGATGGAAGCAACGATACCTTGCCTCCGCTCGAAACAGATGATGAGGTTTTTTTGAATGGCAAACGGGTGATAGATGGCAATGTGCTGCGCCTGGCTGCGGGCAGACCGGTGATGCCTTTTCCGTTGATTGCTGATGTCAATACTAAATACACCGATTTCACCACCGTATATGGCGACTATAATCTGTTGAAACGGGCGTATGACGATGCGCAGGAAGCCATCAGCGGAATGCGGGCCGATGTGGACAGTCTTATTCTCCGAATCTGGAACGAGGTGGAGGCCGCCTACAGCGAGGAAGATGAAGAAAGCAAACGCAGAAACAGCCGCGAATGGGGAGTGGTATATGTGTTGACGGGAAACGAGGCGCCCAGCCCGGCTGAGTTTTCGATAATAGGCACGATTGCCGACAGCGCTACCGGCCTGCCATTAGAAGATGTGGAGCTGAGCGTGATGCCGGGCGGCAGCGTGGTGCTGACCGATAGCCACGGTCGTTATTATGTGCCGGTGTTGTCTGCGGGCAGCTATGATGTAACGGTGCACAAAGCGGGCTACCTCGACAAAACCATACCGGGAGTAATAGTGACCGCAGGGGCTATCACGACTCTCAACGCTACTTTAGCAAGCACAGCCGCCACGGGCACCATCTCGGGCAATGTAAACGCACCGGGCTTTCCACCGGCTACAGTGGCGGTAGCAGGCACGGGTTTATCGGCTACCACCGACCCGATGGGCAACTTTACTATAGCAGGCGTAGCGGCAGGCATGGTAACCCTGAACTGCTTTTTAAACAGCGACCCTGCCAATATTAAAACGCAAACTCCAACCGTGGTGGCCGGTGCCACAGTGACGGTGAATTTTAGTTTTCCGTAATTGGGGGGAAGACAAGTCGATAGAGATTGCAAAACAGCCGGAGAGTTATTCTTCGGCTGTTTTTTTTGTTTTTAGGGGGGGCATCGGTGTTTAGGTGGAATGATTATTTTTATTTCTGAAATTATAATCAACCCTAAAAGCCACTTACTATGAAAATGATTAAAACAATTTTACTGCTTTTAACTCTCCTGGCAGGTATTATCGCAAGTGCTCAAACAAATGTGAGCGGAATTATAGCAACAGACGTTACCTGGACAAAAAGCAACTCTCCTTATCATGTTACAGGCCATATTGGTGTTTTGGCCAAACTGACTATTGATGCGGGTGTGGTAGTTAACATTGATTCCGGTTTAAAAATTCGTATTGCTTCCCCGGGTAGTTTCGCCATAAACGGTACAATCACCGATACGGTTGTTTTCAAACCCTTTACCAATGGCACCCAGTGGAACCAAATTTTTCTTGATAACTTAACTTCCATGGTCAATGTAAATTATGCCAGGATTGAAGGAGCAAGCAAGGGAGTTAACATAGTTAACACAAATGCCAATATTAAACATACGCAGATAAGAAATTGCGTGCATGGTATTTATGCCGATGGGCTTCATAATTATTCAACACTTGACTCCTGCCTCATAACCCAAAACACCTACGGCATTTTCGAAGTTACCTATGGTGGTGGCAGTTTTCCTATGAGAGTTATCAATTCCACAATTTCGCATAACAGTAATTCAGGTATTTATACTCTTTTTGCTGATATGCTAATTGACAACTGCGTTATTACAGACAATCTAATTTATGGAGCTTTTACTGACGGAGTTAGTCAGGGGTCAACGATTCAAAATAGTAGATTTGAAAACAATGATGTGGGCATATACACTCAGCACATTGAGCAGAAGATTTTGCACAACCAATTTGACAACAACAGGATTGGAATAGAGGTAGGCCCCGAACCTCTATGGGTTGTCATCCACTGTAACTCTTTTTATAAAAATAAGGCGTATAGTTTGGTTTATCAAGGAGGGAATGGTGATGGTGGTGTAGATGCCGCTTCAAATTATTTTGGTACGGCTGATTTAGATTCTATCCACGCTTCCATCTATGATATTTATGACGATATTACCCTCCACGGTTATTTCAGTTTTCATCCCTTTCTTACCAGCAATACAGGAAACTGCGCTGCGATTACGTCTTCTGTTTCCAATATTGCTGATTCAGAGCCTGTTTTAATACTTTACCCCAACCCCGCCAACGACAAACTATTTATTGAAACCAATGGCACAGAGATAGAGCAGGTAAATATTTATAACAGCGCGGGTAGTTTGGTAATGAACGTTTTGCCGTCAACCTCCATCTGTCAACTGTCAACCGGCTCCCTCCCTACAGGCCTTTACATAGCCGAGATTAAAACCAAGGAAGGCATGGCGAGGAAGAGATGGGTGAAGATGTAAGTAATCGAAAACAGCAAAGCCATTGCAGATTGCAATGGCTTTGCTGTTTTAAATATAGTATGACTCGTATTACTTCACCACACTAAACTTTTCGACTCTATAGCCTTTGTCTGTGGCTACTACAAATAGATAGTTGCCGTTTGGCACATCGGTCAAATTAAAGTTGAATGACTGCATACCCGAATTAAGCTCACCACTATACAGGCCCTTTATTTCACGCGCTGCTAAATCATATACCTTAATGGTGGTAAAATCAGTATTGGCAGTTTCAAATCGCACTTGCAGATGACCATTGCCCGCTCTTGGGTATAAAGAAAAATTGGTAGTAATATCGGCTTTGTCGTTTATGCCGGTAGTAATATAAGTATCGTAGTTCAGTGCGTCTACATAAAGCACCGAGTTGCCGTGAGCTGGCAATTTGCTACCGTTGGCAATGTCAATTTCCTTAAAAGGGCTTAAACTTATATAACCGCTATCGGGCACCTGAACATCAAAATAGCCAAAGTTTAACGAGAATGGGGTAAAGGTAGGGACCGATCCGGCAACACCGGCAGCCATAGCTAAAATATTGCCATAGCCAAGCGGGTTGTTGTAACCGGTCTTAAACAAAGGAGCAAAAATTTGAGCTGAGTCGCCCGCTACCGATGTATACTTATAATAGCCAGTAATAGAGGTATGGGCCATGGTAACCGGAAAGGCAGGGTTAAGCCCTTCCTGTCCGCCTGCTTGTTTCGATTCCAAATTACCGACAATTGTATCTACCCCTGGGGTTATTTGAATAGCCAACTTTACCGAAAATGAACCTTCACAATGGTCAGTTGATTTAGTAACCGCGTTAAAGCCGTTAAAATTATTTGCATGGCACTGCCATCCATCGGGTCCCAAGGTGTCGCCTAAGCTCCAGTTTTCGAAATTATAGCCGGGAATCTCCTGTGCTCTTAGTCCAATCATCCCAACCAGACATAAGAAAAGTGTAATTGTCTTTTTCATAGTTTATGTTTTTTGTTGGCCGCAAATTTCGGTTGCGGATACAACAAACGATATGACTATGATAATTGAAGAAGATGATTGGTATCAGCCTTAAACTTCAAAGCGAAGGTCATTCTCTTACGCTGATACTAATTTTGGATTTCACTCACCCAAACTCACCATCTGCGGCATAGGTACTTCATAATACTCACCTACTTTGGTTAGGTCCATTACCATTTTGCCTTCGGCATTAAGGGCAAAAGGCGGTTTGAATTTAGCACCCCATACAAACTGGTCAACCATAAAAGAATGCCGGCTATAGATGGTTTGCGAAAACACATCATCAAAGCCTTTGATAAGCGAAAACACTTCCACATCCATGGCTTTAAGTTCTTCAAATGTTTTACCGTAGAGCAAACTTTCTTCGTCAATAGGATGATTCAGCACCCAGCTGGTGGGGAACATAATGGCCTTATCCACCTGCAAATTCACCTGCAGGTAATTGCGAAAAGGATTGCCTTTTTCATCCGTGTCCATCCAACTGATATTTACCCGCGCTTCCATATCCATCAGTGTTGTATCCAATTCATTGGCTATCATAAACTGCATGGCGGTGCCATCTTTATAGGGAGCTATCAACACATTCTTGCTGTATTTTATTCTTGAAACCGGTTTTGAGAAACGACCATAGAGTGTGCCGGTAGCCAAAGCAAAAGTCATTAAACCGATAAACGCCTCGAGCGTGGCGAGAAAATTGGCAAACTCGCCCACGGGATGAATGCCCCCATAACCGACCGTAGTAAATGACTGTGCCGAAAAGAAAAAACAATACAGCCATTGCGTAAAGGCATCGTTGCCCTGCATACCATTGAGTTGGTCTATCCCCACGAAGTAGTAGGCGGTAGCAAAAAGCACATTCATCACTCCATAAAAACCAAACACCACCAACCAGTAGTGCGACCAGGAAGTTGTAATAACCCAGTGGTAAGGATTAAAACTTCCGAGCAACTTTCCGGTTTTACGCTCCATGTTGTAGCTGCCGTCTGCGTTAATAGTTCGCTGCCGCCCCTTGCCGGCACTGCGGTCGAGCCCGAGGTCCTCTCCTGCTCTCATCCGGTTAATAAATTTTCTGGTTCTGCTGGTCATACAATTTTTATTGCCACGAATTTACACGAATGATATTTGTAGCACAAAAACAATTCGTAATAATTCGTGTTATTCGTGGCTCGAATCAAAATGAAACCGGAATATAAAATAGTAGAAGTAGCTAAAGCA
>CANJVG010000104.1 GCA_947478005.1 Bacteroidota bacterium
GTCGGTGTAATTTGCGCTGTTGTAGTTATTAAGTGGACCAATGGGAGCGGTAGCGCTTGCAGTTAGCAATTCATCGACTGATTGAGTCATGGTTTTGGTCAGGAAATAATCTATGTCGGCCTTGGTGGCACCAAACATGGTGCGTCTGAGAAGGTGCGCCACCTCTTTCTTTGTCCACGCACCCGAGTAGACCGTTAAGCCAGTGGAGCGCGAAGCTTTTTTTGTTTTGGGGAAAGAAGAATTCTGTTGTAGCGAGGTGGAGTAAGCATTGGCCATGTGTCAGAGAATTTGAAAGCTAAGATGAATTTAATTTCAGAAAGTTTAACGAACTGTGAAAAATGTGAGAAAGAACCTAAATGGAAGGTAATTGCCCAAAACTAGATGAAAATAGCCTGGCTGAAAATTCCGCCTAATGGGGTGGCCTGGCCAACTGACCTAAATCGTAAATGAGAGACAGAATAGGAATTGCTCTACTCTATAACCGGGTGCCGTTTAAACGGTTTAGTCTCGTCAAACAGTTTGCGATAGGTGATGTGCTTTTTGAAGAGTTTTGCCCCGAGGGTTTCGCAGGTTTTAATCATGCGCAGGTTGAAGTCGCCAATCCAAACGAGTTCGATTTCATCCCACCGGTTTTTAGGAATCACCACTTCATCGGCTGCCATCACGATGGCGGCCTCTACTCCTTTTTTCTGGTGTTCGGGCACCACCCCGAATATGATTCCGAAAATCTTTCGATTGGTTTTGTCGAAGGTTTTATACCACAAAAATTTCAGCAGACCCCAAAGGTTCAAATTGCCCTTGGCGTATTTAAACCAGCCATTAAGTTCAGGCAGCATGATGAAGATGGCTACGGGCTCTTCTTTATAATACCCGAACCAGCAGAGGTAATCGAGCAACACGGGCTTCATGCTGTTCATCATTGTGATTGATTGCTCCTCGCTCATTTCATGAAAGTTGGGAAGAAATTTCCAGGTGCGGTTATATACCGAGCGGAAATCAGCCGCATAATCTTTGAGCTTACTCTTTTCAATATGGCGAAACGTGTAATCGCCAGTTTTAATCATTCGGTCAAAAATGGGTTTGTAGCGTTCGGGCCTTTTTTTCCGAAGATCTATGCGATAGGAATATTGTTCGAAATAATTTTTGAATCCGTAAACCTCGAAAAGTGAAATGTAATAAGGCGGGTTGTAGTTCATTTGGTAAGTAGCCGGAGTAAATCCTTCTACCAGCAATCCCCACCAGGCGTTTCGCTCACCAAAATTAACGGGGCCGTCCATGGCTTCCATTCCTTTTTGCTGGAGCCAGTTTTTAGCTGTATCGAAAAGCAGATTGGCCGCTTGCTTATTGTTGATGCACTCAAAAAATCCGCAACCTCCGGTGGGTTGGTCCTCGTTATAGGCATTGTCGGAATTGATGAAGGCGGCAATACGGCCTATCAGCTTCCCGTCTTCCTCTAAAATCCATCGGGTACATTCACCATGTGAAAAGTATTTGTTCTTCTTGGGATCGAAAACTTTTTGAACGTCCTGTTTAAGCGGGGCAATCCAATTTTCATCGCCTTCATATATATAGAAGGGAAGCTGAAGGAATTTTTCCTCGGTAGTTTTATTTTTTACTTCAAGTATGCTAAGCATATAGTAACGTGAAAATAAACCCCGCTTTCAGTTTTCAAAATAGCAGGATTGGATTTTTTCAATCGATTAAACATCGAAAAACCTGGATGCCATTGGCACTACAAGGCTATCGGGTGAAAAGGTAGCCGACAATTTCCCCAATTTGTTTATCAGGCCGGGAGTTACGGTGTTCCTGTTTTTCAATAAACCGTCAAGCCCGGCTTTCGCCACTATCTCTGCTTTCATCATAAAGGCAGCGTTCTTTTTTACCACCTTCTCCATTCCTGCAGGGGCAAAAAACTCCGTATCGGTACCACCGGGGCAAAGAGCAGTCACATAAACGTTTTGCTTTTTTAACTCAAAACGAATGGCTTTGGAAAAAGAAAGCACAAATGATTTGGAAGCGCAATAAACCGCCATAGTAGGAACCGGCTGAAAGGCTCCGGTACTGGCGGTGTTGAGTAAATATCTTCTTTGATTTTTGTCGCTGTGGTTCAGAAATTCATGTGCCATGCGAACGACCGAATCCATGTTGAGGTGCATGACCTCCAGATGTTTCTCCAAAGGTTTTTCATTGAAATTGCCGTGAAAGCCAATGCCTGCGTTATTGATCAGCATATTTACATTCCATCCGTTTTCTTTTATCCAATTGAATATTTTCTTGTGAACGGAATGATCCAACAGGTCGGCTGAGTGAATATGAACCTGCACATTTTTATTTGACAACTCTTTTGCAAGTTCTTCGAGCAGATGTTGTGAGCGCGCTACAAGAATCAGATTCATGCCTCTCTCGGCACATTCGTGTGCAAAAGCTTTTCCGATTCCTTTACTGGCTCCGGTGACGAGGGTGTAATTCATGTATTGGATGTTTAGTTGTTACATTTGAAAAAGCAAAGACTACTTGGAAACACAGGTGTAGCTTTTCCCTTCGCAGGTAGCTTTATTATCGGCACCACAAATATCATTGGCAACTACATTATTGTATGCGCAGGTATAGCCTTGTCCTTCGAGATAAACTTTCCAAGTATCTACCGTATAAGGTAAAACAGCAGAATCTCCGTCACAACCGGCTTTGGTGGGAAGTCCGGTTTTAGAACAAGTGCTGCATTTCTTAGTGCAGTTGCAGCACTTTTTACAGGATGAGCTAACAGCCATCAAAAGCGAAAAACAGAAGGCAAGGAAAACGTATTTCATAGTATTTTGTTTGAAGTAAAAATAGAAGAATGATTGATTTGCAGAAGTTGATAAACACGCGGCAAACGTTGGGGTATTCTACTCTTTCATATTTATAAGAAGCCGTTACATTCGCGGCAAATAAATAAATAATGGCTGACCAGAATCAAAACTCCGAAAATCAAATCAATATTGAATTGCCCGAAGAAATAGCGGAAGGCACCTATGCTAACTTGGCTATTATATCGCATTCGCCACAAGAGTTTGTGGTAGATTTTATTAGAGTTATGCCCGGTTTGCCTAAGGCAAAAGTGAAATCGCGCATTGTGCTAACTCCAGAACATGCTAAGCGCCTGATGAAAGCACTGCTTGATAACGTGAAGAAATACGAATCG
Organism: Bacteroidota bacterium; assembly: GCA_947478005.1. GTDB lineage: Bacteria > Bacteroidota > Bacteroidia > Chitinophagales > LD1 > Bog-950. The sequence continues at coordinate 3,182 of CANJVG010000104.1, forward strand.
CAGTTTGGTACTATCAACGATAAGGAAGGACCGATAATGCCCATGAATTACGGGCCTACAGCACAGGCATAGTTTCTTTTGAACTATTCGGTTCTCTTCTTCAGTTTTTATCAATAATCTTCTTCAGATTTTTTAAACAGGCATGGCTCGCCAGAGGCTTAGTTTTGAAAAAAAATATTTACGCGATACAGACCTTGTGTTGTGTAAATAAACATTGAATTGGTTTCCTTTTCATATTTAAACTCGTGCAATACAGACTGTAACACTACGGGTACAACATTTGACTTGTGTCCTAAAAGTCTATTGTTTTAAATGTGTATCTGCACGTTGTATTAAAGTAGAGGGAAACAATAGCCAAAAAAAAGGCAAAGGCGTAAACACATTCAAAATTACGCCTTGAGACAATTATTGATTTCCTTTTTTTTGTTTTTAGTTATTCGTTCAGCTGGAGCCATTCACGCAGACTTTAATGCGGATAAGTTTTCCGGTTGCCCTCCGCTAATAGTCAACTTCAGCAATTCTTCTCTACCTAACAATGTCACTGTAAAATGGTCCTTTGGAAATGGTAATTCATCTGTCCTTTCTAACCCCTCCGCTATATTTCAAAATTCAGGTACTTATTCGGTTCAATTGTTGGTGAACAATGGAACAGAGTCTGATTCGGTTACTAAAATAATTACGGTATTCAGTTTGCCCGTTGCTAATTTTTATGCTTTGGATACAATTGTTTGTGAGAAAGACACCATTAAGTTGTTTAGTGACGTAATTCCTGGCGATGGCACCATCACTGACTATGCATGGGATCTGGGTAATGGGGTAGGTAAAAGCGGTACCGTTGTAAATTATGTATATAGTCAATCCGGGACTTATGATATTACCTTAGTTGTACAGGACTCTAACTCTTGTAGCGCTAATAGTACAAAGCCTCTATACATTCAGGTAGCACCGAAACCTCATGCTCTGTTTACAGCAAATCCTGCAACAAGTTGTAACTACAGTCAATTGGTTTCTTTCACCAATACTTCTACCGGAGCAGGCTTGTCCTATCTCTGGAAGTTAGATGACTCATATACATCAACTCTTACAAATCCACAATACACGTATGTTCAGGAAATAAAGAATGTTCTATTAACTGTTACTTCCTCCACCGGATGCATTGACTCTGTAAAACATAAAGTAACTGCTGTAGCTTTGGTTTCTGATTTTCAGGCGGATAAAACGGAAGCCTGTACCGGTGAAAAAATCAATTTCACTAACACCTCGAACTTTATCGGTAGCTGCATTTGGTACATGGGGGATGGGACAGTAATGAATGCGGCTAGCCCATCTAAAGTTTATAATACCCCTGGTGTGTACACAATTACCATGATAAATGTGGTGAGTGGTATATGTAAAGACACGGTTATTAAACAGCATTATATTATAGTGCGTCAGGGGGTTGTTCCTACTTTTACTGCGAATGTTCCGGCAGCTGCCTGTAACGATTCCTCTACCGTAACCTTTACAAATACAACTGCCGGTACCGGCTTACTATTCTTCTGGTCTTTCGGTGATGGAGATACTTCTGAAGCTAGCAATCCATCACATACGTATAACAGGAATGGTAATTTCAATGTTGCTCTGGTGGTTACCGATTCAAGTGGATGTTCAATTCCTGTTTCAGTTCCGGTATCTATAAAGAATCAAATGCCGGTAGCCAGATTTAGGGCTGATACGTTGGGATGTCCTGGAGGTCCAGTTCAGTTCTATAATCAATCTGGAGGAGGCAGTAGCTATTTGTGGGATTTTGGAGACGGCACTACCTCTACTGCTGTAAATCCTAAGCATAGCTATACAAATGATGGGCTCTATAGCATATCATTAACAGTAACAAGCGGTTTTGGGTGTGATACCACTGCATCTCGCGCTAATTATGTTCATATTGTAAGTCCGGTCGTTGACTTTGCCGTTAATCAAACTTATTCGCCCTGTCCTCCGTTTGTCGTTGTGTTTCATAGCACAGCTGATAGAACCGGTTTAAAATATTTATGGGATTTCGGAGATGGAGGGCAAGATACCGCTAAGCACCCGACTCACGTTTATTTTACCCCAGGCGTTTATACGGTACGCCTGATTACCAAGACTGCTAGTGGCTGCATTGACACAGTCGTATATCCGAATTTAATTAAGGTAGAAGGTCCCACCGGAACTTTTACTGAAAGTGCTAGCTCTGGTTGCCTGCCGGCAACTATAGATTTCTCTGCAGCTGTTTCATCTAACACTGCCACTATATGGTGTGATATGGGTGATGGCACCCTAATCTACGATTCGCTGCATCTAAGTCATATTTATACCGCTCAGGATTCCTTTAATCCAAAGTTTATTTTAATGGATCATTTGGGTTGTGCTATTGCATACCAGCTACCGCCTGTAGTAACGCATTCTAATCCAACATTAAGTTTATCTGACACTACTGTATGTTATGGTTCTAGCCTTTCCATTGCTTTGGGTGCGGATAATTATGAGTGGACTCCGCCAACTTACTTATCCTGCCACGTTTGTTCATATGTGCAAATTGCTCCGGATGATAGCATCACTTACCGTGTTGCGGCTTCAAATATGTTTGGCTGTTCGACTATCGATACCATGCAGGTGAGGGTAGAGAAGCTATTGCATGTAATTGAAAACCCCGATACCGTGACCGTGTGTAAGGGTACCGCCTTTACCCTGAATGTTGGTGCCTCGGATAAAATGTATTGGACTCCATCTACTTTCTTGAGCGATTCTTTGTCAGCTCATCCAACCTGTACTCCCGATAGTTCAATGACTTATTACATTACTGCACGCAGTAACAGAGGTTGCCGGAAAAGCACTAAGATTGATGTGGTAGTTCTTGATAAATTAAAGCTGAACGGTTTGGCTGATGTGGCTGTTTGCCCTGGTGATTCATTCCAGTTTTCTACCGCTGTGCTTACGGCTCCTCAATTGGCTACTCTTACTTATCAATGGATACCTGCCAATTTCCTTAGCGCTTACGATATTCCAAATCCGGTTGGTAGTCTTCTTCCGGCCACTACAAAGTACCAGGTCATTGCTTCGGCAGGCAACTGTGGCAGCGATACCGCATCGGTAACTGTTCGCCTAAATCCTACTCCTGATATTCATCTGCCGGAGAATATCATAACCACTGCTAATGCTGATGTCCGTTTAATTGCTACTTCCCGAACTAACTTAAGTTATCAGTGGCTGGCAAACGATTCATTCAGCTGCGCCAGTTGCAAGAGCACTTCTTTCTATCCTACTCAATCGCAAACGGTATTTGTAAAGGGTACCAGCCCTGCGGGATGTGAGGTCATGGACTCCATGCATGTGGAGGTAGTCAACTGTGACCCCGAAATGATTTTTGTGGCCAACACCTTTACCCCTAACGGAGATGGAATTAACGACAGGTTCTACCTGCGCTCTATTGCACTCAGCGATTTGAATTATCTGCGGGTGTTTGACGAGTGGGGCCGGGTGGTCTTTGAAACCAAAAATATAAACGAGGGCTGGGATGGTGAATCTAAAGGAGCTCCGGCTGCCAGTGCGGTGTACACCTATGTGATGGCTGGCACCTGCCAAAACGGATATGACGTAACCAAGAGCGGAAACATTGCTCTGATGCGATAAACAAACAACAAGAAACAGTAAACAACAATCAATTTAATAATCAACAACAAAAATTTAAAACAACTAAAACAACAACCATGAGCTTATCAGACAGACTTAGAAAAATCAGAGAGTACCGCGGAATGAAACAATCGGCCGTAGCGCAGGAAATGAATGTGACCCAACAGGCTTACAGCTGCCTCGAAACCAGAGCAGGCAATGTGAAGATGGACACCATGGTTCGCTTCTGCGATGTGATGAAGATTGAGCTTTCCTTTTTGCTGGCCTACGATGTGCCGGTGAATGACGAAAACCTTCTGATGTTTGACCGCATCAATTTCTCACAGGTGGTAGACGAGTACAAAAAAATGGCGAATCGCCTGACGGTTTATGAAGAATTGCTGATGAAAGACAGTCAGCCGGCTAACCGGCTGTTTGAAGTAGTAAAGGGCAACGATGCTGCTTAAGAAGCAGTGAACGATACACCGCATTTCGAAACGCCCGCCTGATAGCCGGGCGGCAAGACTCTGGCGAAACAAGGGGTACCTGATACGCGCCCCGCAGAGAAAAGTGAATAACTGAACGGGCTCTTGATGTAATAGTGGATTTATGTCCGCCCGAAGCCTTATGCGGCTAGGCGAAGGACAAGCTATGCCGGATTTTTGAATAGAAATTTTGAAAAGTAAACAAGATGAAAAAGCTTTTACAAAGAATGATTACAGCGGGGGGAATCCTGGCGCTATGCTTCAGCCGAAGTTTTGCGCAGGATACGCATTTTTCCCAATACAATAGTGCCCCAATGATGTTGAATCCCGCATTGGCGGGATTAAATGCAGGGGACTATCGGGTCTATGCCAATTTCCGAACTCAATGGGTGACGGTGTCGAAAGGAAACACCTATCGAACCTTTGCGGCCGGGGCTGATGTGGCTGTGGGCAAAGTAACCAAGAGAAACAGCTTTGCGGGCATTGGTCTTTCGTTCACAGGCGACCAGGCGGGCGATATCCATTTAAACACCAATCATATAGACCTTACGCTGGCCTATCACTTTATGCTCAACCATCGGGGAACCCAGCAGATTTCTGCCGGCATCCAGAGCGGATTCAACATGCGCAGCATAGACCCTTCGCGAGCCGTTTACGATTCGCAGTATGATGCGGTAACAGGTCAGGCTGACCCGAACGGTGCCCGCGAAAGTTTTGGCCGAACCAAGGTGATGTTTGCCGATGCCGGTTTGGGGTTGCTCTATAGTGGTGTGTTTCGCCACGGCACCAATCTGTTTTTCGGCTTTGGTCTTAGTCATTTGACGCAACCTAAAATCTCTTTTCTACCCAGCGGGGTCGATAAATCAAATGCCAACTTAGAGCGACTATATATGAAGGTGACTTTGCACGGAGGTATGTCTATTCCGGTCGGTGACCGGGTGTCTATCATGCCCAACTTCCTGGTGCTGGTGCAGGGGCGCGCCTATGAATTCAATGTGGGCTGCCATTTTCGCGCGCAGGTGGGCGATATGAAAACAGGCAACACTGCTCTCTACTTCGGTGCCCAATATCGCGGCTTGCTCGATGCAGTGATTGTAAGCGGGCGAATGGATATAAAAGGCGTGTCGATTGGCTTGAGCTACGACATCAATATTTCGAAACTGATGCCGGCCTCCAAAACCATCGGGGCGCCCGAGGTATCACTCATGTATCAGGGTTTGTTTAAGAAGAAACCGCACCCGGGTCATTGCCCCAACATGTTTTAGTCCCGGTTCTGTTGTTACAACTTCCCTTACACAAAGTTAAAACACCTTAACAGCGATAGTTCGGCAAACGATTAAAACCGGTGGCGGCACTACGCAGCAGGTGCTGAATGCTAATTTGAAATTGTATTCGGGCGATGTGGTGGATGTGGTGGTGGTGCAAAGCTCGGGCAGCGCGCAAAGCGTGAACCTCAATCAGCTCGAAAGTATTTTTGCGGGGTATAAGGTTTATTGAGCAAATGCCTTAACATTCCTCATCAGGCAGGAAAACTTGCTTCTCAACCTTCAAACATTGATCATCACTGATTAAACATTGCCCCCAACCCTTTAAGCATTGAGCAACAGACTTCAAGCAATGAGCATAACCAATCAAACATTGACTCTAACTCTTTAAGCAATGACGGTCAGGGAGCAAACATTGACTCTAACCCTTCAAGCAACGGTCTTCCGGGAAGAAACAATGGCAGTCCGGGAGGAAACATTGACAGTCACCCTTCAAGCATTGGCTCAAACTGTTTAAGCAATGACCATTTTTTTAATTAAAAAGAACTAAAAAGTATACTTTTTTTGATTTTAAACTAAAAATTAACCATTCTCAAACTCCAGCTTATCCAACACATATTTAAACCGAACCAATTGCAAAACTGCGGCAACGGTTAATCCAAGTATGAACCCAATCCAGATTCCCTTGAGACCGAAGCCGAAATGGAAGGTGAGGAAATAGCAGGATGGAATCATTACCAGCCAATAGGAAACAAAAGCGATCACTGCCGGATATTTAACATCCTGCATTCCGCGCAGTGCGCCCGCAGCTACGGCCTGCATACCATCGCTTATTTGAAACACCGCAGCAAATAAAAGCATGGAGCATGCAATCGAAATCACCTCTACATTTTCGGTATAAAGCAAAGGCAGAATAGAGCGACAACTGAAAAAGAAGCCGGCAAAAACTAATTCTATCAACAGTGTAAGCAGAAATACTGTGTAGCCTGAAACCCGGATTCCTTCTTTGTCTTTGGCCCCGTAAGCATAACCAATCATAATGGTGCCCGAGGCTGAAATACCCGTAAGCACCATAAACGTAATCGAAGCCAGCCCAATCGCGATCATGTGTGCTGCTTCGGCCTCAGTGCTTATCCATCCGCTCATAATCTGTCCAGCATTAAAGGCCGCTACTTCCCAAAAAAACTGTAGCCCGGCAGGTATTCCGATTATCAAAATCGGTTTTACATAACTTAAACTGGCATCCACATGCTTTATAAATTCCTGACGTAACTCTCTAACCTGTTTATCGCGCCAGATATAAATGAGAATAGCGATAGTCATAGAAGCTCTTGAGATACCGTTCGCAATGGCCGCTCCTTCAATGCCCATTTGAGGCAAACCGAAATGGCCGTAAATCAATACCCAGTTCAAAAAACAATTCAGTGCCAAACCGACAACCGTTATATACATGCCGATACCGGTTCGACCCATTCCGTCTAGAAACTGTTTGGCTGCCATAAAGAAGAAAACAAAGCCAGTAGAATAATTAACCAGGTAAAGAAACTTGCCACCAAGCAAAGTATCGGTTTCGCTGTGTTTGAAAATAGAAAGGTTGGAAGAGATAATCCAGATAATAGCCATGAATACCACCGTAAGCACCATCGAAACTACTAAGCTTGAAATTAATACGCCAATACTTTTGTAGCCTTTATTCTCTCCAAAAGCTTCACTCACTAAGGGAGAAACAGCAAACAGAATTCCCATGCCTGCCAGAATTGTCATCCAGTAAATACCATTGGCAAAACCCGAAGCTGCGATATACTCATGCCCCAGTCCGCCAATCTGAACCGTATCAAAAAAGCCCATCAGCACTTGCCCCAGTTGCCCAGCAATAATGGGCAAGGCAAGCGTAAGCGCTTCTTTAATCTTATTCTTATATGTTTCTGAAAAAATCATGAAATGGGAAAGGTAAAAATGGAATATTGGAATGATGGACGAATGAATGAAAAGGCTGTCGGTTTAAAACGAAAAACCCCCACCAGCCGAAGCCAATGGGGGAAAAAAATAATTTATCCCTGATTGATTTGCTGTTTTACTTGGCCGATTTGTCCAACACCACCTTTCCGCGATACATCAATTTGTCTTCGCTCCAGTGTGCGCGGTGCATCAAATGCGCCTCGCCAGTTGTTTGATCAACACTTGTAGTTGGGGCTTCTGCCTTGTAGTGTGTTCTTCTTTTGTTTCTTCTCTGTTTAGAGATTCTATGTTTTGGATTTGGCATGAGCTTTTAATTTTAAATTTTGATTGATTTTGTTTTTGTCTCTTGTCTTTAAGTTCCCTTTCAGGAGTTTAGTTTTTAAGGTTTTTCAAAGCATCCCATCTCGGGTCTACTTTCTCTTTTTTAATTTCTACGGTCAAATGCTTCAGCACTTCTTTATTACACTGTGGCTCTTCTCCCGGTTTTTCGCAACCCAACAACTGCATGGGTAAACATAAGTTGATGTATTCGTAAACCAGATGCGAAATATCAATAACTGATTCTTCGCGACCGATATACATTACCTCCGGTTCATCTTCCATTTTCAAAGGGTCCTCGGCAAACTTTACATAACAAACATAATCTCCAAAGATTTGCTTGTCGAACGGAACCACACAGCGATCGCATTCTGCCTTCACTGAACCATCAATGAAAAAATTGATAATAAAGAACGTTTCCTTCTTCTCAAACTCCACCCGCACATTCACTTTGCAATCATGAATCGGACTTTCTTCAAAATGTTTGAAAAACTGTCCGTCAACATCATAGTTGAATTTGTGAACCCCCAACTTCAAACCAATGTATGGAATCTCAAATTCCCTTAGCCCTTTCACAATTCAAGAATTTATAATGATGCTTCAGCTAACCTTCCCGCTTTCAAAAAACACTATTTAGCCTACGTCAAAACCGCCCCGCTTTTTATAGCGGGCGGCAAATATAGGCGAATCATCTAAAAATCAAAACTGTATTTTAGAGCGGTAAACGGACGAAGTCCCGAGGACGTTCCTTATTTCAAATACTTAAACTGCTTTCCCGGATAGTACGCCATTGGTCCGAGTTCCTCCTCTATGCGCAGAAGTTGGTTGTATTTGGCAATTCTATCAGTGCGCGATGCCGAACCGGTTTTAATCTGTCCGCAGTTAAGAGCCACTGCCAAATCGGCAATAGTTACGTCTTCCGTCTCTCCGCTGCGATGACTCATCACTGAGGTATATGAATTGCGTTGTGCCAAAGTAACGGCATTGATAGTTTCCGTAAGGGAACCAATTTGATTTACCTTCACCAGAATAGAGTTGGCGATTTTCGCATCAATGCCCTTTTGTAGACGTTTTACGTTGGTTACAAATAAATCATCGCCTACAATCTGAATTTTGTCACCGAGCTTTCTGGTCATCAGCTCCCATCCTTTCCAATCATCTTCTGCCATACCATCTTCAATAGATACGATAGGATATTTCTTGCACCATGTTTCCCAATACGCCACCATCTCTTCGCTTTTCAGTTTCTTGCCGCTGCTTTTATGAAAATGATACAGCTTTGTTTTCTCATCGTAAAATTCAGTAGAGGCAGCATCCATTGCTATAGAAATATCCTTACCGGGTTTATAACCCGCTGATTCAATAGCAGCAAGCACCGTTTCAATTGCTTCTTCGTTGGAGCCAATCTCGGGAGCAAAACCTCCTTCATCACCAACATTGGTGGAATATTTCTTCTTCTTCAATACTGATTTAAGATGATGAAATACTTCAACGCCCATCCGCAGCGCTTCGCTGAAAGAATCCGCACCTGTAGGCACAATCATAAACTCCTGAAAATCTATTTTGTTATCGGCATGAGAACCTCCGTTGAGGATATTCATTAAAGGAATAGGAAGTGTGTTAGCATTTACTCCACCTACATAGCGGTAAAGGGGCATTCCTAATTCTTCAGTAGCCGCTTTGGCAACAGCCAGTGATACACCAAGAATGGCATTGGCGCCAAGTTTCGCTTTGTTCGGGGTACCATCCAGCAAAATCATAATCTGGTCAATGGCATTTTGCTCAAACACATTCAACCCTTCAATTTCTTTGGCAATGGTTGTATTGATATGATTCACCGCTTTCAAAACTCCCTTACCTAGGTATTTCTTTTTATCGCCATCGCGAAGTTCCACTGCTTCATGCTTGCCGGTAGAAGCGCCTGAAGGAACAATTGCCCGACCCAAAGAGCCGTTGCTGGTGATTACATCTACTTCCACTGTAGGATTTCCTCTTGAATCAAGAACCTGTCTTGCGTGTATTTTTTGTATTTGTGCCATAGTATATGATTGTGTGATTTTATAATTGCTCTGTGAACTTAACAGTTGAAACGCTATGGTTATTTTGCTTCGTATCGCAGCGTTTGTTTGAATCCCGTTTCCGTTGGTTTTTGAATTACCAGATATACTTCTTCCCGTTGGTTTTTGTTTGAATCGGCTAAGAAAGCATCTGCAATAATTCCTTCTCGCTTTCCTTTCATTACCGTATCTGCTTTGTTGTCCGCACCTCTTCTTAAAATGGCAAATTCACCATCTGAGGAAGAACCTCCATAACCTACCACATCATAAACTAACTTTTCATTCACAGTTAAAGTTTTGTGAAACTCATAAGAACTTTCAAAGCCCTTTTGCATAATGGTGTCCATCGCAATGGCAGATGAATCCAAATCGCCCACTACCGGAATATTATCCGAACGGTGACGGCAGGAAACAAAAAACAAGGAACAGAAAACAAGAAAAACAAACCCCTTCATAATTTAATTCGAATTCATACTCGCCACAAACTGGTCGAATAAATATCTTGAATCGTGAGGACCTGGTGAACTCTCAGGATGATACTGCACGCTGAAAGCTTTCTTCCCTTTAATCCTTATACCTTCAATGGTGTTATCATTCAGATTTACATGCGTTACCTCTACGGTAGTCGATTTTTCAATCGCATCTCTCGAAACTTCAAAGCCGTGATTCTGCGAAGTGATTTCCGACAGACCGCTGATTAAGTTCTTCACCGGGTGATTGGCTCCGCGATGGCCGTGGTGCATTTTATGGGTGGGAATTCCATTTGCCTCTGCCAATAACTGATGACCCAGGCAAATGCCAAACAAAGGTTTGTCGGCTTCGCAAATTTCCTTTACGGTCTTTATGGCGTAATCCATTACAGCGGGGTCACCGGGACCATTGGAAATAAAATAGCCATTTGGTTTAAATGCCTCCATTTCTTTGAAGGTTGATTTTGCGTTGAAAACTTTGGCATAAATACCGCGGTCGGTCATGCACTTGAGAATATTCTCTTTTATACCACAATCTAAAACGGCTACGCGCAGTTTAGAATTTTCTTCTCCATAATAGTAGGGTTCGCTCGTGGTTACTTTCAATACTAA
>CANJVG010000105.1 GCA_947478005.1 Bacteroidota bacterium
AGAAGCCGGAAGCACAAAGCCTGTGGTGCAGATTTGTTTCTTGCCTTGGCAAACACAAACCAGCAAATCGTCAGTGCCTGTGTTTTGAAGTTTCAGTTCATCGGTTGGCAGAAGGGTTCGCTTCACCACGGTCTTCGATTGATGTGGTTTTAGTTTGCGCGTAAATGTTTTTTGTCGTTTGTCGCGAATGGTTTCGAGGTCGAAGAAGTGTTCTATCCTTTCTAATTGGTCAGCATAGTGCACCACCAGGTTTCCATAAACAACCATTAGGGCAATGGCTACCTGCAAACGTTTTATTTCCACTTCGGCCGAAAAATTCTTTTTGTCGCCACGGCTGCCAAGTTGCTTGCCACGCCCGGTCGAAACGTCAGCATAAAAAATTTCCACTTCGGCTTTCAGAGCAGCCAAGGCCGGGTCGCTGCCAATCGCCTTTATCAAAGTGCCCACAGCCGACACACGCTCTTCGCGACTGCCGTTGTGAAAGGGCTTGGTGCCTTTTGGCAACAGGCGCACATAGCCAGGACTGCCCTTGGCATACACCAATTGTATTTGCGCTTTCCAGTTTATGATGAGCGGGTTGCTGAGCTTTTTCAAAAGCTGACTTACATGGAGGGTACCGCCCGCGCTCTTTCCCAAGCTTACCTTAAACTGATTAAAGCTGAGGCCATAACTTTTTATGATGGGTTGATAGTTGTTGTAAAGCGTTAGAAAGAACGGGTCGCTGCTATGTTTCTTGAGCACAGCAAGTGTATAATTGCCAATACTTAGCATCTTGCCGTAGTTACCACGGGTAGAAATTTCAAATTGATTTTCGATAAGTGTCCAGCCTGTTTTCATAAATTGAACAATTGGTTATGAAATATGACAACGAATTTAGGTAAATATTTTGTTTTGATAAAAACTGTAAATACAGATTTAATTAAAACATTTGTTTGGTTGTGGTATGTAAATACAGATTGATGCTATACATGCGTTTATATATAATCTGTAATTACATATTTATTATAAACGTTTGTTTTTAATTAATATGTAATTACAAGTTTATTTTAAATGTTTGTTTAGGTTTAATTCGTATTCACAAATTAAAGTAAAACAATTATTTTAATTCGATTTGTATTTACAGATTTAAATGAAACGTTTGTTCTCTATAAATCTGTATTTACGAATTGATGCAAAACACTATATTTAATCTAAAACCTAAGGATAAACGATGGGGCAGTAAAGGATTGATTGCCCTACTTCTTAACCCAAGGCAGGTAAGAGTGAAATTCGGGCACTATGTTCAGGAAGTAGGTAAGCGAAAGGAAAGTAGTTCCCAGAACCGCTGTGCGCAATACTATATTAATGATATTAGAAGCATAAACCGGCAGAGCGAATCCGATGGCCACACCCAACAGCACCATGCCGATTATCTTGATGGTGGTCATATTATATGGTTGAAAACCAAACCTGCGATGGACAATGAAAAATTTAATAGCCGTGTAAAGCAGCGATGAAATGGCCGTGCTCATGGCGGCTCCGTTGATGCCGAAGCGCGGAATCAATAGCATGTTGTTGGCAAAAGTGATGATGACCAGCAGTAACAAGAGCAGCGCACCTTGCCAATATTTCGAAGAATAGAAAATGATTGATGTGTTCGCGCCACCCATCATATTAATGAGTGACCCGATAGAAATAATCCATACCACCTCCACGCCCTGCTGATAATCTTTACCCACCAGCGCGAGCAGATAAGTGATGTTGCAATTAATGCCTACAAACAAAAGCCCGCCAATCAGCGAAAGATATTTGACGGATTTGTAGTACACATCGCGCACATCGTCCATGTCGTTTTCCACCACCGCGTGTGCCACCTTTGCGGTCACAATCCGGTCGAGCGCGTTAAGCGGAGTTTCTATAATCGTGGGAATAAAAGATGCAATGGTATAGATGCCGACAAAACTCAGCGGCAGGAACTTGCCTATCAAAACAGAATCAAGAGTTTTTAAACCAAGTGCCGCAATAGATGAAAACGAAAGCAGCAAACCGAAGCTGACCATTTCGCGCAAGCCTTGTTTTTTAAAGAAACTCCAATCAATGTTTAAAGAAGGCGAATCGACCTGAACCAGATAAATAATCAGCAACAACAACTGACCCGCATACATGGCCACATAGCCACCAATAAACTGAGGCAAGGTCAACCATTGAAAATAATACAACACCACCAACCCAATGTAGCCCACCCGCGCATAAATATCGTTGAGGTAAGATGGAACCGTGGTTTTGAAAAGCGAAATGAGATAAGTAGTGATAACAGAACCAAAGGCCAGAAAAAAGCTGAAAGGAAAAATGTAATTGAAGTAATCAATAATCATCGGGCTCTCTCTGCGATACTGAGCAATGATGAACTCTTTAAAAATCAAAAGCCCAACCGTAGAAAGCAGAAACCCAACCAACGGAAAGATGAGCATGAACCCAAAGAACCCATGATGTCCCTTTTCGCGATTGCGAAAGTGGGGGAAGTATTTGATGGTAAGATTCGTAACGCCAATAGGAATGAACGTGGAGATAAGCGAAGAGAAAGCGAACATCACCCGCGCCAAGCCAATCTCCTCGGGCCGCAAAAACTTCGGCTGAATAATGATTAATGAAACAAAGCCGAGAAGAATCCCTACGTAAGAACTAATCGTGTTCTTAATGCCTTGTCTTTGTATTACACCCATTGCTTAATGCTGCAAAATAAGTAAAGGGAATGAAAGAAGACGGTTCGTGCTACTCTATCACTATGCGCTTCACCGAATGTTTGTCGCGTTGCTTAATATCGAGCATATAAACGCCTGCTGCCAACGATGAAAGATTCAACTCAAAGCGATGAACGTTGAGCGAAGGATGATGTACAACCAATTTGCCAAGCACATCAACCAATTTTATTTCGGTAACCGGTTGTGTGCTGCTGATAGTTATTTGCTCATGAGCCGGATTAGGAAACACCTGAATCATACTTTCCTGTGCCATGGTTTCTATTCCCGTAACGGCATCTACTACGGCACTGGCGGTAGTAGTACAGCCGGCATTGTCAGTAAGCGTAAGGGTGTAGTTTCCGGCAGCCAATCCTACCGTAGCGCCACCAGACCAGGCATAGCTGTAAGGAGGTACACCACCACTTGCACTATCAACCGATACACTTCCATTGTTCTGCCCAATCGTAGTATTTACTGCAGAAACAGACACCTGTAAACTATCAGGTTGCGAAATAGAAACCATGGCAGTTACTGAACAGCCGTTATGGTCGGTAGCAGTTACCCCGCAAATGCCGGCAGCAAGAGAAGATGTAAGTTCGGTAGTATCTCCATTGCACCATAGATAAGAGTAAGGTTGCGTGCCTCCAAGGATGGCTATACTGGCAGTTCCATTCTGACCGCCAAAACAGTTTAGATTGACAACTGTAAGATTAGCGCTAAGGTAAACGGGTTCAGTTATACTGAAGGAAGAACTGGCAGAACAACCGATAGCATCAGTTACGGTTACAGAATAAGTTCCGGCAATCAAATTGATTAGAGAAGCAAGGGTGTCTCCGGTGTTCCAAAGGAATTGGAGAGGAGCAGTGCTATTATTGGCAACTACTGTTATTGCACCCGAATTGTCATTATAGCAGCGTAAATTAGTAGTGGAAGATTGCAGGGTAATGGCGCATGAGGTCGCGGCAACACTTGCGCTAACGGTAGCCGTGCAGCCATTGGCATCTGTTACTGTCACAAAAAAAGTCCCGGCTGTCAGATTATTTAAGGAAGAAGTGCTGGCTCCTGTGTTCCAAAGGTAAGTATAGGCTGGGGTTCCACCGCTAACGGATAGAGAGACAGTACCGTCATTACCTGCCACGCCTGCATTTACAACCTGCTGATTCACCTGCAAGGCAGCAGATGGTTCAGTCAACGTAAAGTTAGCCACAGCCGAACAATGGTTCGCGTCCACCACCGTTACTGAATAAGTTCCTCCATTAAGATTGTTGATGGAAGGAGCGGAGGATATACCATCATTCCAGCTATAAGTATAAGGCGCTGCACCGGCCGTAACCGCCACCGAAGCGCTGCCCGAAGCATTGCCAAAGCAGACCACGTTTACAGAAGAAGAGTTAATCGAAATTCCACCCGGAGCACTAACAGTTGCCGAGGCTGTTTTAATACAACCGTTAGCATCGGTTAAAGTAACCTGATAATTACCCGCAGCAATGTTTTGAAGTGTAGCGGAGTTAGCACCGGTGTTCCAGAGGTACGTATAGTTGGCTGTTCCTCCGCTTGCTATAGTTTGGACACTGCCATCATTACCCGCACAACTGGCGTTGGTAGTTGACGTACTTAACGAAAGAGCGCTTGGTTGGGTAATAGTTCTGGAAGCTGTAGCCGAACAACCACCACCATCGGTGGCAGTTATATTATAAGTACCTATCGGAAGATTGCTGATGGATGCTGTAGATGCATTATTGCTCCACGAATAAACCACATTGGCAAAACCTCCTGTAGCAATAGCCGTTGCAGAACCTGTATTTCCACCATTACACAAAACATTCGTTGAGTTGGCAGAAAGAGAAAGGGTGCTGCTAATAGAATTGACGGTTGCGGTTGTAGTAAGCGAACAGTTATTGGCATCATGAACAGTAAGCGCAAATGTTCCAGCACTCAAATTGTTGATAGAAGAAGCAGTCGCGTTATTATTCCATAAATAAGTATAACCCGAAGTTCCTCCACTTACGGTAGAAATAACTTTACCTGTGTTGCGATTGCAAGTATCGCCAATAACGGTTTTCGATAATGACAAAGCAGTTGGCTGCGTAATAGTTCTTGAAGCCGTAGCCGAACAACCACCACCATCTGTGGCAGTTACATTATAAGTACCTATCGGAAGATTGTTGATGGATGCTGTGGAAGCATTATTGCTCCACGAATAAACCAAATTGGCAAAACCTCCTGTAGCAATAGCTGTCGCAGAACCCGTGCTTGCACCATTACATAAAACATTTGTTGAATTGGCAGAAAGAGATAGGGTGCTGCTAATGGCATTGACCGTTGCCGATGTTGTAAGCGAACAGTTATTGGCATCATGAACAGTAAGCGCAAATGTTCCGGCACTCAAATTGTTGATAGAAGATGCAGTCGAGTTATTATTCCATAAATAAGTATAGCCCGAAGTTCCTCCGCTAACGGTAGAAATGACTTTACCTGTGTTGCGATTGCAAGTATCAGCACTAACGGTTTTCGATAATGACAAAGCAGTTGGCTGCGTAATAGTTCTTGAAGCAGTGGCCGAACATCCTGCATTATCGGTTACCGTTACGTTGTAGGTTCCTGCAACAAGGTTATTCGCTGTAGCTGTGTTTGCACCACCCGACCAGTTGTAAGAAAATGTAGGAGTACCTCCGATTGCATTTACAGTGGCTGTTCCCGTGTTGTTGCCGTTGCAAAGCACATTAGTATGGGAAGCAGTTACTGAAACTGCCGGATTAATAATGGCTGTTACAGCTTTGCGAAGGGAGATGCAGTCAGCAGTTTTAACGACCCAGTCATAGAAGTAATAATAATAGCCTGCCGTGCCGTTTGTTCCCGTGATGGACACGAGCCCTGCAAGGGTATAAGGAAACACTGCTCCAGTTGAGTTCCGAAAAAGATTAGCTGTTCCATTGATAGCCAATCGTAAATTGTTTTTTATCGGCAGAGGGAAATTAAGGGTAACCAGATTTAATCCGTTTGCCAGATTAGTCGTAAGGGTCTGTAAAATATTACCTAATGAATCGCGCAATACAATCGTTCTGTTTCCGGAACCTGATGCATATATTTTCACAGTCTTTAAAGTACAGGCAGCAAGGCAATTGAAAATAAGATATCGGTCAGTACTGTTGGAATAATTGGTTGCAGTTCCTATACTATCATTCAACGGTCCTACATGGCCGGTTGAGCCTGGCACTATATCCTCTGCATAGTAAGTTGTGTTGGTATTTAGCACGGGGGTGACAAATGGATTGATGGTGGCAAGGGCTGTGGTGTCTGTAGCATTAGCATACCACTTTATACTATCGGTAGAGTTAGCTGAAAGAGAAAGAGTTCCGTTGCCGCAGCGGCTTGCATTGCTAGTAGTGGGTGCTGCTGGTTTGCTTACCACAATGTAATTGGTCTTTGTGCTTGTATTATTTCCAAAAGCATTGGTAGCCAGAAGTGAAACTGTGAAACTTCCGTTGGTGAAATAAGTATGAGCAGGATTTTTAAGTGTAGAAGTTCCACCATCTCCAAAATTCCAGAGCCACGAAGTAGGACCACTTGTCGATAAATCGGTGAAGTTCACTTTGCCATTGCAAGTGGTTGTTGCATCTGCAATAAAATTAGCTACAGGAGGAATAGTAGGTGATATACAGGTCCATTGAATGGTGAATCCTGCACCATTAACCGCAGGGTCGGTTGACTGCCGGATAGTAATGCTTGAACCTGTAGAAGTAATATCTGCAGGAAGTGTGGTTCCGGTATAGGCTCCTATCTGAGGACTTGCAGTACTTGGCCCATCGTACACGTAAACAAAGTCATAGGTATTTTCCATATCCAACTGTGTGAAATGAAGTCTTACCTGGGTTGCTCCAGTAGGAGCTATGGTTACAGAGCTATTCGTGTTGTCCGAGCAGTTGCCGGTTGGTCCGCCATTATCATAAACAATGCCTGTGCAGGCTGTTTGTGTTTGATAAGTTCCGGTGGTTGGCAGAACGACCAGACATGGATTGTTCGCACTTATGCTGATATAGTTGGTTCGGATTAAACTATCAATGCCACAAGAACCTCCATCCGAAACCAGCCGCACTGTATAAGTTCCAAAGGAATTATACGAATGAGAAGGCGCTTGTGCATTGGATGTGGTTCCATCACCAAAATCCCAGGTAAATACAGATGCATTCGTACTGGTATTGGTAAAAGTTACTACGGTAGGCACCTGACATCCTGCGGTTAACCCTGCTATGAATTGAGCGTCCACCCCGTTTACAAATTGGGCTCCTACTCCTACCGCATACCAAGCGTTAGTAGTGGCAATAACTTCAGGCGAGCAGGTGCCGAACAAATCATTTGCCGCCTGAATAGAGTAGAATCTTGAGTCGGCATATTGAGAAGTATTGGTTAGATAGAAGACCATGTTTCTCCAGGCAATCTGAGTAGCTTTATGTCTGGTGATACCTGTAACGTTGTATGCGTTGCCTATATCGTTGGTGCCACTTTTACCGGTGCTCAATACATAATACCAGAAATTCTGAACATTTGAATTGGTATGTACCCCTCCGTTATCTGCGGTTCCGGTATACCAGTTTGTGCCTTGGTAAGTGTCCGGGTCGCCATAAGTGTTTGGATTGCTCATGGAGCGAAAAGCTCCACCAATATCTTCTCCTACTAACCAATTGCCTAAAGTTGAATCGGCATACCATTCCACCGCTGCTCCGAAAATATCACTGAAAGATTCGTTGAGTGCACCTGACTCATCCTGGTAATCAAGATTAGCTGTTTTTTCATCTAAGCCATGAGATATTTCATGCCCGGTAATATCTAATGAAGTTAAGGGTTTGGAGCTTGCATCGCCATCACCAAAGGTCATTTTAGTTCCATCCCAAAATGCGTTCACATAATTTGTACTGTAATGAACATAAAGATTTAAGGCAAAACCGGCATTGTCAATAGAGTTTCTTCCCATGCTTTGATAAAAATCATAGGTCATTTCAGCACCCCAATGGGCATCGCCCGCATATTGGTCTAAGTTAGCATTTGCATTATTCCAGACATTATCGCCATCCAGAAACTCGGTCGCATTCCCATAATTTGTGCCCTTCAGCATATTATAGGTATGAATCCCTAATCCTCGGGTTGTTTCGTTCAGCCTGTATTGGCCATTATAACTATCAGCAACAATCGCACGGGATCCGCGATAAGCCGTTACAGCAGTGCCGGCTGCATTCGCATTGCAGATTCGCGAATTCTTTTTTAGTAGAACTCCAGTTTGTGCATCAATAAATACATCATTACGACTCATCGGTTCATGTGCGTAGATGTCGAACTTCCAGGCGAGATGGAAACCATTGGCAGTTTGCACGATTTCTAATTTGCCTTTCGGGAAATAGCTGGCTTGCGGGTTGCCGGTTTCCTGCTTAAGTAAGGCATTCTCTTCCGGCAATTCCCATTTATAGAGACTGGCATTTGTGTTATCCAATGCTGCCTGCAAAGCAGAAGCTTCAGTTAGAGAAGCAGAAGTCCCAATATTGATGTTTTTGAACAAAGAGCCGTTGTACTTCTTTACCTTTCCATTCAGAAGGTGGGTGATAAAAATACCTTCTGTTACGGGTACTCCATTTGCATTTAGTTGATAACGATGATGTTCCCATCCGAGCTCATCCTTATCGTTGGAAAGCAGTTGGAAACTATAGGATGTAGGAAGATGGAATAGTTTTTTTAGAAGAAAGAAGAAGTTGGGTTCGCCCGTTTCGCTTCCATCTCTCAGTTGAATAAAGGCAGGAACCATGTTGTTTCCCTTCAACCATATATGCTCAGCTCCCGGGAAGATAGCAGATGCTTCGGCTCCGAATCTTTCGTTGAATGGAATTTGTTTTTGGGCAACACCGGTAACGCTGATGATGGAGAAAATAGCAATTGCTATCAAAGCATAAAGCTTATGTGGGGGGCTAAATTGTGATGCCACTTTAAGGTTTTAGTTCTGCAAATTTAGAAAGCGAAATCAGGTATCTGTATATCATGGTTGCCTATAAACAAGATTACGCGCGAATAGTTAACCAATCGTGTGGAATAAGAGAAAAACAGAGCAGTCGCCTAACCCTTTACCTTTTTATAAATAATTAAAGCCAACAGACTAAGTGAAGGAATCAACAGAAAAGGAATCAACCCCCACTTAATGTGGACACACCAATAGTAAAGAGAAAAGTTAGTCGTGCTGAAATCATGATTAAGAAAACGAAGAATGAAAAGGTTTTCTACTACATCCAGTACTCCGGGTATAAAAGCAAGAAGCGGCACCTGGCTCCAATCTTTTGCTGCCGGAATTTTGCTAATCCAGAAAACCATCGCGAAGTAAAACAGCATGGAATAAGTAAGGATGAAAACAAAATCAAGTTGGGTATTCAGGCGCAACCATTGCAGGTGGGCTTCATCGTATGGGGCCAATAATGCTTGTGCAATGTCTATATCCTGTGCCAGTTCCAGTTTAACTATGATGTTTTTATCGCCACCGGCTTGCGAGCCGGTGTAAATCATAACGCCAATCATAATGAAGACCGGAACGAGACAATAGAGAAATGGTTTCGTATTTTTCATTGGTTGAAAATATAGAATTCTGTATAAATCAGAAAAAAAATTTACCGCCTGATTTCAAAATCAACCAGGTCTTTCAATTCCTCTTCGCTTACCGAAACATATTTTACCTCCGCCTTATCGGGACCGTGGTGACACCATTGAATAAATTTGGTAAGCATTTCTTCTTCACCTTCTGCTTCTAAATAAACATCCTCATTGTGTTCGTTCTGCACAAAACCTTTAATGCCTAACAGCAAAGCCATTTGCTTAGTAGAGGCACGATAGAAAACACCCTGCACTTTTCCCTGAACAGTGATATTGTAATGTCGTTTCATAAAACAGAGGTGTTACTAATTGTGTAATAAAATTAGTTGGATAACTCTTTCAATTTATCATCCAGCACATCTTCATCAACCAAGCCCAGATTGCGCCAAACTTCTTTACCTTGTTTATAGACTAAAAGCATGGGAATGGATTGTATGTTCATGGTGTTTGATACATCTGCGTGCATGTCAACATCAATATCGAGCAGGTCAACTTTAGTTGAATATTTTTTGGCAATACGCAATACTATTGGCTTCAATGTTTTGCAAGGGCCGCACCATACAGCATTGAAATCTACAAGTACTAATTTGTCGCTGCTTTTTATGCGCTTTAAATATTCATCAAAGGTCATTCCTTTGGTTCTTCTTATGGTCTCACCCTTTGCATCTACCAATGGCTTGCCCGATTTAATCCACGAATTGACTCCTTCTTCTAAATTATACACTTGTTTAAATCCATTCGACCATGCCCAGTCACTTGCTTTGGCGCTGCGGCTTCCGGCAAGACAGTAAATGTAGGTGGGTTTGTTTTTATCCAACCTCTTCATTTCTGCTTCAAAATTATCGCCATCAATATTTATGTTCACGGCATTGGCAATATGCTTGTCGCCATATTCTTCGGTCGTGCGAACGTCAACCAATTGTATGCCGGGTTGGCTCAAACCTTTTTCAAAATCGACAGGTCCGATACTTTTGAAAGAATGTTGGCTATTGCAGGACGTAAATTGGAGAAGGAGAAATAGAAAAAGAATGTTTTTCATGGTTATTTGTTTTCGGTAATCAAAGTAGTTATAGGAACGGTTGTTTTTGAAATGGCACCGTAACCTCCCGCAACTTCTACTAAGTTTTCAAAACCTCTGGCTTTTAAAATAGAAGCTACAACCATAGAACGGTAACCACCGGCACAGTGAATATAATAGGTTTTGTCGCGTTCGGGTTCGTGAGTCCAGTCGTTTATGAAATCGAGTGGCTTGTTTTCTGCATTTGGCAAATGGCCTGCTTCAAACTCTCCGGCTCTGCGCACGTCCAGCACATTCATTTCTTCCGTAAAAGTTTCAGCAAATTCAGTTGCCGTTATAGAGTTAATCGAATCCGTTTCCTTGCCTGCATTTTTCCAGGCTTCGATGCCCCCGTTTAAGTAACCAATCGTATTATCATAGCCAACACGCGCTAGTCGGGTGATACATTCTTCTTCTGTGCCCTCGTTGCACACTAACAAGATAGGTTGTTTTAACTCAGTAATCAGCGTACCTACCCAAACAGCAAACTGACCGTTCAACGCAATGTTAATGGCGTTCGGAATAAATGATTTGCAAAAGGTTTGCGGGTCGCGGGTGTCGAGTATCAATGCATGCGTGGCTTCTGCGGCCATTTCAAACTCAGCGGCTGAAAGACTCTTTAATCCAAGCGTATACACTTCTTCTAAATTACCGGCACCCTGTTTATTTATCAGCGCATTCTTCGAAAAATATTGAGGAGGAGGCAGTAGGCCATCGGTTACCTGCTTTACAAATTCCTCTTTCGAAATATTTTGCAAAGCATAGTTCACTTGTTTTTGGTGGCCCAAGGTATCGAAGGTTTCTTTGCTCATACTTTTGCCGCAGGCCGAGCCTGCACCATGTGCCGGATATACAATCACATCATCCGGTAGAGGCATAATTTTATTTCGAAGTGAATCGAAAAGCATGGAGGCTAAATCCTCTTTTGTAACGCTTGATTTGATAGCTAAATCAGGGCGACCCACATCACCAATAAATAAAGTATCGCCAGTGAAGATGCAATGCTCTTTGCCGTTTTCGTCTAGCAGTAAAAAAGTAGAAGACTCGGGTGTGTGACCCGGTGTGTGTAATACACGAAGTGTGACAGCACCTATTTTAAATTCCTCCCCATCTTTAGCCGAGTAACAATTGAATCCACAATTGGCATCGGGCCCGTAAACAATAGTGGCCCC
This sequence comes from Bacteroidota bacterium, assembly GCA_947478005.1. Classification (GTDB taxonomy): domain Bacteria; phylum Bacteroidota; class Bacteroidia; order Chitinophagales; family LD1; genus Bog-950. The sequence goes on from CANJVG010000105.1 coordinate 11,574, forward strand.
TGTTTTTTTTGAAAGTTCCAAATGCCCTGAAACGAAGTCTGCATGAAAGTGAGTTTCGAAAATGTATTTGATTTTGGTGTGATTCTTTTCTGCACGGCTGATATAGGGCGTTGTTTCGCGCAAAGGGTCGATGATGGCACACTCGCCATTAGATTCAATGTAATAAGCAGCTTCTGCCAGGCAGCCCGTATAGATCTGTTCAATCTTCATGAAGCAAAGGTGCGGAAAAGAATTGAGGAGAGAAAATGCCTACGCATCTAACCGGCCTTTCTTCCTCGTAGAAAATCAGCGTATTTGACCCCTGCCTCATTCAAAAATTTCAGCTATCTTATTATGCCTCAATCGTTGCATTTTTAGATAGCTGAACACCTTCTATTTTCGCGGGCTCTAAATTGGATAAACAAAACAAGTTACTATGTACAACAAATTTTTACGCACTGGATTTCTTACCCTTTCTGTTTTACTTTCTCTCAGTCAAATCAATCATTTATCGGCAGCTTGTGGACTTACGGCTAACCTTGGTAATGACACGAGCGTTTGCCAGGGCTATGTGCTGGATGCGGGTAATCCCGGCAACACTTTTAGCTGGAGCACCGGTGAATCTACGCAAACCATCACTCCATTAACCACCGGTACCTATAGTGTAACCGTAAGCAACGTATCGTGCACAGCGATTGATGCTGTAAATGTTATCATCACTAGCCCGACTACCACCAACTATTCAATATGCCAGGGCGGAACGGTTACTACCGGCTTACAGGCGGTGAACAACTGTACTGTTGCCAGTAGCACTGTTACTTCTTTTTCGGGTGCTATTGATTTGACAGACCCTGTTTACAACCGGAGCAGCTCTTTGACACCGCCTTATAGTGCCTCGGCTGTTGGGACCGCTGTTCATTATGATACCTATACTTTTACGGTTAGTGTTACGGGCTCCTACACCTTTTTACATTGCGGTACCGCTAACTGGGATACCCATGATGCCGTTTACACTTCTCCTTTCGACCCTTTAGCTCCGGCCACTAACTTTTTGGGCGGAGGCGATGACGGAGGCACAGGTTGTTCATCGGGCTCTAATACTACCGTTACCCTTACAGCCGGCACTACCTATGTTTTTGTCGCAGAAGCATTTAACAACACCGGTGTAGGTGGCTACACAGTAAATATCACCGGCCCCGGAACTTTTACCACCACTATTCAGGCTCCATTGCAATGGTTTACTACTGCTACTGGTGGCAGCCCTATCGCTACCGGAGAAACATTCAATCCCATTGGCGTTGCTAACTCGGGATTGGTAAACACTAATACAGCTGGCAGTACCAATTACTATGTGGCGTGCTCCAACACACCGGACTGCAGAAGTCTGGCTGTTTTAACGGTTAACCCAAATCCAATAGTTAATCTTGGTAACGACACCACATTTTGTGGTTCCACGGTGGTTTTGGATGCAGGTAATGCCGGAGCAACCTATAGCTGGAGCACCGGCAGTGCAACACAAACTGTCTCTACTACCACTACCGGCACTTATGGAGTTTCGGTTAACCTTAATGGCTGCACAAAAACCGACAGTATTCTTGTCACCAACAATGCATTTCCGGTTATTTCTACTGTCACTGCTAACCCTTCCACTATTTGTGGTGGAGGTTCTTCTCAACTTAGCGTTGCGGCTACCATTAGCGGAGTTCAGCCATTGAGTTTTAGTAATAATAACCGGGTGTCAATACCCGATAACACACCGGCCGGTGTTGCCTCCAATATTGCGATTAGCGGTATTAGCCCT
>CANJVG010000106.1 GCA_947478005.1 Bacteroidota bacterium
ATTACCAGAGCCCAATTCGTTCCCATCCCCGACCCCGGCTTTGTAACCTGGCTAAATGGCAACGGCTATGCGGCTTGCATGAATGGCAATTTGATGGATACTACTTGTCCGGCTATTTTGAATGCTACGCAAATTGATTGTAGTAATTCTTATGTAAGGAATATTACAGGCATTAGTTATTTTGATAGTCTACACGTTTTAAAGTGCGACCATGATTCGCTTACTTTTCTTCCGGCTTTGCCTTCTAACTTGACTTACTTGCGTTGTGGCAATAATCAACTCAGTTCAATTCCAACTCTTCCTCATGCACTCATTTCGCTTGATTGTTATTACAATCAACATTTGACCGCTTTGCCGCTGCTGCCAATGTCTTTAAAAAGTATTTGGTGCCAGCACGATAGTTTAACCAGTTTGCCAGTTTTACCCAATTCGATTAATTATTTGGACTGCTCTTTCAACCATTTAACATCTCTCCCAACTTTGCCCTCCTCGCTTACAGATTTAACCTGCAGCTATAATCAAATTTCCTCGCTTCCAGTTTTGCCTGATTCTTTACTCACCTTATATAATATTTCTAATCCACTCTCCGGTGGTTTGCCTGTATTGCCAAATAGCTTAGTGGTTCTCTTTTGTGTCAATAATCAATTAACAACTCTTCCAACTTTACCTGCATCTTTGTATAGCCTAAATTGTAGTACCAATAATTTAAGTAGTCTACCCGTCCTGCCTGCTGCTTTAGGAGAACTCTCTTTTGGCTTTAACCCTATCACAACTTTCCCTTTACTTCCAGATTCGATCAAATTCCTGGATTGCTCATCTACACAGACTCATTCTCTACTCACATTACCACCTTTTCTTCTAAATCTTACTTGTAACTATAATCCATTGATTGGTTTGCCGGCTTTACCTAACACGCTTTCGTGGCTTGAAGCAGTGGCTTGCAGTCTTATTAGTTTGCCAGACTTTCCGGACTCATTGCTTACGTGTAAACTTGCTTATGACTCGAATTTACATTGCCTTCCCCGATTAAAACGTATTGTTGATCTCAATTTTATCAACTCAGGCATTTCCTGTTTGCCGAATTACGGTCATGTAACTACAAGCAATCCACCTTTAAATACGTTGCCTCTCTGCGATGCTAATAATCCCAATGGCTGCCCCTCTTACTGGAACATTAGTGGCAGCGTTTATTACGATGCTGATAGTAATTGTGTGATAAATGGAGCGGACACAGGCCAACAAAATATAAAAATAACGCTTCGCATTGGTGGGAACTTAGTCGGTCAGGCATTTTCAGGTGGGGAGGGTTTTTATTCGTTCGACAGCGATACTGCTTCTATGTCTGAGGTAAGCGCTGATACTTCCAATATTCCGTTTTATGTCACTTGCCCTGCCAATAATTTATTTACCGATACTGTTTCTACCATTGATTCATTTATCTATCACAACGATTTTGCGCTGCACTGCAAACCGGGTTTCGATTTAGCGGCTCATAGTGTTAATGGTTTTCCTTTTCGTCAGGCCAGTGTCACGGCAGTTCAAATTCAGGCGGGTGATTTGTCCAACTTCTACGGGGCGCATTGCGCAGTTGGCGTTAGCGGTACGGTTATCGTCAACATCACGGGCCCTACCAAATACATTGCTCCGCTTAACGGGGCACTTACTCCAAGCACCGTCAGCGGCAATCTGCTTACCTACAACATAGTTGATTTTGGCACCGTTAATTTCTTCACCGATTTCGGCATTAGTGTGCAAACTGACACCACTGCTCAGATTGGCAATGCGCTTTGTTTCTATGTAAGCGTTACGCCAACAGCCGGAGATAATAACCCTGCTAACAACACACTTACCTATTGCACCCACGTAGTCGGCTCCTTCGACCCGAACGAAAAAGAGGTGTACCCCGCAGGCAATACCGACACCGCCACCAAATGGCTCACCTACACCATCCATTTCCAAAACACCGGCAATGCCGAAGCGCAGAATATTCATGTGGATGATACGCTCGATGTAAACTTAGATGCCGGCACCCTAGAGTTGCTGGCCTACAGCTTCCAACCCAAGTTGAGCATTAAAGACCGCGCTGTGCGTTTCAATTTCATAGGCATCAACCTGCCCGACAGCACAACCAACGAACCCGCCAGCAAAGGCTATGTGCAATATCGCATCCGGCTAAAGGACAACCTACCACTTGGTACGCACATCAGCAACACCGCCTTCATCTATTTCGATTTCAATCCGGCAGTTGTAACCAATACTACGAGCAACACAATTTCCACAACAGTTACCGGAGTGACAGATTTCGGAATGCGGAAGGCGGATTTCGGATTGAGTCCCAATCCCGCCAACAACTCTGTAACGGTGAGCATGGATGAAAGCATGATAGGCAGCAACCTCACCATCACCGATGTAACAGGTAGGAGAGTAGCCGTAGTTTCGGCTGTTAATTCCGCCATCCGCATTCCGACCTCCGCATTCGCGCAGGGTGTTTACTTCGTTACGCTTGAAAACGAACACTGCAGAGTGACGAAGAAGTTAGTGAAGCAGTAAATTACTTCGGTCGGACGAAAGTCCGACCGAAGTCCGTGACCTAAAAAAATCTTAAAACCTGCGAGGGTGTTTATCACTTTTCGGGTGGGGTTCACCTAGTTTTATATTTTTGGCACAATGGTGAACAACACATCGGCCCAATTTGATGCGCAGATAAAACACTGTCGCGAAATATTTGAAAAGAAAACCCGCGACTACGGTACCTCATGGCGCGTGCTTCGTCCCTCTTCTCTCACCGACCAGCTTTTTATTAAAGCCCAACGTATACAAACCATTGAAGAAGCCACTGCCAAAATGGTGGATGAAGATGAACGCTCGGAGTTTATCGGCCTCATCAATTATGCTATCATCGGTTTGATACAAATGAAGCTGAAAGAAGAAAAGCGATTAGAGCTGAAGGAAGAAGAAGCCCTTGGTTTTTATGATGCCGAAGCCACCGAAATTAAGACTTTGATGCTGGCTAAAAACCACGACTATGGAGAGGCCTGGCGCGATATGCGCGTGAGTTCCTTCACCGATTTAATTCTCATGAAACTCCTCCGCATTAAACAAATAGAAGACAATAAAGGCAAAACCCTGATCAGCGAAGGCATCGATGCGGGCTACCGTGACATTGTCAACTATTCGATTTTTGCCCTTATTAAACTGAACGAAAAGTAAACCTAGATGTTATTTCACTATTCACTACTTCCTATAAACCATTAACAATATCGCATGACCGTCTATACCATCTTCGCCCTCGTTGCTGCTGCTGCCTTTGCTCTGGCACTCATACGCTTCATCGTTAAGCGACCACCAAATATTCTTATCACCTTCTTACAGGATTTCATTGGGGCATTCTTTATCTTTTCTGGCTTTGTAAAAGCTGTTGACCCGTTGGGCACCAGCTATAAAATGCACGAATATTTCGAGGCGTTTGCTGGTGAAGGTCTTCGCCCGATGTGGGAATATCTGGCCACCTGGTCAACTTTTATGGCGGTAGTGATGATTGCCTTAGAATTGTTCGTAGGGCTTATGCTCATCATTGGTTGGAAACCTCGCTTCACGGTGGGTATTATCTGGTTGCTTACCTTGTTCTTTACTCTGCTTACCGGTTATACTTTCCTTTCTGGCTATGGCATTACCAAACTCTTTATGCTGGCCTCTGCGTTCGTTTTGTTTCTGTTTGCAACTGCGGCTTTTCCTGCAAAACAATCGAAACGCATTAATCTGATTTTCTTTTCGGTAGGTTTATCGGCAGTTGTCTTTCTCTTAACCAAATTCACCGGAGCTTTTTTCACGACCGCCTTTGTTGAAACCGGTATGAAAGTAACCGACTGCGGTTGCTTTGGCGATTTCATTAAACTAAAACCTTGGGAAACTTTCTACAAGGACATCATTCTCGATGTGATGATTCTCGTGCTTTTGATAAATGTAAAAAATGTCCGTCCGCTGTTTGGAGATATGATTAGGACGTTTATGGCAATCGCAAGCGGAGCGGCAGCACTCATCTTTTGTCTTTACAATGTTTACGGCAACGAACCGGTTATTGATTTCCGTCCTTATGCTCCCGGCAACGATATTAACGATTTGCGCAAGGAAAAGAAACCTGCCAAAATTGAAATGGTCTTCGTTTACCGCAGTAACAAAACAGGCTTGCCTAAGGAGTTTACGATGGATGAGGTGATGAAAGGGAAAATGGATTATGCGGAATATGACAGCATGTTAGAACGCAAAGACAAAGTTCTCGACCCGGGTATTCCTGCCAAGATAACCAACTTGCGAATCGAGAATGACGAAGGCGGTGATATAACCGACACTCTGATGCAGGACCCTAATTATTCATTAATGGTGGTTTCACGCAATCTTTCGCTTACTCACGAGGATGCTTTCAAGCAATTGAATGCCATTGCTCTGGGTTGTGATAAAGCAGGAGTGAAGTTCTATACTGTAACGGTCAATGATGGAAAGGTAGATGAGTTCCGCCATCGTAACCAAACTGCTTATCCATTTTACCATGCCGATGAAACACCTCTTAAAACAATTGTTCGTTCCAATCCGGGCTTGGTATTGTTTAAGAACGGAGTAGTTGTCAATAAATGGCATTATCGTCATTTACCTTCTTTTGAAGAATTGAATACAACCTATTTCTCAAAGAAGTAAATCAACTTAATGCTCCTACTCAAATTCATCACCAAACGATTATTCAACGGCTTCTTCGTTATGATAGGCGTGGTGGTGGTCATATTTGTGTTGTTCAATATTCTGCCTGTTAATTCTGCGCGCATGACCCTCGGTCAGCGTGCTGATGTAGCTTCTGTTGCAGCTATTGAAAAAGAGTTTCGTTTAAACTTACCATGGTATCATCGTTTGGTACTTTACTTCAATGACATCTCTCCAATTTCCTTAAACAACCAAAAAGACACGGATTCACCTACGAACCTTAATTCGGATGAAGTAAAGTTTGTTCAGTTGTTTACTATTGGTAAATTATCTCTGGTATTGAAAGCACCTTATTTGGGTAAATCATTTCAAACCCGGAGGAAGGTAAGTGAAGTATTAGGTGAGAAAATCTACCCCACCTTTGTCCTTGCTATTTCTGCCATGGCCTTTGCATCCTTCTTTGGAATTATCCTTGGTGTCTTTGCGGCCATCAGGCAATACTCTTTCTGGGACAATGCCATACTCGTTATGTCAACTTTTGGCATCTCTCAACCTGCTTATTTCTCAGGCATCATTCTGGCCATGGTCTTTGGTTATTACCTTAGTGATTGGACACATCTGAATGTTCGCGGCTCTTTAACCGATATGGATTATAACGGAGATACCATCACAATCTGGAAGAACCTATGGTTACCCATGGTAGCCCTTGGGGTACGGCCAATAGCCATTATTACCCAACTTACCCGTAGTTCTATGCTCGATGTGTTAAGTCAGGATTATATCCGCACGGCTAAAGCAAAGGGTTTAGGTTACTACACGGTTACATTTAAACATGCCCTTCGCAATGCCATGAACCCTGTAGTTACTTCTATCTCGGGCTGGTTGGCGGCCCTGCTTACAGGTGCTTTCTTTATCGAGAAGGTTTTTGACTATAAAGGTCTCGGTCTTCAAACCATCGAATCTCTGCTCTCCTTTGATTTTCCGGTGGTCATGGGCAGTGTGTTGTTCGTAGCCTTTGTATTCGTGGTCATGAATATCTTTACAGACATTCTTTACTCGGTGATGGATCCACGGGTTACGGTTAAATAGCAGACTTCATAATTCTCAGCAGCACAAGACGAATATCATACCTTGATGTAAATTCTGTTTGCTAACTTTGCTGTTGCTATGGCTATGAACTTTACCCTGCTCAAAAAGCGCATTACTCCACTCTATCAAATTGCTTTGTGCTTAGTGATTGGCTGGGTAGGTATGGCTGTGTGTCAGTTTATAAATCATGAGCCGGCTGCCGAATATTTTGCAGCTATGGTGGCTATCATTTTCTTTGTTTTAATCAATACTGTAGGTTCGCTTGCCTATCCAAGTTTCTTGCGATACACAATGCCTTCATTTTATCTCTACCTCCTGCTTATCGCAATTCTATTCTTCAGCGCTAAACAAATTTCAGGCATCAGCATTTGGGATTTATCCATCTACCGCATGATGATTACCTCGGTTTCCATTTTCTACTTTATGGCTGGCGCTTTAGTGCGCATAATGCGCGTAATATATGAGGCGGCTGATAGCGGTTTCTAACCTTTAGTTGTTGGTGATTGCTTCTTTAGCAACAAGGTGAGCATTTGCCATTAAAGAAAAGGTAAGTCCTTTACCCGGCAGATATTTAATGCCAGAACCGTCTGCAATAAACACATTCTTTGTTCCAGCTAATAAGCCATTCGAATGAGTAGTGAATCGCTCGTTTGTACTGCTAAAAGGCAAGGTGCCTGCATAGTGAATGCCGGAGCCATTACCTGGATTTATCTTCTTCAACACAAAACAATTCAACGCACGTAAAGCCTGTGAGAACTTCTTTTCGTTGCTGGATACCTGTTGCTCTTCTTTTTCGCTTAGGCGGTAATTTACATTCAGAACATCTCCTGTAGCTTCGTTGGAATCTTTATGCAAAGAAAGATGTTTGGATTTACTGCTTCTTTCCGGATGAAACAACCCCATGATGGTAAATGCGGGCATCATAAATTGCAGGAACCGGTAAGCATCCTTAACACCCATCGGAGTCTCTTTCAACAAATGAAAAGCCATAAGCGAACGATAGCTGTAAATAGAACCCATAGCCACATCCATATTGTTCGCTTGTGGGTCGTAGAAAAGGGAAAGCTGTGCGAAGCCTATTTTGCGTGCATCGGTATCTTTACCAAGCAAATAGGGTTGTATGGCAGGCAAATAGCTGTAATGGTTGGATATAACAGGTAATTGAACGTCATAACCATTAAACGAGCGAAGCACTATTCGTGCTGTGCTCAGGCAACCGGAGGCTATTATCAGTTTCTTACATTGGAAGAACACTGTTTCGTTGGTATAAATGGCGCTGCACTCTACAGTGGTATACTCTTCGCTTTCTACAAACTTCAGAACCATCAAACCACCTCGATATTCAAAATTCTTATGCTTCTTTAGTTCTTTAACCGTGAATGCAGGGCGGTAAGCACTTTTATCTTGATCGCAATAGAAGTCTAAGTCTTTATACTGGTAAGCTTTGCGTCCATTCTTTTCTTTGGTAAGCAGTGCCAGCGATGGGCGGCCCATGTAGAAACCCTGTTTATTCAGTTTGCTTTTCTTCTTTGAGTAGTTCTCAAACAGGTTCTTGCCATTGGAATCGAAATGAATGGAAGGCATGAGACTATTGACAGAAGCAGCCGTGTAAGGAGAAGCATCATCTTTACTTCCGCTAACACCTATTCGTTCAGCTACCCAGGAATATGCATCGCGCATAGCAGAAACGGGTAATCCGGTTTCTGCTAACTCGGCATCGGAAAATACACAGCAGCCCAATCCCCATCCATTGCCTAAACCACCAAGCGAAAGAGATTCAAGAGGAAAGAAGCTTTTGGAAACAAGTGGCATAAGCCTACTCACTTCTTCTATCATAAATTTTCGTGGAGGAGTGAGGTGTTCGCCCGTCTTTACTTCGCCAAAGGGAATACCTTCAAAATCTTTTCCTATAAAATATTCATACTGGGCCTGTTCTCTTTTCTTGATAGAAAGAAAGTCATCATCAGGAATTTTTCCAGCGTACTTAGCGTCCACAATTCCACCATCAATCATCAGCACATTGACTCCCTGTTCCACCAGTGTTTGCGCGGCCATTGCTCCCGTGCAGCCCGAACCAATTACAATATAGTCAGCAGTTTCCACTTAGAAGAAGAGTAAGATTATGCTGCCCGCAATAGCTTTAATCCCAAATACAAAACCGCGCATAGTTAAGTTGAGTAAGTAGAAAAAAGAAAACTGTTTGGGATGAAAAAAATCAAAGTAAAGCGGATTGGTTTCGAGGATGGCGAATGCTATAATCATTCGCTTGCGCAATTTGTGTTTAGGTGAAAACAAACCAGTGGCGGCATCAATCAGCGAAACGCTCCACGAATTATTCAGCATAAACTGGAGCAGGCTTTCTTCTTTTGTAGTAAGGATAGTGGCCTCATGCTGAATGGCTCGTTCAAACAAAGCTAATGATTGTTCATCTGCTTGTTGATTCAACAGATATCGGGCGTAGCAATTCATCTCCATTCGACTAAGCAATAGTTCGCTCATGCCTTGTTATTTCTATCTATCTTTTGTTTTAACAGAGCGAGTTCCTGGGCCAATGTTTTGTTTTGAGCTTGTAGTTTGGAAACCGTTAGTGATAAGTGCAGCAGATAAATCAACACGGCAAACAAGGCTCCTGCAAAAAGGAGGTTAGGCGGTGCAAATACACCGAGGGCATGTGCCAGAATCTCCAACGCATTGCGCCAAACAGAAAGCACAATCAGCACAAAGGTAGAGAGTATCCAAATGAAAGCATATTCCTCGCGCAGCTTTCCTTTTTTTATCTGCCACATTACGTATGCCAGAAAGCCGAGACTACCAATGATGGCAAAAATCTGAATACGGTTCATAATTTATTGTCTTAGGTAGGTGAAAATAATAGCAATAGTTACTTTGAACATGTAGTAAACTGCACCAAAGCCTTGAATAGAAGATTGTCCTCCCATTCGTTCCTCCATTTGTACCGGTACCTCACCAAACTTTAATCCGTTGCGATGGTAAATGATAAGCGCTTCCGGTTCCGGATATTCATCAGGATAATAAGCATAAAGTAACTTCATCGTCTTACGGTTCATCATCCGCATGCCCGATGTAGAATCGGTTACGGTTTCACCGGTAATGAGCTTCAATAAAAATTGAAAATACTGAATGCCTGTTCTACGGAGGATAGTGGATTGAAAGCCTTCTTTGGCAATAAACCTTGAGCCTATAGCCACATCCCAATTGTTCTTTACCAATTCTTTTTCGAGTACGGGAATGAAATGAGGCGGGTGTTGACCGTCACCATCTATCTGTACACAGAAATCAAACCCATTGTCGTAAGCATATTTAATTCCTGTTTGCACCGCCCCACCTATGCCAAGATTGATTGGCAGGTTAAGTGCCACACAATTCAACCCGGCAATTATCTGTTGAGTAGTATCTTTCGAACAGTCGTTCACCACTACAGGGGTGAGCATAATGTTCGAATCGCTTACTGTATTTACGGCATTTACCACCGATGCGATACTTGCTTCTTCGTTGTAAGCGGGTATAATTACGGCAACTTTAATCGACTTGTTCATTCGCCATAAAAATAGAATTCTTAAAAAGAGTTTCTTTGCGACAGCGGAAATAATTAACCACAAATGCGCATAGGAATTACCGGTTCGAATGGTTTTATAGGCAATGAGCTCGTAAACCGTTTTTTAGCTGAAGGCCATGAGGTGTTTCTTTTACAACGCAAGAAGCCCGATGTGCTTCGTCCTAAAACAACTTATTGCCATTTTGATTTGAACCAGGAGAACGATGTAGAGGAGTATGTTTCGGGCTTGAATGTATTGATTCATACGGCCTTTATTCCAGAACAAAATGGCAATGATTCATCACGGAAGAATATTGAAAGAACCAAGGCATTGAGCAATGCCTGTCTTCAACACCAGGTTTATTTTGTTTTTCTATCCTCGCTTTCGGCACATGCCGATGCGCTGTCTGCTTATGGCAAACATAAGTTTGAGTTGGAAAACAGGTTGGATAGGGACTCTACACTTATTCTAAAACTCGGTTTGGTGACGGGTGACCAAGGGCTGTTTAGTCGCATAAGGGACATTGTTGGAAAATCGAAAATAATTCCATTGATTGGGGGAGGTAATCAACCCGAACAACTGGTACCTATAGAAAAAGTAGTTAGCACCATAGTTTCCTGCGTTCAGAAAAAAACAACGGGTCTTTATCTTTTGGCTTCACCCGAAGTTAAATCATTGAAGGAAATCTTTGTGCAAATAGCTCGGCAGTCGGACAAGAACCCTATCTTCATTCCGGTTCCTTATTTTGTGGCAGAAATAGGCATTGCCCTCCTGAATCTTCTGCATATACCTTCACCTGTTACCAAAGAAAATTTGGCGGGCTTAAAGAGGATGATCCCCTTTGATACCAAAGCAGATTGGGATAAACTTCAGGAGGTAATGTGAGAATCCAACAATTTCAGAATTAGAGAATGAATTGCAAACCCGTCAAAGGTTTCAGATCCTCTATAATCCTTTACTTACAACTCATCTCCGTGTTTTAACCGTTTCTACTTGTGGCCTACTTTCTGTTATATGTAGCACACAACTTTTTTCTTGTAGAACCAATAGACGGTTAAAACTTTCGCAGCAGTCATGCGTTCACAAAGTAGTAAAACCATTTTTAACCAAAGGCAATCCCTTTCGATTTACAATTGAAGTACAGTGATTCAACAGAGCATTGATAAAATAACGGGAGCGGGAGAAGATGAAATCAGTATCTGGGTTGACAACTATGATGATGTCTTTTCCGATTTTGATTCGCGTCCATACGATAGCCGTGAGTTCTCTGATGATTTTTTGGAGCAGGTTCGCAGGATGGCGCGTGAAAATGCAACCGGCAGACAGGTGACGCTCAAATTTCACCTGATGCCTGATCTGCGTGATGAATACACCGAAATGATTATTACCGATAATCTTCAGGCACATTTTAAACGGTTTGCTCAACGTATCAGAAATGATATGAACCATATTTTGCGCAAGGGCATTATCCTTTCTATTGTCGGAGCAACTTTCGGCCTTTTATTGGGTTTTTTAGAGTCGAAGCATGGTTCAAATAGTTATATGGACAGTTTCAATGTGTTTGTTCAACCATTGTTTTGGTTCATGTTCTTGACCGGGCTCGACTATATTTTTAAATATTCAAGAGAAGAGAAACCCTTTCTAGACTTTAATGTCAAGATGGGTAATGCTAATATTGCTTTCTCCTCATTTGCTGTAGTTACCAATGGTGAAAACGGTGGAGTTATTACCAAGAAAAAGAAAGCAATACCTTGCGGTAATAATCTCCGCATGGCTTCATAGCAGGCTAAGGCTTACTCCGTTTATATACAAGCCTAATTAATTACCTCAATATCTTAGCGTAGCAGGATGAAAAGTGCGCCAGCTATGCCAAAATTCCTGATAAGCATTCACTGGTTTTAGTTTGTTAGTGGATAGAATCAAATCGTGGCCATTGAAATCGAATGGAATGAAGTTGCAAATCAATGTGTCGTTTCGCAGGCTGAAGTTTTCGGAAAATGGGTTTAAGAAAGCACCAAAGCTTTTGCCATCAGCCGAAACAGCTACCACAATTTTTGAACCGCCAACGGTATCATTGATTACTCCCACACGCTTCAACTCCATCCAGTCATAAGCTTTGCTTACCTTGTTTACCTCCACACCCAATACCCACGATTTATCTTTCCATGCTAAGGTGTCGGTTCGGGTAAGGCTACCTTTGCTTTTGCCTTGTTCAAAATGTGCATCGGGGTCATAATCGGGAATAGAATTTTCATCGGGCTGCATAATCAACGACTGCGGATAAAGTTCCAGCCATTTATCGAGACTCATTTGTCTCGATTCTACTTCGGGCAAAACACTGCCTTTTAATTTTCCGGCAATTGCTTCTCCGGTTGCTTGCCTCCACCAGCTTTTAGTGGTAGCATCTTCAAACATCGCATTGAAATGGTCCATTCCAACCAATCGAAACTTTTCATGCACTCCGTTCACCATAGGTTCATAAACACAACCCGTTCGGCACACGCTGCAATAAGTAACCATGACAGCCTTGCCACCTATGGTGTCCTGCACCTGATGATGGTAGGCTAAATATTCAATAGGATAAGCACTGGCTGCTCCGTTATTCACCACACCGATTATCAATCTGGTTTCCGGAACTTTATTTTCTGCCCGCGTTTGCATTACCTTGTTTTGAGGTTGCAAAAACATTTTATCGGCCATCATTTGAAAATTGAAAAGGTAGGTAATGGCCGCGGTCAACAACAAGGCAATACCTGCTACCCATTTACCTCTGCCTTGAAACGCTGCCACCAAACCTGCACCTATCATCAGCCCGAAACCAACCCGGAATAACCATCGGTAACAGAATAGGAAGTAAGCAAGATCAATGCTGTTCATATCCTGACTGCCGGGCATGGGCATAATGAAATATACTTTCAGAATTTCAAACAAGGCGAGACCTAAAAGACCGGTGTAGAAGATTTTTTTCATAAGGCGTGATTTAGTGTATGACGCAATATATAAAAAAAGAAGCCACGAGTATCAGGCATCTTTTTAATAATACCTGACCCTCGTGGCGCGAGAGAAATAGAATGACTAATTCAATGCTTAATATTCAAACTCTTTAAAACTCTTCTTGATGATAGCGATGCTCTCGTCTATTTGTTCTTTGGTAATGCAAAGGGGCGGAGCCAAACGAATAATATGATGATGGGTAGGTTTAGCCAACAGGCCGTTTTTCATAAACTGCATACACAAATCCCATCCACAGTTTTCATCCTCCGTATTCAACACAATGGCATTGAGCAAACCTTTGCCGCGAATGGTCTTAATCAATGGATGTTTAATTTTCTCGAGTTCGTTGCGGAAATATTTGCCGAGATAAAACGCATTGTAAACCAGGTTTTCATCCTTAATAATCTGCAAAGCAGCCATCGCTACCTTGCTGGCCAAAGGGTTCCCTCCATAGGTAGAACCGTGTTCTCCTGGTTTAATGTTCATCATAATAGGGTCATCGCAAAGCACAGCCGAAACCGGCAAGGTGCCACCGCTCAATGCTTTTCCTAAAATCAAAATATCGGGGCGAACATCTTCCCAATCGCAGGCCAGCATTTTGCCGGTACGGCCTAAACCTGTCTGCACTTCATCGGCTATAAACAGAACCCCTGCTTTTTCACAAAGGAACTTTGACTTCGCCAGATAGTTTTCATCCGGCACCACTACCCCCGCTTCGCCTTGTATTGGCTCTACCATAAAGGCGCACACATCCTTATCCTCCAGCGCAGCACTCAGGGCTTTTAAATCATTGTAAGGCACATGCACAAAATTGGGAACGAAAGGCCCGAAACCATCGGTGCTCGAAGGGTCGGTAGAGGCCGAGATGGCGAGGACAGTACGCCCATGGAAATTTCCATTGGGCACAATCACCTTGGCTTTATTGTTCTTAATGCCCTTTACTTCATAGGCCCATCTGCGCGC
>CANJVG010000107.1 GCA_947478005.1 Bacteroidota bacterium
TCGGGTCCGAAAATAGCATCACCGAACTTGCGGGCGATTTTTGTAGTAGGTCCTGTATATCTTGCCATATCTTATTCTTAATTCGTTTTCTTACTTGGTAAATTACTATACTCTTCTCTTTTTAGGAGGACGGCAACCGTTGTGAGGAATAGGAGTAGTATCATTAATGATAGTTACTTCAATGCCACTGGTGAAAATGGTTCTGATAGCTGACTCACGTCCACCACCCGGTCCTTTCACAAATACTTCTACTTTTCTTAAACCTGCTTCATGAGCTACCTTCGCAGCTTCAGCCGATGCCATTTGAGCAGCATAGGGTGTATTCTTTTTAGAACCTCTGAAACCCACACGACCAGCTGAACTCCAACTGATAACCTGACCATGCATATTTGTAAAGGAAATGATGATGTTGTTGAAAGTAGCATTGATAAACGCTTTTCCTTCTGAATCTACCTTTACTACTCTCTTCTTCGCCTTCGCTTTTGCAGCAGCTGCCGAATTCTGTTGTGACGCTTGTTTTGCCATTTTTGGATTTATCTTTTGTCTAAAGTCTTTTGTCTATTACTTAGTTACCATCTTCTTGTTAGCAACTGTCTTACGTTTACCCTTTCTCGTTCTCGAGTTAGTTTTGGTTCTTTGACCACGAACCGGAAGACCCTTACGGTGGCGAATACCACGCAAAGTTCCAATATCCTGTAAGCGCTTAATGTTCTGCTGAACTTCTCCGCGCAACTCACCTTCTACTTTCAGGTTATCAGCCAAATAACGGAGAATTCCGTTTATCTGCTCATCTGTCCAGTCTTTTACCTTGGTGTTTAAGTCTATATTATTAGAGGTAAGAATTTTTGCTGCAGTGGTTCTTCCGATACCATATACATACGTAAGCGCAATTGCGCCTCTTTTATTCTTGTTTAAGTCAACACCTGAAATACGTGCCATGAATTATTGGTTAATTGTTTGTTTAGTTAATGTAGATTACCCCTGACGTTGCTTAAACTTAGGGTTCTTCTTATTAATAATGAATACAACGCCTTTGCGTCTTACCACCTTGCACTCTGTGCTTCTTTTTTTTACCGATGCTCTTACTTTCATAAAATGGTTCTATTTATATCTAAAAGTTATTCTTCCTTTATTCAAATCGTATGGACTCATCTCCAACTGCACCTTATCACCAGGTAAAATCTTGATATAGTGCATTCTCATCTTTCCTGAAATGTGCGCAATCAATTCATGTCCATTCTCTAATTTCACCCGGAACATCGCGTTACTTAACGCCTCTGTTACTGTTCCATCTTGCTTAATTAAATCCTGTTTTGCCATGAAAAATCACTGTTAAATGCACTACCCCCTTAAAAAGGGAATGCAAAAGTATTATTTAGGAACACAGTTCCAAATATTTGGCGTAAAAATTGTTTGAACAGAAAATACACATCTTTTTAGCAGCAAAAGCCACTGCTAAACTCCCGGTTCAAAAGACCTTACTCCCCCCTCCTCTCCAATTCAGGCCCGAACCTTTTTGCCTGTACTATACAGTCGGTATTTTATGGCTTGCCCGGTCGTTCTTTCTTAGCTATACCTCCATCACCTTCAGCGCAGGGCTGATCACCAACTTGCCAAGGGTTTTAGCTTTGATTTCCTCCACGGTCACACCCGGGGCAATCTCTATTAAATGAAAAGCTCCATCTTTTATATCGTAGTAACCAAGGTCGGTAATCACCTTCTTGATGCAGCGCTTGCCCGTTAGCGGCAAAGTACAGGCCGGCAATAATTTTGATTCCCCTTTTGGGTTAGTCTGCATCATTGCCACAATAATATTCTTTGCTGAAGCTACTAAATCCATGGCACCGCCCATTCCTTTCACCATCTTGCCGGGTATTTTCCAGTTAGCAATGTCCCCATTCTCCGACACCTCCATAGCTCCCAACACGGTAAGATTGATTTTCTGCGACCGAATCATTCCAAAACTCATAGCCGAATCAAAAATGGCTGAGCCGGGTAATGTCGTAATCGTTTGTTTACCTGCATTAATATAGTCCGCATCCACCTCGGCTTCGGTAGGAAAAGGCCCCATACCCAGCAAACCGTTCTCGCTTTGCAATTCCACTTCCAGACCCTTCGGAATATAATTCGCCACCAGTGTAGGGATGCCAATACCCAGGTTCACATAAAAGCCATTCTCCAACTCCCGTGCAATTCGTTGTGCTATCTGATACTTATCTAAAGCCATAATATATTGTGTATTAAATTCAGTTTAGGGATGATTCGGTTTATTACAAACAATTGAAAATAACAAAAACTAAAAGGAGGAAGCTAACTGCCAAATGATAAGAAAGACGATTCCCGATTACTCGACATCTACAGCAACGCAAAATTATGCTTTATACAATATTTTTCCAAAGACCTTATAAAACCCAAAAACAAAAAAGGGAACTCTTCATGAATATTGAAGAATTCCCCTTTAGTACCGAAGGTGGGAATCGAACCCACACACCTTGCGATACACGATTTTGAGTCGTGCGCGTCTACCAATTCCGCCACTTCGGCATTTTTGAAATTGAGGAGCGCAAATGTAAATCAAAATTGAACTTTTCAAAGCGCTGCTGCACTTAATCTAAATTAGTTGCACACAATTCTCTTGCGTTTCTCTCGCTAAAATATTTTTTTGGCAGAATAAAAAACTTTGTAAATTCGTTTCAGAGACACAGTAAAACGGAAACTATTTTGTAACCCGGTAAACATTTCCGGCAATCGTTTTAAAACATCGAAAGATGGTATTTTGTATTGTCACACACTCTTTTTTCAAGGCTGCATTTACGGCCAGTGAGTGTATTGCCCTTTGGGTATTGTGGTTTCGCACAGCGGCTCTGCTCCATGCCCAAACGGTGCAGCTGCATCCGCGCAACCGCCAGCCTCTTCCCTACACTTTAGAGCGACCTCCGCCAATGGCTTAACCCAAACCCTGAGCAATTCGGGCAAAGCCCTGAACCGTTTAGGGAAAGTCCTAAGGAATTCGGGGAAGGCCCTGAGCTATTGAGGGTAAGTCCCGAGCGATTCAGGGAAAGCCCTGCGCTATTTAGGGTAAGTCCTGAGCAGTTCAGGGAAAGCCCTGAGCGATTCAGGGAAAGTCCCGGACAGTTCGGGGAAAGCCCTGAGCAGCACAGGGAAAAGATAGAATTACTGATTTTATTCAAAGAACCAATTTTTAACTTTAAAACATTAAACATGAGCGATTTTGTAGAAAAAACAGATGTAGGTTTTTCGCAACAACTGAAAGACAGCGCCACGGGTTTAAACACGCACGGAGCCCTGCTGGGTTTTACGGTAGCAGAAATAGACGAGGCAAAGGACGATTCGAAACTGTTTGATTATGTGATGGACCGTCTGAGCGAAAATGTAGCCTATAGTAAGGACTTAACCGATTTTAAAAACCTGGCCCGCAAAGGGGATGGAACGGTGCTGTTGCCCGCAGCCATTCCTCAGCCGGCTGCTTTTCCGTTGCCTTTGCCAACGGCTGTAGCAGCAGGCATAGAGGGTCGTTTTCGCAAGCGCGCGGCCAAAGCCAAGGCAGACAAAAACTATACCGTGGGTATAGGGCAGGCTTGCCGGTTCGAGGCCACGCATGGCACGTTTAATCCAAACAGCGGCTCGCCTACGCTCAAAGTTGATTTGACTCATGCCGGTCATCCGCATATTCAATTCAACAAAGGTCAATGGCAGGGAGCTGAAATTCACAAAATGGTGATTTCGAATGGCGGTGGCAATCCACCCGTGCCGAATCCGCAGGACCCTTCGTTCAAAAAACTGGAGCGTGTGTTTGGCCACGATTACATTGACCCTACGGAGCTGCCGGCCAATGGCGCAACCGAACTGTGGGCTTACAAAGTCATTCATCTTTACGCCAACGAGCAGGTGGGTGAATGGAGCCTGGTAAAGTTTATAACCGTGGGCGGAATGTAAGCAGGCTTATTTTTTAATTGCGCGATGCCATCCTTCAAAAAGATGGCATCGCTGTTTTTACCCGAAAGGTGCCCTCCCTGTTTCCCTTCCAAAATTGAAGCTCATGCCTTGGGTCGCTATGCCCGCATAGGGCTGCGTTGGCAAATCCCTCCCTTTTAATACTTTCGCGCCTCCATGAAATTTCCCGAATCGGATATATATAAACTGAAACAATTACTGGCATCCAGAAAGAAGATAGTGATTGTGACTCACCGAAATCCCGATGGCGATGCGCTGGGTTCTTCGCTCGGTTTCAAATTCTTTTTGGAGAAGAAAAATCAGGAGGTGGACTTTGTTTCGCCTACGGCCTACACCCAAAATCTGAGTTGGATTCAGGGGACCAAAGATATTTTGGTGAATGAAGGCGAGGCAGGCAAAAAACTTTGCGAAGCCAAAATCAAAGCAGCCGATATTATCTTCTGTCTTGACTTCAACGCACTCTCGCGCCTCGAAAACCTGGGGGAGATAATTAAGAGTGCTCCTGCCGAAAAGGTGATGATAGACCATCACCAGCAGCCCGAAGATTTTGCTTCGCTTGTTTTCAGCAATGTAAGCTACTGCTCCACGGCCGAAATGGTGTACGACATCATAGCCGACCTGGACGAAGAAAATCTGGTGGATGAAAAAACAGCCGAGTGCCTCTATGTTGGTCTGGCTACCGACAATGGTTTCTTTCAGTTCAGCAATACTACGGCTAATGCTTTGCAGGTGGCATCTGCTTTAGTCGCTCGCGGAGCCAGGCCCGAATATGTAAGCGAAAAGGTGAACAATATCTTTCGTGAAACCCGCCTTCGGTTCTTTGGCTATTGCCTGCACGAGAAGTTAAAATTGGTCAAGAACGGCAGTGTGGCATACATGATGATTACTCAAGCCGAGATAAAAAAATTTTATTTGCAGGGTGGCGACAGCGAGGGTTTGGTGAACTACGCTTTTAAAATAGACGGAGTGAAAGTAAGTGCCTATTTTAGCGAAGAACCCGACCGGATTAAAATTTCGTTTCGCTCGAGGGGAGATATAGATGTAAATACTTTTGCCCGCACTTTTTTTGAAGGAGGCGGACACAAAAACGCAGCAGGCGGCAAAAGCATGATAAACTTAGAAATGACAGAGAAGAAATTTTTAGAGGCTTTAGAATCACTCAACCTGAAGAGTTAGTTCATTCCATTAGTACAGTTCAAATCATCATAAAAACAAAAACAACAATTATGAACCGAATTACAAAACCATTTTTATTAACCATCACGCTTTTTGCAGGCATGTTATCATCCTGCAATGCAAACAACAAACCAGCAGAATCTACAACTATGGCAACTCCTACAGAACCGGCAAAACCAACTTTCTATGAACCAACAGCAGACGAAAAAAAGTGGAAAGACACACCGGGTGTTTACGCTGAAATTCAAACCGCTAAGGGCAATATCGTAATCTCTCTTTACTACAAAAAGGCTCCTGTAACAGTAGCCAACTTCGTAGGTTTGGCAGAAGGCAAAATCAAGAACACAGCAAAGCCGGAAGGCACACCATTGTATGATGGCCTTACTTTCCACCGTTGTATTCACACTCCGCAACCGTTCATGATTCAGGGTGGTGACCCGGCAGGAAATGGTTCAGGCGGACCGGGCTATTCTTTTGGCGATGAGTTTGATTACAGTTCTAAATTCGACAAAGTAGGTTTGTTGGCTATGGCCAATGCAGGCCCTGCTACCAACGGTTCTCAGTTCTTCATTACCGAAGCAGCTACCGGTTGGTTAGATAACAAACACACTATTTTTGGTGAAGTAGTAGAAGGCTATCCTTTAGTACCTCAAATGGCCAATGGCGATGTAATGACTAAAGTAAACATCATTCGCGTAGGACCGGATGCTAAAGCATTTGATGCAGTAGCTACCTGGGCAAAGAAAGATGAGCTTTTGAAAAAGAAAGCCGCTGAATTTGCTGCACAAAAAGCAGATGCTGACAAAGCAGTAACCGTATCTGCCGATGAATTAGTGAAGAAATCATATCCTACGGCTAAGAAAACAGCAAGTGGTCTTTACTATGTAGTAGAAAAAGAAGGTACAGGCGCTCAGGCCATTGCCGGCAAAACAGTTTCAGTTCACTACACAGGAACTTTAGCTAACGGTAAAAAATTCGATTCTTCTTTAGACCGCAACCAGCCTATCAGCTTCACCCTTGGTCAGCATCAGGTTATTGCCGGATGGGATGAAGGTATTGCTTTGATGAAAGTAGGTTCTAAATTGAAGTTGATTATTCCTGCTGCTCTTGGCTATGGAGCAAACGGAGCCGGTGGTGCAATTCCTCCAAATGCAACTTTGATTTTTGATACTGAATTGATGGAAGTAAAGTAAGTTATAGAAGAGATAGATAGTTTTTAAAAATGAGTTGGTTGGATTGAAAAATCGAACCAACTCATTTTTTTTTGGCGTAATACCATTCAATTAAATTCAAGGCGGGTGAGGTCATAAAGGTGGTAGCAAGTGCCATGAATACCATCATCGTAAATATCTCCGGCTTCAATATCCCGAGGTCGTAGCCAATATTTAAGATTATCAACTCCATTAAACCACGGGTATTCATCAAGGCACCAATGCTCAAAGAATCTTTCCAGGATTGACCAACCAACTTAGCAGAGAGTGCGCTGCCTACAAATTTGCCTACAATGGCCAGCAGTATGATTAGCCCGCAAACAGACCACAACCAAGGAGTATTCAGCAAACCAATTTGTGTTTTGAGCCCTGTAAAGGCAAAGAAGAGCGGAAGCAAAAGCATCACACTCACATCTTCCATCCGCTCTGCAAAAAGATTCCGGAGCGAAACATTAGCAGGCATCACAGCACCTGCAATAAATGCCCCGAACAAGGCATGAATCCCAATTGTTTCTGCCAGAAAAGAGGAAAGTAACAAAGTAAGAAAGACAATAGCAATGTAGGTGCTCTGTATTTTGCCATGAGCAAAATACTTTTCACTACCTCTTTTCAATAAAGGACGAACCACCGAAAACATAAACAATACATACGCCACCGTAAGTATCAAGGTAAACACCGCACCAGAAGCATCTCCTGCCTTTGCAATAGCAATAACCACCGCTAGAATGC
Organism: Bacteroidota bacterium; assembly: GCA_947478005.1. Classification (GTDB taxonomy): domain Bacteria; phylum Bacteroidota; class Bacteroidia; order Chitinophagales; family LD1; genus Bog-950. The sequence continues at coordinate 7,092 of CANJVG010000107.1, forward strand.
ACCAACCGGTGGCGTCACCTATGGCTGCACATATAATAGCCATAGAACCTACAGGCGTTTTGGTCATTTTACGCTCCTTTAATATTCGCGCCAATACCGGGAAGGCTGTAATGCTCATAGCAATGCCCATAAAAAGCGCGTAAGCAATGAAAGGGATATTGGCAGGTGCAAATTCAGCATACAGGAAATAGGCCAGCGTTACACCCAGAAAATAGGGAAACACAATACTCACATGACTGACTATGAGTGCTTCCGTAGCCCGGGTTTTTAAGATACCGGTATCTAACTCCATCCCTATAATGAACATAAAGAGCACCAACCCGATTTGGCTCAATAAATGAAGGTTGGGCAAGGAGTCGGTTGGGAATAAAAACAAAAACCCTTCCGGCATTAACCACCCGAACAAAGAAGGGCCCAACACAATCCCCGCAACAATTTCACCCATTACCGATTGTTGACCCATTCGTGTAAAAAGATAGCCTATCAACTTAGCGGTACCGAGTACCACTAACATCTGCATTAAAAGGATGGTAAGCGGATGCTTAAAACTCTCTGCAATACTGCCGCCCCCGGCATGGGCGTTTCGAATTTCTGCTACGTAAGCAGAAGGCTGCAATGTTTTACCGAGCGTGAGCAAAACAAGAATCAGCGCGAGGAACGGAACAACGGAAAATAGATATAACTTAAAGTGCTGGCGCTTCATGATTGCAAAACATTCGGGTGCGACAAAGGTTTAAATTTAAACGAATCGGGCAAGTTGAACTTTGTCAGTGCCGAAGCAATGGGTTAATTCAAACTATAATGAACCCTAAGAGCATCTAAGTCTTTAAACAAATCATTGTTCATCTCAACGGCTTTAAGGGAAGAACTTACACCTATCAGAATGCCTTCCTCTTCATCTCTGAACTTCACCTTCAGTTTTGTTTTGCCGGGATACTTGGAGAGAACAGTTTCAATCCCTTCAATCAGTGTCAAATCCACATCGCTTGCATCTACTTCCAACGTGAGGTATTTGGTTAGCTTGCTACGGATATCTGAGAGCAAATCAATTTTATTGATTTTAAATTCAAACTCATTCTCATTGTTCCAGCGCTGTTGATAGCGACCGGATATATGCAACATGGCATTCGGAGTCTCTGTATATGTTTTGAAGGAGAGAAAATCTTTGCCGAACAAAGTAAAGTTATAGGTGCCGCTGAAATCTTCAATCGTGAAGCGGCAATATTGATTTCCGTTTTTAGAGAACTTTGTCTCCGTTCCCGTTACTATACCGGCTATCTTCAAGTCCTTATTTTTAACTTTCTCAATGTCAGTTAAGGTGCTGTTAGTAAACGTTTTTATTTCCAACCGATAATCATCCAACGGGTGACCGCTGATGTAGATGCCGGTTACTTCCTTCTCCTTTTTCAATTTCTCAAGCAAACTCCATTCATCGCTCCCTGATGAGGATGGTTCCCTCAAATCCACTCCTCCAGTCGTTTCTCCGAATAAAGAATTTTGTTGGGAGCCGGAGGCGTTCTGCACATTACTTCCGTATCGCACAGCTTTCTCCAAAACACTAAAACCATCCTTTCTATCCGGTAAAAAATATTGCGCGCGGTGGTAACCTTCGAAAGAATCGAAAGCACCGGCATAACCTAATGATTCCAAAGCCTTTTTGTTTACGGCTCTGGCGCTTGCTCTACGTGTTAAATCATAGATGGTTTTATAAGGGCCATTGGCTTTCCTTTCCGCTACAATCGCTTCTACGGCTGATTCTCCTACTCCTTTTATAGCCGACAGGGCGTAGCGAATTTCGCCCTTTTTATTCACTGTAAACTTTACATCGCTTTCATTTATGTCCGGTCCCTTTACCGGAATACCCATGCGCTTACATTCTTCCATAAAGAAGGTAATCTTATCAATGTTGCCCTGATTATTCGTTAGCAAGGCGCTCATGTATTCTCCGGGATAATTAGCTTTCAAATACGCTGTTTGAAAAGCTACAAAGGCGTAGCAAGTGGAGTGTGATTTATTGAAGGCATACTGTGCGAAAGCCTCCCAATCGGTCCAAATCTTCTCTAATTTCTTCGAGTCTAAATCCTTCGCTTTGGCTCCGTCAATGAATTTACTCTTCATTTTGTCAAGCGTTTGACGGTCTTTCTTTCCCATGGCTTTGCGCAGGTAGTCGGCATCGCCTTTGGTGAAGCCTCCAAGTTTTTGAGAAAGTTGCATAACCTGTTCCTGATAAACAGTAATGCCGTATGTATCTTTCAGAAACTCTTCCACTTCGGGTAAATCGTAAACTACTTTCTCCTTACCGTGTTTGCGCAAAATGTAATTCGGGATATAGGCTATAGGCCCCGGACGATAGAGGGCATTCATAGCAATTAAATCATCAAACTTATCTGGCTTCAATTCCTTCAAGTACTTCTGCATTCCGGCAGACTCAAACTGGAATGTTCCGTTGGTTTCGGCTCGCTGATATAACTCCAATGTCTTTTGATCATCAAGAGGTATAGTATCAATATCAATCTTAATTCCGTGATTCTGCTCTATCAATTGTAAGGCATCACGAATAATGGTGAGGGTCTTTAAACCCAGAAAGTCCATCTTAATAACCCCCGCATCTTCAATTACTTTTCCTTCATATTGGGTAAGATACAAATCGGTATCCTTAGAAGTAGCTACGGGAATAATCTCGGTTAAATCTTTGGGAGCTATGATGATGCCCGCTGCATGAACACCGGTACCACGCATTCCACCTTCCAGCTTTTCGGCTTCGTGCAAAACTTTACTTTCCGGGCTATCGCTTTCGTATTTTTTACGCAACAGTTTAGCATCCTCTATTTCTTCACTTGGCAATCCTTCTTTTTCTTTCAAACTGTCTTTGCCATCGAGCGGAGCATGGAGCAAACGGTTTAAGGTAATTCCCGGACGGTCTGAAACTAATTTAGTAAGAGCCAGTGATTCGTTCAAGGGCAAATCTAGCACTCGAGCCACATCTTTAATACTCACTTTAGCAGCCATGGTGCTGTACGTAACAATTTGCGCTACCTGATTGCGACCATATTTCTTCACCACATAGTCAATCACTTTGTCGCGACCTTCGTCATCAAAGTCAGTATCAATATCAGGTAAGCTCTTTCTGTCGGGGTTCAGGAATCTTTCGAAGAGAAGTTTATAGGCAATAGGGTCGATGTTGGTGATGCCGATGCAATAGGCGACTACACTACCTGCCGCTGAACCACGACCGGGGCCAATGAGAACTCCCATATCTCTTCCTGCTTTGATGAAGTCGGCTACAATAAGAAAGTAGCCGGGAAACCCCATGGTCTTGATGGTGTGCAATTCGAAGTTGATGCGTTCTTCGATTTCAGCCGTCATTTCTTTGTAACGGCTGTGGGCACCTTCCATGGTAATATGTTTCAGATATTCCCATTGGTTCAATACATCATCGGCATGTATTTGAAACTCTTTGGGTATAGGGAAATTGGGAAGCATGATGTCTTTCTTCAGCTTCAAATGCTCTACCTTATGAAAGATGTCAAGTGTGTTCTCTACTGCTTCGGGAACATCTTTAAACAACTCCGACATTTCAGTTTGTGTTTTGAAATAGAACTGATCGTTGAAGAAGGCAAAGCGCTTTCCCTTCATACTTCCTTCTTCATCCGTAAATTCTTTGTTGGTTGGAGTACTTTGTTTTTCACCGGTGTTAATGCACAGTAGAATATCATGGGCGTTGGAATCCTGCTGATCAACGTAGTGCGAATCGTTGGTCACAATCATTTTTACGTTGTACTCTTTTGCCCAACGTTGCAACACTTCATTCACTTTATCCTGCTCAGCCATGCCATGGCGCTGTAGTTCAATATAATAGTCTTCGCCAAACAAATTGAGCCACCATTCAAATACTTTCCGGGCCTCCTCCTCTCCTTTTCGCAAAATAGCTTGTGGAACTTCAGCACCTAGACAGCATGTAGTGGCAATCAGGTTTTCATGATATTTCACCACCAGTTCCTTATCAATACGTGGATACTTGCCATACAAACCTTCTATGTATCCCAGGGAACACATCTTCATCAGATTCTTATAGCCATCTGCATTCTTCGCAATCATCAATTGATGATAACGCTTATCCTTTTTATCTTTAGTAAACGTCTGTATATGTCTATCTTCTACCAGGTAAAACTCACAACCGACAATAGGCTTTATGGGTGTGCCATCTGCAAGCTTGTGTTTACCTGCTTCGGCCACAAAATCGAATACACCGAACATATTACCGTGGTCGGTGATGGTCAGGGCTTTCATTCCATCTTTAGCTGCTTTCTTATACATAGAAGAAATACCGGCAGCGCCATCAAGCAGAGAGTATTGTGTATGTGAGTGAAGGTGAATGAATTCAGGCATAAATGAATGGAGATTTTGGAATGCAGAAGGTAGATTTAAGTACAAAATACAAATACGAAAACAGAAAGGCGAAGCTAAGAAATAGCCGTGTAGAAAAATACAGGTGTGGAAAGATTATAAAACCAAACAAGAAATATGCCCACGAATTTTACCGAGAATCATCTCATAGCTCAACAATCCGCGGATTGTAAATAGGCAATCTAAGTTCAAAGTGTGTATATTATATACCCAACGCAAGGAGCAATTCATACAACTATTTACACCGTTTCTTAACGAACCAAAGTAATATTTCCTTTACGGTCATATTTCTTCCCTAAAATATCAACAGCATGAACGGAGTAAACGAAAGTGCCAAGTTCTTGTGTTTTTCCTTTATAGGTACCGTCCCAACCTCTGCTTAAATCATTTAACTCACTTAGGTCTTTTGAACTATAAACCAATTCACCCCAGCGGTTATAGATTTTAATTTCAAATTCAGTGATGTTTCCTCCAAACACAGTAAAATGATCATTATGTCCATCACCATTAGGCGTAAATGCCTGGGGTATTTTTAAATAAACGTCACAATTCCTTCTGCTAAGGCTGACGGTGTCATTAGCGATGCAACCGACTGTATCAAAAGCGACAATTACATATTCACTGCTATCACCAGTAAAAGTAGGATTAGAAATATTCGGATTGTTCAATCCAATAGAAGGAGTCCAAACAACTGTTTGCGCATCTGTTACAGACGGGAAAATATATTCATCTCCTTCGCACAAAACAGTATCTGGTCCACCGTTTAGAACAGGAGCTTTCCCCACCTTTATCAGAATAGTATCCTGATTTCTACAGCCAAGGCTATCCGTAACGGAAACGGTATATTCCTGACTTATTGTTGAGTTAAAAACAGGGTTGACGATATTTGGATTGTCTAACCATAAAACCGGTAGCCAGTGAACAATGCTTTCGCTGGCACTTGCTTGCATGAGATAGGAAGTTGCATTACAAAGAGTTGTATCAGATCCGGCATTTACCAATGGTTTTGGATGAACAAGGATATTAATAGAATCCTGTTTGCGACATCCATTGCTATCTGATGCTGATAAAACATACAAAATACTTTGATCGAAACCAAAAATGGGATTGATGATACTATCACTGCTTAATCCTGTAGAAGGATTCCAAATAATATTCTGACCATCGGTAAGAGCCGTCAGAATATAAAATTCACCTTCACACAAATTGGTGTCCAACCCTGCATTTAGCATTGGCGGCCTACCTACTTTAATCTGAACGGTATCCTGATTTTTACAACCAAAGCTGTCTTCA
>CANJVG010000108.1 GCA_947478005.1 Bacteroidota bacterium
CAGGACCCTTACTCTTCGCTCAATCCGCGCATTACTATCGGCAATGCCATTATGGAACCCATGACCGTGCACGGCATTTATGACAACGATAAGATTCGGAAAGAAAAAGTGCTCGACCTGCTGAACAAGGTGAACATGAAGCCCGAGCATTTCAATCGTTATCCGCATGAGTTTTCGGGCGGACAGCGCCAGCGTATTTGCATTGCCCGCGCTTTATCGCTGAATCCTAAGTTCATTATTTGTGATGAATCGGTTTCGGCACTCGATGTGTCGGTGCAGGCGCAGGTATTGAACCTCTTGATTCAACTGCGCGAGGAGTTTAAGTTTACCTATATCTTTATCTCCCACGATTTATCGGTGGTGAAGTTTATGAGCGACCGCATGGTGGTGATGAACAAGGGAAAGATTGAGGAGATGGGCATCAGCGATGATATATACAACAACCCGCAGCGCGAATACACGCAAAAACTAATTGCCGCTATACCGAAAGGCGAACTGGGCGATATACAGAAGAGATTGGCGGTGGCTGCGAGATAACAGACTGCTTAGCATAAAACAAAAAGCGCGAAGGGTTTCCTTCGCGCTTTTTGTTTTGTTGGTCAGGCGACCAACAAGGGCTTGGCATTTATTGCTTCACCAGTTTCTTCGTCATCTTTCCTTTTTCGTTTGCTACGGTAATGAAGTAAACACCGCTGGAGAAATTGACCATGGACCATTGAGTATTGACCATGGATAATACAGCGCCTGCTACCTTTCTGCCGGTTACATCGGTAATCGTAAGCGCGCTGCCTATCAGGCTTTCATCTACTGATATGGTTACTGACTCGGTGGCAGGGTTGGGGTAAATGCTAATGAATGCTTCGTTGGTTTGTTCGGTAACGCCTGTAGGCAAACTGAAAACACAGTTAATCGTAATGATGGTGTTTTCAGTTTTGTAAACGTAGGTAGATGAATCGCAGTAGGTGTCGGTGCAGCCTGTGGCATCGGTGATGGTTAGGCAGATATTGTAGTTGGCGGCAGCGGAGTAGGTGTGCGATGGAGTAGCACCCGGTGAGGTGTTGCCATCGCCCCACGACCAGTTGTAGGTAATTGCACCAGCGCCTGTGGCTTGGTTAAGCGCAAACCAATTGTGCGGGGTGGTGGTATCTGGATAGAGCGTGAAATGAGCATGACAGTTATGGTTGATGCAGGAATCTACTTCTATGTTTTCGGTAGCGGTGTTGCTACAGGAGTGGTTATCGGTGTAGGTGTAAGTGATGGTAGTAGTGCCGATGGTAGAAGGTGTGAAACTGCCGCCTGCTACTCCGTTGCCACTGAATGCTCCACCTGCGGGGCTGCCGCCTGTTAAGGTGATAGCCGAAGAGTTATTACAAATGGTATCGGGATTGCCGCTGAGGGTTACAGTTGGCAATGAATATGCATTAAGGTAAAGCGTAACAATACTATCGCAACCGTGTTGTGAAGTTAATGTGTCGCGGTAGGTTCCAGGGCTTGCTAAATTTTGACCGTTAAAATAGTAAGTGCTGCCTTGACACAAAGATTGATTGAATGTAGAACTGAGGAATAAAGGCTGGCTAATGTGAAGAGTGGAAGTAACTATAGTATTGGCTGCATCGGTAACAGTAACCGTGTAATTTCCAAGACAAAGACCGGTTATAGTAGGGGTAGTGTAACCAAGGTTCCAGTGATATGTATAAGGCGGCACGCCATTGATAGGTGCCGCGGTAGCTGTGCCCGCACAAGGACCACCTGCACAAACTGCACTGGTGGAACTGAAATTTACGCTCATGGGCTGATAGGTAGAAGTGCTGTCAGAATATTTTATTATCCAGCTATCATACGTCCCACTCTGATAGTTGGCTTGCGTCTTATAGCCTCCAATGCCCGCGTTGGTGGATCTGGCAAAAGCATAATCGCCTTCTCTTGTTTGAATTCCCTCAAGACCACTGCTAATACTACCATTAACAGAAGGCTCTAATAATGTTTTCTCCCATAGCAAAGTGCCAACTGAGTCGGTCTTCACAATCCATGATTGCCAGTATCCGAGATTATTTTCCGATTTGTTGCCCCCGGCAGCGGAACGAGAATCACCTGTCAATAAAAATCCATTGTCCTTCGTTTGTGCTATACTCCCAAAATTATCTGTTCCCTTACCCCCAAATGTTTTATCCCATTGCTTAGTACCAACCGAATTAATTTTTATAATCCAACAATCAGTGGTGGTTAAAGTAGAGTCCCAATTTGCTGCTGTTTTATCTCCCGATATGCCGGATAGCGAATGGCCTCCAAGAAGATATCCTCCATCTCTTGTTTCTCTCAAGGCAAACATAGCGTCCTCCTTAATACCACCAAACCTTTTATCCCATTGCTTAGTGCCCAGGCCATCAATTTTTACAATCCAATAATCACTAGCCCCACTCCAATTGCTTTGCGATTTGTCTCCATTCATACCGGAGGCTGAATAACCCCCAATCATATAACCACCATCTGTGGTTTGCAGCAAACCGGTGGCCATATCGGTTTGTGTGCCTCCAAAGCGTTTATCCCATTGCTTATTACCAACCGAGTCCACTTTCACCACCCAATAATCAGTTGTGTTGAAAGTGTTATCCCAATTAGCTTCTGTTTTATCTCCACCAATACCCGAATAAGTGTATCCACCTAAAAGATAACCTCCATCGTTGGTTAGTATTAACGTTGTAAGGTAATCTTCGCGAGTTCCTCCGAAACGTTTGTCCCATTGTTTATTGCCGAGTGAATCAATCTTCACAATCCAGTAATCATTCGAGCTACTCCAGCTAGATTGTGTTTTATCCCCACCTATATCCGAGACGGATGTTCCTCCTAAAATATATCCTCCGTCCGGAGTTTTTTGCAGGATTGCAAACACATCGCTAGTTGTGCCTCCAAATCTTTTATCCCATTGCTTTATACCTTGTGCATTAATTTTCACTATCCAATAATCCTTATTATAAACCGAACCCCAGTAGGATTGTGATTTATCACCTCCCATATCAGAAGAAGAAGTTCCTCCAAAAATAAAACCACCGTCTGTTGTTTGTTGTAGCGTATTGACACTCTCATTATCTGTCCACCCGAAGCGTTTATCCCATTGTTTCACGAGAGGTGATTGTGCTTGCAGAAAATAGATAAAGAGAGAGGATAGAAGAAAGGCAATTAATTTTTTCATCGTGAGTTTTAAGTTTTACAAATTAAGGAATTGACTGCTTATAAAAAAGAAGTTCCACTTCTGGTTGAAGTGGAACTTCGGAATTGTTTGCGAGTCTGACCAAGGTCAGACCGGGGTTTTTATGGTATGACAAAATTGACGGTTACGGTGCCGCCTGCGGGTACGTTGGTGGCTTGCAGTTGGAGGTTGGCGGGGTTGGTTAACGGGGCTGCGCTGATTTGTTGGGGGCCTGCGGCTACGTTTGGCAATACGAAGTTGCCCGCAGGGTCGGTGTTGGTGCTTTGGCCGGTGCCTACAACGGTGACGAGGCTGGGCTGGTTGGTGCCGCCTACCATGACATGGCCGCTGATGGTGCCGGTGCTGACGCTGCTGCCACGGTCAACTTCAATATCGAGATGGAGGGTTTGGCCGCGTTTGATTTTTTGAACGAAGGTTTTGGTTTGGATGCCTTCTCCGCTTACTATAATATGATAGGTGCCTGCTTTGAATTTTGGGGTTTCAACGATGCCGTTGATGTCGCTGACAGCAGTTTTGTTTGGACCCACAATGAAGAGCAGGATGCCTTCGGCATTGCCGCTGCCATCGCTGTATGTAATATGTGCGCTGATGCGGGTGTGGTGAACACCAACGGTGTCTATCTGACAATTGTTTTTGAAGGTTTGAACCATGTCGGGATTTGATTCGCTGTATTCGGCAATCAAGAGGGATTTGATGATGTCGAGGGAGTGGTCGGCCAGGTCGAAGAGGCCGATGAGGGCTTTGGTGCCTGCTTCTTTGATGTTTTCGGCAGAGCCAGTGGTGCCTTGAATATCGCGATAGGCTTTGATGGCATCGCGCACGAGGTTGGCATCGGTGACGGTGAGGTTGACGCTGGCCATGGAGCCGATGTTGGCGTTGAGGGGAGTGTAGAGGTCATCGGCTGTTTTGAGGGAGTCGAGTTCGGCTCCTTTGAGGAAGTCTTCTTCGGTGACATCGAAAACGGGGGCGAGGGCGATATCGTTGTCGAGTGCCCAAACGTGGGCTTTGGGAGCTTTTTGGAGGATGACTTTGGACATGGCGATGCGGAGGGTTTCTTTGTAATCGGTAACCCCGGTTGTGACTACGCCTTGCTGGTCTTCGGCTTTGACGATGTTTTCGTTGATGGTTTTGAAGTTGGCGATTTCGGTAACGAGGCGCGTGAAGGTAGCCCAGATAGCTGAGTTGGTGGCTGCGGCAAAGAAGACGAGCAGTTTGTTGTAAGTGTTTTGTTTGGCGATTTGTTTAAGTGTCATGGCAATTGTTTTTTGCGTGATTAAATGGTTTTGAGAATTAAAAATTATGAATTAAGAATTGAAGACTTGAAGGAGGAACGGATGAATGGTATGCAGGAACGCAGTCATCGTTCGTAAGAACGCGGTAATGGTACGCAAGAACGCGGTAATGGTACGTAGGAACGGGTGCATGGTACGCAGGAACGCCTACATGGTAGGTAGAAACGCAGGAACGGTATGGAAGAACGCTGGCATCGATTGTAAGAACGCGGCAACCGTACGTAAGAACGCGCTCATCGATTGGAAGAACGCGGTAATGGTTCGAAAGAACGCATGAATGGATAGGAAGAACGCGGTGATGGATTGAAGGAACGCGGCAATGGATGGTAAGAACGCGAGTATCGATTGTAAGAACTCGAAAATCGTAGTTTAGAACTGATGAAATGGACGAAGGGGCAGTTAGACAGTGCTTAGAGTGTACACTATATTGTACATGGGGGGGGGGTAAATATTGGTTTATTTATATGTTTCATCCTGGGCTTCTCGAATTAAGAATTAGAAATTGAAAATTATAAAACCTGAACTTGTCATTGCAGCCGATAAAATTCGCTGCCTGCTGTGTCAACTGTTGGCAAATGAAATAAAACAAGTTGAAATTTCAAAAGGTGGTTGAAAATTTAATTTTCGGAGTTTCCGACCCTTCCAAGGGAGAGAGGAAAGACAGCATCTACTTCACCAACTGCAAGCCAAGAAAAGTAGCCGCCAGGCCCAACAGAACGCTCGATGCTATGTAAGCAAAACTGTAAACCAATTGGCCTTCGCGCAGCAGCATCACCGATTCATAAGAAAAAGCGGAGAACGTAGTGAAGCCACCCAGGATGCCCGTGGCTAAAAACAAACGCCATTCGTCTGTTATCCGGCCGTGCGCCACCAAACCATACACTACGCCTATCAGTAAGCAACCCGCTATGTTCACCCCCAGGGTGCCAAACGGAAAGGTCAGGGATGTTTTGGTTTGAATAAACTGCGAGATAAGAAACCGTAACACGCCCCCGATAAAACTGCCCGTGCCTATGACTAATAGTAATTTCATATGGTTTCTATTCATCGGCAATGATACAGTTTCTTACTGATTGAGGAAAAGTGAATCGACAACCCTCAGCCACGAACTGTGAACTGCAAACTCTTCTATATTCGTCCGCAAATTCGAACCATGCAAAAAATCATTGAATGCGTGCCTAACTTCAGCGAAGGTCGCGACCTGAACATCATAAGGCAGATAACCGATGTTATTGAATCGGTAGAAGGAATAAAACTACTGAACGTGGACCCCGGCAAAGGCACCAACCGAACGGTAGTAACCTTTGTGGGCAACGAAAACGAAGTGGTGGAAGCAGCTTTCCGCGCCATTAAAAAAGCGGGTGATTTGATTGATATGCGCAAACACAGCGGAGCTCATCCGCGCTTTGGCGCTACCGATGTTTGCCCGTTTATTCCCATTGCCAATGCCACTATGGAAGATTGCATTGCCTGCGCCAAAAAGCTGGGCGAGCGTGTAGGCAAAGAACTGAACCAACCCGTTTACCTCTATGAATATGCGGCCTCTGCTCCGCACCGAAAAAACCTCGCGAGTGTTCGTGCCGGAGAGTATGAAGGCATTGCACAAAAGATAACGCTGCCCGATTGGAAACCCGATTTCGGCCCCGCGCAGTTCAACGAACAAACAGGCAACATAGCTATCGGTGCCCGCGATTTCTTAGTGGCGTATAACGTAAATCTGAACACCACTTCCACACGTAGAGCCAACTCCGTAGCCTTCGATGTGCGCGAACAGGGAAGGAAAACGAAGAATGAGAAAGGCGAAGAGGTGCATCAACCGGGCGCTTGCAAAGCCGTGAAAGGAATCGGCTGGTTTATTCCCGAATATGGCGTGGCGCAGGTGAGCATGAACCTCACGAATATCAATATCACCCCGGTGCACATTGCTTTTGATGAATGTGTAAAGAGTGCCTACAACCGCGGTATGCGGGTAACCGGCAGCGAACTGATTGGTTTAATGCCACTGAAAGCCATACTCGATGCCGGAAAATATTTCCTCGAAAAACAACAACGCTCCACGGGAGTAAGCGAAGACGAGTTGATAAAGATAGCCGTTAAGAGCATGGGTCTCGATGAGCTCGTTCCTTTCGAACCGCGCAAAAGAATCATTGAATACATGCTCGATGATGCGGGATTCTCTCCGCTCATCAGTATGAACCTGCGCAGGTTTGCCGATGAAACCGCGAGTGAAAGCCCTGCACCGGGCGGTGGCTCCATTGCCGCGTACATGGGTGCTCTCGGCATCTCCCTCGGAACTATGGTGGCCAATCTCTCCTCGCATAAAAAAGGATGGGACGCCCGTTGGAAAGAATTCAGCAACTATGCCGAGCGCGGACAAAAGATAAAGGATGACTTATTGAAGCTGGTGGACGAAGACACCCGCGCCTTCAATAAAATAATGGAGGCCTTCTCGCTTCCCAAAACCTCCGATGCCGAAAAAGCAGCGCGCAAACAAGCCATTCAGGAAGCTACAAAGAACGCCATTGAAGTGCCTTTCCGTGTCATGGAACTTTCGCTTCAATCGTTTGATATCATTAAAGCCATGGCCGAAATAGGAAACCCTAATTCAGTTTCCGATGCAGGAGTTGGGGCCTTGTGCGCAAGGTCTGCGGTATATGGGGCCTGGCTCAACGTAAAGATAAACGCCAGCGGCTATGAGGATAAAAAATATGTAGAAGAAAAGCTGAAAACCGGCACCGCGATTTTAGAAAAGACGATAGCTTTGGAAAAAGAAGTGCTGGGTATAGTTGAAAGCAAAATAAAGTAGTTTATAACCTCCGCGCCTCCGCGAGAAACCAAAACCATGATACAGTTAATTACAGAAGTCATTCAAAAATTCGGCCCACGTCCGGCAGGTTCCGAAGCCGAAAAAAATGCCCAATTGTTTATTGCCGAAAAGTGCAGGCAGTTTACGGGCAAGGTGCAGTTTCTACCTTTCAAGGAATATCTCGATGCGCGTTTCGGCAAGTTGAAATACTATGTAGCGCTTTATCTGGTGGCGCTTATTCTCTATTGGGTGCAACCCGAAGTTGCCTTAATCATTTCACTGGTTAACGGTTTCTTTATCCTTTTCGATTTGATGAGTTACCGCGATATACTCACCACCTTCCCCGGCAAACTGCAAACCTCCAGTAATGTAGAAGCAGTGCTTGAACCCACTGGCGAAGTTAAAAGCACCATCATCGTCAGCGGCCACATGGACAGCACCCGCGAATATACATGGTGGTATAAGTTGGGTGGACTTGGTATCAAACTTACCATACTGGCGGGAGCACTTATTGTTATTCAGCCGCTTTTTTATCTGTGGCATTACTTCGCTCCTGCTTCTTTTCATAATTATGTTTGGGTCGGGCTTTTGCTTCTTAGCCCCATTTTAATTGTTTACTGGAGCATGCATGCCGACCATGCCGTAGAAGGAGCGCAGGATAATCTTTCAGGCATTTCAATAGCCTTTGAAAGTTTTAAAAGCCTGGCCGATGCGCAGACCAATGGAAAGTCGGTGTTGCAAAATACGCGTATCAAGTTCGTAAGCTTTGGCAGCGAAGAAAAAGGGCTCTGCGGTTCGAGGGCTTATGTAAAGCAGAAACTGGCTGAGTTGAAAAAAGAAAACGCCCATCTCGTAAACATTGATGGAGTAAGGCTGGTAGATGAAATAGCCATCGTTTACAAAGAACTGATGAACGGCACAAACCATAATCCCAAACTAATCGATGGACTGAAGAAATCATTTCACCATCAGCACATTTCATTCAAAACAGTCATGATTCCTATTGGCGGCACCGATGCTGTTTCCTTTGCACGCGCAGGCTTACCTTCAGTTACCCTGATAGGCATGAGCGCCAGTGAGTATGATTTTACCTACCATACCCGCCACGACAAAGTAGAGAACATTGAGCCTTTGGCTTTAGAGCATGTAAAGAACGGTATCGTGGAATTTATAAAACAATGGGACTCATCATCCGCCAACTCCTAATATGCGGGCGATAAGAAGCCTTATTAGTTTCCTGATGCTGTTGATGATAAAGCTGGCGTCCATGCTTTTCTATCGGTTTAAAATTGGCTGGCCTTCAAAGAGAATTGATTGGGATAATATCCGGTTAATTGTTTTTCTGAATCACACTTCTCTTTACGAGTTCCTGTTCCTCGGTTTTCTTCCGGTGAGTTTTTTGCGCCAGCTTTCAAAACGCATGGTGGCACCCGGTGCCGATAAAACATTGAACCGTCCGCTGGTGGGTATATTCTTCAAACTATTCAGCCCCGGCATGACACCGATTACCAGAAAGAGAGACGATACCTGGGCGCAGTTCTTAGATTCCATCTACGACAACTCCATTATTATCATAGCCCCTGAAGGACGAATGAAACGCAAAACAGGTTTCGACCTCGATGGAAATAAAATGACTGTAAAATCAGGAGTAGTAGAAGTGCTTACAGGCTTAGATAAAGGGCAAATGGTTATTACTTACAGCGGTGGATTGCATCATGTGCAAATACCCGATGAAGGTTTACCAAAGCTATTCAAAACGCTTAAAATGAATCTGGCAGTATTTGGAATTGAAGAATACAAAACAGGCTTTGCAGAAACACCCGGAAGTCCGGAGTGGAAGAAATCGGTATTGGAAGATTTACAGAACCGTTTAGAAACTAAAGTGCCAACCGAGTAACAGGATTATCGGCTCTCGATATACTTTACGCATAGGTCAATAGTTGCCTCAATTCCTTTTTTATGGGTCCGCTCTACTCCATGCGATGCGGCCACTCCCGGGCCTATCAAAGCTACCTTATA
Source organism: Bacteroidota bacterium (assembly GCA_947478005.1). GTDB lineage: Bacteria > Bacteroidota > Bacteroidia > Chitinophagales > LD1 > Bog-950. Next base: position 9,326 of record CANJVG010000108.1, read on the forward strand.
ATCCTTTCCTGCGCGTAAAGCCGCACTGCCATCACTACCATAATAAGGATATACATCAATAGCAAAAGGTATTTTATTTCCCTCCGCCAACTCCACTAGCTTCTTTCTGAAATCATAATCATAAGGTCCCGATGAGTCTTTGGCGCAGATAGAACACTTTACTTCATTGCCCTCACACGCATCTCCCAACACTCCCATATCTATCACCAATAGTTCATTCACTGTATCGCTATAACCAACGGTGCCGCCATGCCCTACTTCTTCATAGTTGGAGAAGAATAACTCCACAGCCGGTGCAATATTCTTCTCTTTGCAATAACGGGCAATCTCGAACAAAACGAAGCAACCCGCTTTATTATCCATAAAGCGCGACTTGATAAAACCATTCTTGTATTCGCGATAGCGTGGCTCGAAAGCAATGATGTCGCCAATGCTTACGTCCAGTTTATTTACATCACCCTTGGAGTAGACTTCCTCATCCAGACGGATGTGCATATTATCCAAATCCCGATGAGTGGTCTCTCTGATTTTATTGGCGTGAGCCGAAGGATTATTAAAAAGTAAAGTGCCTGTATAGACCTTACCTTTGAGCGTAATCACATTCACGTATTCACCTTCAGCGCTTGTCAGCAATAAACCACCCAACGGACTAAAACTTAATGTGCCGTCAGCTTTAATTCCGGATACAATCGCACCAAGCGTATCAACATGGGCAGCAATAGCTAATGTAGGTTGTTTGCCCAGAGAGCATCTAACAGCACCTTTATTAGTGTATTCAGGTTGATATCCTATCCTGCTCAGCTCATCAAAAATATATTTACAAGCAGCCGCTGTATAGCCCGTGGGCGAATCTATATTGACAAGTTGCTCGAGAGTTTTGTAGCTGCGCATGAGGTTTGTTTAAGGTTTTGTGAAATGAAGAAACAAATAAATGGAGTAATTGCAAGAATTGGTGATGTGGTACGTGGGAAATGAACTGTCGTACGTAAAAAAAGGATTGTCAGCTGTGCGGTGGCGAGTGTAAGATGAAGAGAGTTGAGTGTTACATGCAAAGAATCGAATGTAACATGCGAAGAATTTAATGTCATCTGCTTAGAATTGATTGTTACGTGCGAAGAATCGAATGTAACACGCTTAGAATCTAACGTCACGTGTTCAGAATCGAATGTTATGCGCTTAGAATTGAATGTCAAATGGTAAAAAGCGACTGTTACAGGACAAGAAGGAAGTGTTACATGCGAAAAAGCGAATGTCAACTGTAAAAAAGGCTCTGTCGTAGGCGAAAAAGCGAATGTTGCATGTAAAACCTCGAATTTCAACTAAAAAGGCAAAGGAAAGGGGGCGCATTTTTAGGCGCAGTCCGAGGCGAGACTTTGCGGGGGTGATGTATTTAACGGTATTTTACCATGCTTTTGTGCTTTGCCATTAGCATGGTACTTCCCCATCCTTTACAATGCCCTCTATATATCTTTTGGGGTGATGCTGTGGATGAAAGAATAATCAAAACAGCAATTGGTAATAACAGTAGTTTCTTCATGGTTGTAATATAAGCCAAGGTTGGCTGTTTGTCCAGCCAACATCGATAGAATTTTACAATCGTGATTTTGTATTTAGACGTTGTTGGTGTTATTACCAACTACTAATGCTTTAGGCTGGCTTGTTGATAGCGTATCGCAGAGCCAATGCTAAACACAACAAGGGCGAAAAGTTCCATTAAGTCGATGTTTCTTCTTGCAGAATCTTACGCCTCGGGTACTCTGCGCTAAGTTAGTTTAGTCTTTATCTTCACAAAGTCCGGAAACAGGACTCTGCGAAGGATGAATATATTTGAGGGATGAGTATTATCAGATTTACCTTAATTTTTATTCCGTTACTGATTTGGGATAATATTGCTGCACAAATCAACAAAAAAACAATATATGAAATGACAAGTGACGCAGATATTGTTGGTAACCCTAGACAAATCAATACAAAAACACAATATGAATTGACAAAGGACGGAGATGTTGTTCGTACTAAGGAGTATATACCTATAATGAAAAGCTCTACTGATTTTACTTATTCATATACGGATGTCGACACCATACATACTAACACTAAATATTTTAAAGTAGAGGACTTTAATCCCTTTGTAAACGAAAGTTATTTCGATTCTGTTATCTCCTGGTATAACACTTCGAATTTTGAAAAGATGCTCTTTACAAATATTGATTCACTGGATACTCTAGCGCGTGAAAATAGAGAGTTTTTTTACAAGGTGTTCAAAAAAGCGTATGGCGCTATTAGTAACGAGACAATTTTAAAGCGTGAAATGATTACAGTCAAAGATACTGTGAAAAGGTATGCCACTTTAACTTACAAAGGATCCTTTAAAACTATAAGTGGCGAGGTTTCAATACGACTGAATGTGACAGAAAAGGCAAAACCTTACTTTATGCAGATGATTTGCACTCCTTACGACTACAGTGAACTTTCCTTTTTCTCCAACATTTCTAATATATCGCTAGAATACATAAAGACAAAAAACCTGTTATCCCTAGAGAATGAAGCTTCAAAAGACTTAAGGAGGAGAATAATAAACAAGAAAAAGCTGGGCAAAAGTTTAGAAATAATCAATTGTGATAGTTTAAAGCAGTTTACCAGCAACTTAATTTTAGATGGCAGGATAACATATGCCCGAGTTGTTTATGACATGCTAAACAACGATAAATACCTCTCACTACTCTACATTGGCGAAGGCAATAAATTCAAATTACATGATTTAGAATTTATAGATAAAAAGAAGACGCGAATTTCATCACAAAAACATTGAGTTGACCAAAGTGCATGTTTTGTAGCGATATAGCCAGCCACAATATAATTTTATAGCTTAGCCAGGCCAGTAGTGCAATAAATAGCAGCAGAATGAACATAACCGGAACTATTAGTTCCCATGCACTGCCACCATGGCGGCCTTCTCTCTTAACTAACCATATTTCCTTCGCAGAGTATCCCGCCTCGGGGACTCTGCGCTAAGTTAGTTTAGATTTTCATTTATGCAGAGCCCCCCTACTTATACTCCGCTACCTCCCCCACTATCTGCTCCACAAACTCACTTAGCTTCTTCACGCCCTGGTCACCATGCCCTTGTTTGCGCACAGCCACATTGCCTTCTGCTGCTTCCTTCTCTCCCACCACCAGCATATAAGGTACCTTTCTCAATTCCGTATCGCGTATTTTCTTGCCAATCTTCTCGGCCCGTTCATCAATACTTACTTCAAGATTGTGTTTCTTTAGTTCGGTACGAACAGCGTAGGCATAGTCCAGATATTTATCGCTGATAGGAAGAATAGCCACCTGTTCAGGAGCTAACCATACAGGGAATTTACCGGCATAATGTTCCAGCAAGAAACCAATCATACGCTCATGTGTAGAAAGTGGTGCTCTGTGAATAATAATAGG
>CANJVG010000109.1 GCA_947478005.1 Bacteroidota bacterium
AGAAACAAAACGAGCGGATGCAGCAGCAAAACAAACGGATGCAGCAGCAGATTGAGGCTCTGCAGAAAAAGTAAATACAGTAGTTATTTAGTTGTTCTTATCTGCATTTAGCAGACAACACAGCAGCAGCAGATTATAACAAAGGCAGCCAAGAGTATCTTGGCTGCCTTTGTTGTTTGGTAGGTGGCACGCGGCTTTGCGCGTGTCGCAGGAGGATGGCTGTTTATCATCAAATCACCGTTTGGTTGTTTGCATTTCATCGTCCAATCGTCTAATCAGAACGGTTTAAAGATTCCTCAATATAAACTCCACCCGCTCCTCAGCCGGCAACACCGGCACCCGCATGGTCGGAAAGGGCAGGGTTTCATACACATCAATCAGCGATTGATGAATCTTTAGCTGCGCGGCTTCATCTTCTCTGCGTGCATAATCCTGCACCAGCGGCAGGCAATCGAGTATAAACACCTTCTTGTATGAAACAGTTAGCAGGGCTTCAGCCAGCATAGGGTCTTCGGTCAGGCCGAGGTAATGATAATAGGCATGACTGTCGGGAATCGCCCGGTCGAGGAATATCAATTCATCGGGGTTCAGTTGTTTCTCCAGCTCAATCTGCATGGTTAATATAGTGCGCTGAAACTCCTCGCGGTTTTTCGTCACCTCCTCCACCGGGTGGCCGTTCACACGCTGCATATCGAAGTAGAGCCGCGCATTTTCAACCGTAGTTTTGTAGCCGCTTGCCTTCAGCAAATTAACCGTAGTTGTTTTGCCCGAACTCGGCCCACCGGTAATCACATACCAATTCGTTTTTCTTATTGAACCATCTACTTTATCTGTTAGCACTGTTTCCACTATCCAATATTGAGGGCGCAAATAAAGCCTTTCTGATTTACTGAATCTCCAGTTGCATTCCTGCCATTGGTGCCTTTGCTGGTTTAATAACGGTAACCTTGTTCACCTCGTCATAGCTCCAGTTGGTTAGGCTGCCGTTTAGCTGAACGCTCGTTGGCTTTTCGGTGGACACGATTCTTATCTCGTAACTGCGTTCGGTTACCTGAGTGGGAAATGCTTTCCCCTCTGGTTCTATCTTCAATACCTTCGCGTTGCTGTTCTGCTGCCAGCTTATCTTGGTAAAGGAGCAAACATCCTTTCGGTAGCCTTCGCTGTTGCCTTCGTCTTCATACAAATTGAACTCGGCATTGGCGGCAGGGTAAACGGTGAGGATAAGCGTATCGAGGACACTGCCGGTTATGCGTAGCTTTGGGGTTTGGGTGGGGATGATGCTTCCGGCTTTTACAAACACCGGTATTTCATTTAAGGCATAGTTGGCGGTAATTTCTTTTCCTCCTTTCAGCAATTGATTGTTGCGGTAGTCGAACCAGTTGCCTTCGGGCAGCCAAACGGTTTGTGCCACACTATCGCGTCCATTCATCGGTTGGGTAATAGGAGCCACTATCATATTGTTGCCGAAGTAATACTGATGTTCGAGATGGTAGGCCTTTTCGAGGTCAGGGAATTCATAATACATGGGGCGGATGAGCGACACAGCCGAGTCGTAAGTCATACGCGCCATGGTATAGATATAAGGAAGCAGCGCATATCGTTGCTGAATGGCTTTGCGCATGGCCTTGAAGTTCGCCTCGGGATATTTCCAGATGCGTCTTTCAATCTCCACATCCTTGGTAGCATGGGTGCGGAAGATAGGACTGAAAGCACCCCACTGTATCCAACGCGTGAACAGTTCGGGGTCGTGTTTATCTTTCTTGCTGATGGGGTTGGTATGACCGCCTATGTCGTGGCTCCAATAGCCAAAACCCACATTGGCCGCATTGGCCGTAAAGGTGGGTTGATACGTCAGCGATTTCCAGTTGATCAAGTAATCGCCCGAAAAACCAATCTGATAGCGATGATTGCCCAGGCCACCCCAACGGTGGAAGATAAGCGGGCGCTTGCCCTGCCGTTGCATATCGCTGAAGTGAACGTAATTTAAGTAGAAGGTTGGGTTAACACCCTTGATATTGGTATGCCCCCATTGCTGCCAATCGAGCCACCAGAAATCAATTCCGTCTTTTTCATAAGGATGCAGCAATACATCGAAATAGTTTTGCGCAAACTTCTTGTTGGTGATATCAAAGGGAATGGCAGCATGGTTCACGGTATCTAAACCCATTGCTTTTACAAACGAAGGATAAATAGCTTCATGCTGCTGCACACCGGCTGCTGGGTGAAGGTTGAGGCATGTTTGAAGATTCTTCTGATTTGTCCACGACAGGAACTCTTTGTAATCGGGGAAGAACTTCTTCTCCCAGGTAAAACCCGTCCAGCCATTAGGCTTTGGGTTGTAGCGGTTAAATATCTCGGGGCTCGACTCGGGGGTCAGGTGCCAGTCCATGTCCACTACCAGCACATCGAGGGGAACGTTGTTTTGCTCATAGGTGTTGGCAATATCTTTATAGTCCTGTTCGGTATAGCTCCAGAAACGCGAATACCAAACACCGAATGCAAACTTAGGCGGCAACGATATTTTACCGGCTATTAAAGTAAAGTCATAGAGGGCGGCCTTGTAGTTGCTGCCGTAACCAAAGAAGTAAAAATCCTGTTTGTCGCCATCAGTGCGTCCCTGCACCCACGGCCAATCAGAATTGTCGAACAGTGGCCGCTGCGAATCGTCAATCAAGCACCAGCCGCTGCGCGAAAGAATACCGTCTTCCAGCGCTATCTTCTTCATGCCGTTGTAACTGAACTCACCGCTGCAGCCGTCTAAAGTGCGGGTGGTTCCTTTTAGGTTCCGGTGGTCTTTGGTGCCGGGTTTCCAGGTAAAGGTATGTTGCGGGTCGGTGTATTCTATATACAGATTGCGAGCCGTAAACGCTCCGCTGTTTTGCCGGTAATGCAGGGTACAATACTTTGTTTTAATCACAAGCCAGCCATTGTCATCTGCAGTTGTGCTGAAAGGTGGTACCGGCAGATTGCGGTTAACGATGGTAAGCGAAGCCTGGTCGGTAAAGTTGTTATCGGCTGAATATTCTAAACGAATCACGCGATCGGTTAACACTGTAAACCGCGCATTGCCCACTCGAACTACAGCATTAAGATTGGCTACCGTATTATACTCCTGTGCCGATAATACATTAACAAGCAGGATAAGAATAATAGTTAGAGATGGGAAACGGTTTACGCGCATAGTGCGTAAAAATAGCAGAGTAATGAAAGGTTTATGGATAACCGTATGGCTCATTCTTGTAAGCCATCTTTCTTATGTTTTCCAATACCCGTTTCATGTAAACCCGCCAGAAGGTTTTTGTAAACAGCCAGTTTAAAGGATAGAACAAGGCAATATCCGAATGCATGGTGTAGGTATATTCAATCAGAATTTTGTTGGGTTCCAGTTCAGTAGTTTGCCATTCACCCACAAATTTTGAAAAGCCCAGCATCCACCCCTTGAAATCACTGACTTCAATCTTCCAGTATTTATTTTCAACTCGTTCTATCACTTTGTCCACCGAACCCCATCCTCCCGGTTGAGTAAGCGATTTTGCCACAAATATTTTTTTACTACTGCCTGGTTTTCCCCAATCCTTATCATCAGTGGTATGGGTCACTTTGGGCATTACCAAAAAGCCGGTATGTACTTTGGCAACATCGCACAGCATAGGTGTTTTAAAGGCTCTTTCCAATGAGCAATTGTAGATGGTGGTAACTTTTACTTTTGATTGCATGGCTTTCGGGATTAAAAAACCTTCTGGCCCTCGCCTGTAGTTATCAAACTGAACAGGCTTTTCTGAATCAAGTCTCCCCATGCTCCCGAACAGCCACCATAGCATTCGATTTCAGGAACTAAACCCACGTGCGTAAAACGCAATTGCGTTTGGTCATTTATTTCATCAATTTCAAATCGGATGGCTGTTCCCGTCCATTCACTTTTGTCTTTTGTAAAATTCAACTTACTGTCAGTAACCAGCCACACTACTTTTTTGTTAGCGATAACTTCAACTATTCTTTGTTTTGAAAAATGGATATCGCCCATTCGGTAGCTAAATTCATCATTCAGTTTCTCGGTTGGGCCTTCAATTTCACCTTGCCACCATCCGCGAATATTGTTGATGGCCGCGAATACTTCATTGGGTGATTGGTCAACTAAAATGGTAGTGGTAAAGTTGGATGCTGTCATTCTGATTGTTGTTTTGATGCCTTAGTGCTTGTACGGGTTTTAAGGGATGCAATTTCTGCAAATTTAAAAAAAGCATTTTTCGACTCCATATTCTTTCCCAGGTTCGTGTCGACAACCTTTAGTAGCTTAAAAAGAAAAATCAGTTATGCTTAGAAGTTATCGTATGGATGAATAAATACTGACTATGAGAATTCCCTTCAACTTAGTCGCAAGAAGTATCGGCACTAAAAAATGCTCCTCTTTTTATTACCTTTGCCTTGTGAAGATCACAACGGTCCTTTTCTCTATTTACCTTTTTCTGCTGTCGCTAGCTCCTAATTTTGGCGGCCACGAGTTGCTGAAGTTACCGGCTTTTGTTATGCATTTTATGGAGCACAAAAAGGAAAATAAAGAAATCACTTTGTTTGAGTTTATGCGCATTCATTACCTGCAAGGAAATGTAATGGATAAAGACAGAGATCATGATATGAAATTACCTTTTAAATCGGAGGAGGCCTGTTTGCCGACCGGTACCATCGCATTTGTTCCGGTTTCCATTCCACATTTTTCTTTCCCATCCTACGTACTCGTTATCAATGAAATTCCGGTCACTGATATTTCTTTTGAATCGTTTCAAAGTCTCTCCAATATTTGGCAGCCACCCAAGGCCGCTTAATTTAACTGCAGTTTTTTAGTAGTACTATAGCAACCGCGGGTTGTTATAGCCTGTGTAGATATATCTATACCACCGTTGCAGTTTCCTGTATTCATTTTTTAAAAGAATAAATAAGCAAGAATATGCTCAGTAAAATCGTTGATTTTTCCGTAAACAATAAATTGATTATCGGCTTGTTTCTGATAGTGCTCATCGGCTACGGTGGCTATCAGGTGACCAAACTGCCTATTGATGCAGTGCCCGATATCACCAACAACCAGGTACAGGTTATTACCGTTACTCCATCGCTTGGTGCACCCGATGTCGAGCGGCTTATCACCTTCCCAATAGAACAGGTCAACAGCAACATTTCGGGGTTAAAGGAAATTCGCAGTTTCTCTCGCTTCGGTCTCTCGCTCGTTACCATCGTATTTGACGATGAGACAGATGTGTATTGGGCTCGGCAGCAGGTAGCCGAGCGATTGCAGCAGGTGCAATCGCAAATCCCGCAGGGTATAGGAATTCCCGCTATGGCACCGGTAACAACAGGTCTTGGCGAAATTTATCAGTATGTGGTAAAGCCGAAGAGGGGTTACGAGAAAAAATATAATCCTATGGAGTTGCGAACCATTCAGGACTGGGTGGTTCGCAGGCAACTACTTGGTGTAAAAGGTGTGGCTGATGTAAGCAGCTTTGGCGGCTACCTCAAGCAATATGAAGTGGCGGTTGAGCCATCCAAGCTTAAATCTTACGGCATTACCATCAGCGATGTGTTTTCTGCTCTCGAAAAAAACAATCAGAATACAGGTGGAGCTTATATCGAAAAAGGCCCTACTGTGCTTTATATACGCAGCGAAGGATTGGTTCGCACTATTGAAGATATACAAAACATTACCGTAAAGAACCTTGCAAACGGAACTCCTCTTTTTATCCGCGATGTGGCCGATGTTCGCTTTGGCAGTGCCACGCGCTACGGAGCCATGTGCTATAATGACAAAGGTGAAGTGGCCGGTGCGGTGGTAATGATGTTGAAAGGCGGCAACAGCAGTCAGGTAATAAAAGATGTAAAAGAGCGTATCGCGCTAATCCAAAAAACATTACCTGAAGGTGTCGAGATAGAACCCTTTTTAGACAGGACCAAAATGGTGAACAATGCCATTGGCACAGTCCGCACCAACCTGATGGAAGGCGCATTGATTGTGGTGTTTGTACTCGTGTTTTTCCTCGGCAATTTTCGCGCGGGTTTTTTAGTAGCATCGGTTATTCCGCTTGCCATGCTGTTTGCGGTGATTATGATGAATGCCTTTGGTGTAATAGGAAACCTGATGAGTTTAGGCGCACTCGATTTTGGGTTGATTGTGGATGGTGCGGTATTTATTGTTGAGGCTGTCTTACATCATCTGCACCACAGCAAGCATTTTGCGCACACCGATAAACTGAATCAGGCGCAAATGGATGAAGAAGTAAAAGGTGCTTCGCACAAAATGGTACGCAGCGTGGTGTTCGGGCAAATCATTATTCTCATTGTCTATTTGCCAACCTTTGCCTTACAGGGTATAGAAGGAAAAATGTTTAAGCCAATGGCGCAAACTGTGGCGTTTGCCTTGTTAGGTGCGTTTATTCTTTCACTTACTTATGTCCCTATGATGAGTGCTTTATTTTTGAGTAAGAAAATATCGCACAAGAAAAACATAAGCGACCGACTAATGGAAAAACTGGAACGCTGGTATCAGCACGCTTTGGAAAAGGCCTTGAACTTCCCAAAGAGTTTACTGGCAGGGGTTGTTTCTCTGTTTGTCGTTTCGTTAGTAGTGCTTTCGTTTATGGGAGGTGAGTTTATTCCTTCCCTTGAAGAAGGTGACTTTGCCGTTGAAACACGGGTGCTAACAGGCAGTAATCTACACACCACAATCGAAGCTACTCAAAAAGCTGCAGGCATTTTGATTGCCAAATTTCCGGAAGTAGAAAAGGTGGTTACCAAAATAGGAAGCGGTGAAATACCTACCGACCCTATGCCGATGGATGCCAGTGATATGATGATTATTCTGAAGGATAAAAGTGAATGGACATCAGCTCATACATTTCCGGAGTTGGCCGAAAAAATGACAAAAGAATTAGACGTTATTCCGGGTATAACAACCGGCTTTCAGTTTCCTGTGCAGATGCGATTTAACGAATTGATGACCGGGGCCCGGCAGGATGTGGTCTGCAAAATTTACGGAGAAGATTTAGATACGCTTGCTCTTTATGCCAAAAAGCTGGGTACCTTGGCTTCAACCGTGGGAGGCGCAAAGAATATTTATGTGGAAACTGTAACCGGTATGCCGCAGGTGCTGATTGAATACAACCGCTCGGCTATGGCGCAATTTGGATTGAATATTGAGGAGGTAAACCGGGTAATCAATACGGCCTTTGCAGGGCAAAGTACCGGTTTGGTTTATGAAGGTGAAAAGCGTTTTGACATGGTAGTTCGGTTAAATGGTGAGCAACGTAAAAATGTAAGCGATGTACAGAATCTTCTCATTCCAACACCGCAAGGAACTCAGATTCCCCTATATCAACTAGCAACGGTAGCTATGAAAGAGGGCCCGTTGCAGATACAACGGGAAGACACCAAGCGCAGAATAATTGTGGGCTTTAACGTTGGCGGCCGCGATGTGCAGACCATAGTAACCGAGCTGCAGCAAAAGATTGACAAGCAAATAAAATTTCCTGCAGGCTACTACATTACTTATGGCGGTGCATTTGAAAACCTTAACGCTGCCAAACATCGATTGAGTGTGGCGGTACCTATTGCGTTATTGCTTATTTTCCTTCTGTTATATTTTTCCTTCAACTCTATTAAACAGGGATTGTTGATTTATTCGGCTATTCCGCTCTCGGCCACAGGCGGAATATTTGGTCTTGCCTTACGTGGCATGCCTTTCAGCATTTCTGCAGGTGTTGGTTTTATTGCATTGTTTGGTGTAGCAGTATTGAATGGCATTGTTTTGATTGCCGAGTTCAATCGCCTGCGCAGCGAAGGCTGGACAGACCTTCGGAAGATTGTGATCATGGGAACTAAAATTCGTTTACGACCTGTGGTGATGACGGGCTTTGTGGCATCACTCGGTTTCTTGCCTATGGCCATCAGCAACGGGGCTGGTGCCGAAGTGCAACGGCCATTAGCTACGGTCGTAATAGGAGGGTTGCTATTTGCCACCCTGCTCACTCTTTTCATTCTGCCTATTCTCTACATCATCTTTGAAAAAGGAATTTCGTTCGGCAGGAAAAAACCCGTGATTTCTTTTGCTGTTGTTTTACTCTTGATGGTTTCTACATTAGCAAGCGCACAGGAAACTATTTCTTATCAGGCTGCGGTGGACACAGCTTTCAAAAACAATCTCCATCTGCGCAACGAAAAGTTGCAGACTGAATATCTGAAAAAGATAAGAGGCAGTGCCTGGGATATTCCTCAAACAAACATAACCGGTGAATACGGACAAATAAACAGTCTATACAAAGATACCAAGTTTGGGGTGTCGCAAAGCATTCGTTTTCCGCTGGTATACGCTCGGCAGCATTCAGTGCTTACCCAAGAATGGAAGAACGGTATGATCAATGTGAAACTAAAGGAGAATGAACTGAAGAAGGAAGTGGGGCAAACATATTATTCGCTGCTTTATTTACAACAAAAACGAAAGTTGCTTCAGCGCACCGATAGCATGTACGCTTCGTTTTTGAAGAACGCAGAACTGCGCTTTGCAAAAGGGGAAAGTAATGTGTTGGAAAAAGCTACTGCCGAAACACAGCGAGGACAGGTGCAACAACAACTCCTAATGGTTGAGCAGGACCATGCTATTCTGATTATGCAGTTCAAACTCCTTTTGAATACAGAAAGGAATTTTGTTCCGGCAGAATCGCAGACAAAACTCCTGCTACCCTTAATGGCTGATACCGGTGCGGTTCGCTCACATCCTTATCTGAAATATTTGAAACAGCAGGAACAAATCAGTTTGTCGAATCTTAAGTTAGAACGTTCTAAGCTGGCTCCCGATTTATTTGTGGGCTACACCAATCAAAGTATCGTGGGTCTGCAGAACCTGAATGGAGTGGAGAAGAATTTCACTGCAAGCAATCGTTTTTCAAGCGTACAGTTTGGCCTTGGGCTTCCTCTTATTTTCAGCGGACAAAAAGCGCGCATCAGCGCTTCTAAAGTAAATCAACAGATGGCAGCAGGTAAATATGAAGCAGGAACCAAGGATATGGAAACAAAGTATCAACAGACTTTGCAACAAATGTTGCGTAACCAGCAACTGGTGGACTATTATGAAAAGACTGCTCTAAAAAATGCCAATACAATTCTGCTAAGCGCTAGTCAGCAATTTAAAAATGGCGATATCAATTATCTGGAATGGGTATTGCTCGCTAATCAGGCAACTTCCATTCAAAGCGAATATACCGATGCTGTAAAAAATCTGAATCAAAGCATTATCGAAATCAATTCCTTAACTAATCAATAAAAATCAATACAATGAAAAGAATCATCATAGCGTTATTGGCGCTCGCATTGCTTTCAGCATGCGGCACCAAAACAACCGAAACAACAACGGAGCAAACCATCAGTTCGACCTCGGTTGAATTGACAGAGGCACAATTGAAAAACGCCAACATCGAAACCGGCAAGGCAGAACAAAAGAGCATATCGAGCATTCTGAAAGTGAACGGTATAATTGATGTGCCACCACAAAACATGGTTAGCATAAGTGTGCCTTTGGGTGGATATTTGAAAACAACCCAGCTTTTACCAGGTATGCATGTGATGAAAGGCGAGATTATAGCTGTAATGGAAGACCAGCAATACATTCAACTCCAACAGGATTACCTGACAGCTAAGGCAAAGTTCAGTTATACCGAAAGCGAATTTAACCGTCAAAAAGAATTGAATCAAAGCAAGGCAAGCAGCGATAAGACCTTTGAGCTCGCAGAATCGGAATACAAAGGCCAACGGGTGCTTATTAAGTCACTGTACGAAAAGCTAAAATTGATTGGAGTTAATCCGGATAATCTTACCGATAATAATCTTTCGCGTAGCGTAAATGTACCTTCTCCTATTGATGGCTTCGTTTCTAAAGTAAATGTGAACATTGGCAAGTATGTAAATCCTGCAGATGTATTGTTTGAGTTAGTAAACCCAACTGATATTCACTTGAACCTAACGGTGTTTGAAAAAGATTTGAATAAACTTTTTATCGGACAAAAAGTAATGGCTTACACCAACAATGAACCCGATAAGAAATTCCCCTGCGAAATCATTTTGGTTGGGAAAGATTTATCGGGGGAGCGAAGCGTAGATGTGCACTGCCATTTCGAGAAGTATGATAAGAACCTGATTCCCGGCATGTTTATGAATGCTGACATTGCGATAAAAAGCACAGATGCATTAGTCGTGCCTGAAAGTGCCATTATAACGTTCACAGGCAAGCAGTATATTTTTGAAGCCAAAAGCAATACCCAATTTGATATGACTGAGGTAGAAACCGGAATTTCGGAAGGAGGTTTTACGCAGATAAGTTCATCAGTCGTAAATCTTGCCGACAAAAATCTGATTACTAAAAATGCCTATTCGGTATTTATGAAAATGCAGAATAAAGCGGAGTAGGAGGGCGTAAATGTTTACAAAGTACTACTTCAGTTTTAATCCGTAAATTGAGGTAGTACTTCGCGAACAGCCAAGTTTTACCGAACGAATTTCTTAATAACAGTTTGCTCCTTGGCAGAAACACGGATGATATAAAGACCCGAAGGGAAGTCTGCTGTTTGTAATTCGCAGTTGGTTGAGCAATTCGTTTCAACCAGGCTGCGACCTGTTACGTCCGTTATGGTTACAAGCAGATTGTCATTAGTGAATGAACTTATTCTAAAGCCATCTTCTGCAGTCATAAGGACAATGTCATGCCGCAAATCGCTAATAGAAGTAGAGAGGTTGCCCACGGTAAAAGTAAGCGTGTCCGTGTATTCACACCCCAGTTGGCTGCGCACTTTTAATGTAACCGTGTAAGTGCCATCCTGCGTATATTGATGAAATACATTGGCCGAGTTCACCGCAGCACTATCTCCATCGCCAAAATTCCAGAAGTAAGAAGTCGTGTTGGTAGTTGGAGAATAAAAGAAGGCATTGTAATTGGTAAGCTGATAAGTAATATCTGCCACAGGGCAGGAGTCAAGCAAAAACGAAGCAGAAGCCGTAGCACTGCAATAATTATTTTCAGCCAATAGATTAACTGTGTAGGTACCCGAGGCTGAGTAAACTTTAGTGGGGTTAAACGCGGAAGAAGTGTCGCCATCACCAAAAATCCAATGGTAATGAATGCCGGCCGTAGAATTATTGGTAAATGTAACCGTCAGGCTGTTGGGCAGATAATTGAATGCCGCTAATGGTTGTAAGGCCACATAAGTAGTAAAGGTTCGTACATCGCCTTCGGCCAAAATGTAATTCAGCTCCTTCACGCTCACCTCCACTTGGCCAGTATCGTTCCATTGTACCGCAATCGAATTTCCGCTATTCGCCACGATAGTTCCGTTGCCGCTCAGGTTCCAGCAATATCTGCTGCCCGCGGTATTGCTCACCGAATAGTGCGCCACCGTACCAAGACAAAGCAGCGTATCGCCAATGATGGCAGGGGTGGTTGGTTTCAATAATTGATAAAGAAAAGGCCGCGTGTAATTATATACGGTATCGTTCAACTGAGGGGCAGTTAGTTCCGGTTCGTGCCCAAAACCAACCAATGGATGCAGCACATTCAATATTCCCAGATTCGTGAGACGCTCGTGAATTGGTACACTACCATATACAGGAGGAAACACAGGCAATGAAAACGGATAGCCATGAATGTAAGGAACCAGAACATCCTGATCTCCATGAAAAGAAATAACTGCGATATTTTCTCCCGGCTGAATAAATGATGTATCCATCACCGCACCCCATTGATTCACAATTGCTTTTATGTGCGGAATATGATAGCCGAGATAATTATTTCCCGAACAATCGTAGCAGCCTAAATCAGTTGGCTCGAGTAAACTTCCAAAAGAAGAAGCGGGGCGATCAGCATTGCTGGTGAAAGCATTGGCAAAGGCGCAGAAACATCCGGCACTGGTTCCGGCCAATATCAATATTGATGTATCTATCTTTAACTGAGCCGCACGCGAGCACAGATAACGAATGGCTGAACGCTCGTCCTGTACACCCCTGTAATAAGCCCGGATAGTGCTGTTGGTATCCAGTGGGTTTAATCCAATGCGGTAATCAATACTCGCTACGGCATAACCGCACTTAGCAAAATAGTTGCAGAAACCCGGAATATCGGGTTCGCTTCTCCAGCCAATAGTAAATCCACCGCCAAACTGAAATACTATTAACGGGCGCGTTGTAAGTGTGTCACCTGTAGGCTCATAAAAGTCCAAAAATAAATTTTGCGGTTGCGCCAAAACACCATAAGGCGTAGCCACTCCAAACTGAGAAGTTGTGAGTGTTACAGTATGAAATATAGTATCCTGATAGCGCAACGAGCTACAGGTTTGCGAAAAGGAGAAAATTGTGACCGAAATAGAAGATACAAAGAGCAAAATCCGCTTCATAAAATGAAAGTAATAAAGTTTGCGGTTTGCACATCAATTAAAAGTTGATAAAAGTAAATTTTATCTGAGTGTGTTGGAAAGAGAAGCCGATTAACATTGGTGTTATAATTCTAAGCCAGGTAACGATATTGAATTGAAGACAAATTAGTAGAATAGGAGAATAAAGTCGCCTTGAATAAGACTTTCCCTTTAAAACGGCACTTTAGGTATGGTGAAGTGGAAGACACTACCCTTTCCTTTTTCGGATATAGCCCAAATTTTACCTCCGTGCTTATCTATTACTTTTTGGCAAATACCCAAACCAATTCCGGTACCTTGAAA